>JANQJJ010000292.1 GCA_028281725.1 Pirellulaceae bacterium | reverse complement strand
GAGCCCGCGGATTGATGTCGGCCATGAAAAGCCTGGGCGTTGTACGCTGGACGTCTAGCTGCGGTAAATGGGAAACGAATCGGTCAGCCTCCGAAGTTTTCTTCGCGGTTAGACCGATTCGTTTCCCATTTACCGCAGCTAGACGTCCAGCGTACAACGCCCAGGCTTTTCATGGCCGACATCAATCCGCGGGCTCCGGGCAATAGGGGTAAACCGAGATGGCTGATTCGCCTAGTCCTAGATCGTATTCGGATGTTGGTTTCGGCAGAACACTCAGTAGACCGTTTGCCGAAAGAGTATCTTGACGACCCATCTTGAATCCGAATAGCTAGCGAGAGCCAATCATGACGACGGACAGCGAGTACCTTATCCTAGGCGCCGGGCCTAGCGGGATCCAGCTTGGTTACTACTTTCAACGCGACGGGCGAGATTACCAGATTCTCGAAGGTGCCGCCTGTCCGGGCGCATTCTTCGAACAGTATCCGCGGCACCGAAAGCTGATTTCGATCAACAAGGTCCATACGGGGACGGATGATCCTGAGCTGAGACTCAGGCATGACTGGAATTCGTTGCTGACGGACGACTATTCCCTGCTCTTCAAAGAGTACTCCCAGGAGTATTTTCCGCCCGCAGACACGATGCTCGAGTATCTGTCGGATTTTGCACAGCGATTCGGACTCAAGATTCGATTCAATACGCGTGTCCAATCGGTCGAGCGCCATGGCGACGATTTCCGGGTCGTGGCCCAGGATGGTCAGGTGTATACATGCCGGAAGCTCATCGTAGCGACCGGCGTGAGTCGATCCTATGTCCCGGAGATTCCCGGTATCGAACTCGCGGAGAGTTACGAAGATGTTTCTGTCGATCCCCAGGACTTTGTGGATCAGCGCGTCCTGATTGTCGGCAAAGGCAATTCAGCGTTTGAGACGGCCGACAATCTGGTTCCAACCGCGGCGACGATTCACTTGGTAAGCCCCTGCCCGCTCGACTTTGCCTGGAAGACGCACTTTGTGGGAGATCTCAGGGCGGTCAACAACAACATTCTCGATACGTACCAGCTCAAGTCGCAGAACGCGATTCTGGACGCGGAAACCGTCGGGATCCGCCAGCAGGACGACGGAAGCTTTATCGTGAAGTTCCAGTACATGCATGCTGAGGGTGAAGTCGAAGAGCTGGTCTACGACCGCATCATCTGCTGTACGGGTTTCCGTTTTGACGATTCGATTTTCGATGCCTCGTCGCGGCCCGAAATGACAATTTTTGACAAGTTTCCGAATTTGACATGTGAATGGGAGTCCACGAATCAGCCGGGAATGTATTTCATCGGGACGTTGATGCAGATGCGGGATTACAAGAAGACCACGTCCGGGTTCATTCATGGATTCCGCTACAACGTTCAGGCCTTTAGCAAGTTGTTGGCCGAGAAATACCATGATACCCATTGGCCGTTTACCACGCACCGATTCGACTCCGACGTCCTGACCGAGAAGATTCTTTCGAGGGTCAATGGTTGCTCCGCGCTTTGGCAGCAACAGTCCTTTCTAGGCGATGTGGTTGTCGTCCAGGATGACTGCGTGGTTCGTTACTATGAGGGGATGCCGGTTGCGTATCTGCAAAAGCACTTCGTAGACGAAGACCGGCGGTGCTTTGTTTTGACCCTCGAGTTCGGAACCTCCTCGCCTGATGAAGATCCATTCAAGGTCAATCGAATTCGCAAAGACAACGTCGCCAAGGCGGCGTCGAGTACATTCTTGCACCCGGCAATTCGCGAGTACGAAAATGGGGCCAAGGTGTCAGAGCATCATATCATCGAAGATCTGGAAGCGGTGTGGAAAGAAGAAGAGCATATCCGGCCGCTGACCCGCTACCTGGAACAACGCATCCACTCGACAGACCGCCGCGTTGCCTGGGAGTGAGTTCGCGACCAGAGGGCACTGGGTTGGCTGCGACCGACACGGCGGTCCGCTCGCGTGGGGTGGAACTGGGATAGGCACAGTGGCGGAGGATTGGGCTAGCGGACGATTGGGGCGAAATTGGTTTCTTCCGCTACTTGCTGCGCAGGCACGAAGCCCATGTAAGTCATCATATCGCGGATGTCTGCGGCGGTGAGACGGTCGACTAGTCCGCTTGGCATCAAGGAAGTCTTGCTCGGCTCGATCGAATCAACGTCCTGCTCGGCGACGACTTGCTCGTTGAGTTCGGAGTCGCGAACGGTAATGGTCCCGTCGGCGTTCCGGCGGATCATGCCGCTGTAGACCTTTCCACCGGTCGTCAGAACGCGACTGGTTTGATATTGGTCGCTGATGATGTGAGAGGGGTAAAGGACCGATTCGAGAACTTCCTTGCGCGTAAATCGTTTCGCAATGTTTGTGAGATCGGGACCAATCGCGGTGCCGAGCGACCCGAAGCGATGGCACTTGGCACACTGAGCCTGCTCGTAGATTTCCAGACCGTGCTCCGCGATCCCCTTGCGTCCGTCACTCGATGCAAAGTATTCGGTGAGTGTCTCCAGATTCCAAGGTGAATTCTGCTCGAGTTCTGGAAGTTTGGCTTCGGGACGGTCGGGAAACTGGTCGGCATACCATCGTTGCCACGGGCCCAGCAGGCTGCCGGTTTCGGTCGACTCGGCTGCGAGGTCTTTGCCAGTCCAGTAGGTGAGCAACTGAAGTGCCGGGGCAGGCGACTGCTGTGCCTGTTCCATTCTTAGTCCGTGCAGAATGACTTCTCGCAACGCGTCCGGATCGTCCGTCGCATGGGGCACTTTCTGGAGCGCCCGCATGACCTCGGCCACGGCGAATGATTCGAGGACAGGCAGACTACGAACCAGGTAGTCCCAGTTTTCGTCATCGGGCTGCTGGGCAAGGCCAAGCGCTACGGCTTGACGACGCTCCGGGCTGCGGATCCATATTTCGCGGAGGTAAGCGGAGGATTCTTTGTCGCCGTTCTGCGACAGCATCGCCACGATGCCCGTGCGCAAACGCTTGTATTGTTCGCCTTCAAATCCGGCTCGATCGATTTCTTGATCGAGTTGCTTGAGCGTCTGTAGATCGGCTTCGGATAGTTTCTCGGGATAGCGGTACAGTGAGACGAGCGCCGCGTTGGGCCATTTTGCCCCTTCGGAAACAAAGATCCTGGCTTCTTCCAGCGGCAAATCGCGACACAAGTCACGGGTAATACTCATGGCGTAGAGCGGTACGCTGCTTCCGGAGTCGGCGAGCTGCGTTTCTTCGAAGAATTTGACGAGCGCGTGGCGTTGCGCGGCCGTCCATGGGTGGTCAAAGAATCTCAAGTGCGTGGCAATATGCATGCGTTCCGCTAGTTCCGCGTCTGATTGGAGGTAGCTGATCGCGGCGGGAATCACCGCATCGGCATTCAGATACGTCAGCAGCCGGAACAGCTCTCGATTGAGCGCCGGTTCGCCGACCGGAAACTCGGCGATCAAATCTTCCTTGAGTCCAGGAACGTCCTCTCTCTTGAGCCCACTACGGTGCAGCGTGACCTGAGCCAGACGCAACAGGTCAGCCAGGTTGCGATCACTGACGAAGCCGTCGAGCATGGTCCTGATCATTTGCACAACAGCCGTGCCGTGCTCGGTCGTTGGTTCTGCGATCATCAGGGCCAAGCCAGCTTGCAGCTGGACGCGTTGTTCTTCGTGCTCAAGCAGTTTTTCGAGCCACTGCTCGGAAGGGATTCTTTCGAGTAGCCTTCTTGCAGACCAAGCCAATGGTCGATCGGAACTGGCCAACAGGGGAACCAGCGAAGCGACGTCCGGATTCTCGCCGCAACGGATTAGGGCTTCACATGCCGCGTGTTGGACACCGGCGTCCGAGTCGGCGAGCATGCCCACGAGTTGTTCGGCGACCGCCTCGGAGTTGCCATGCATGCCCATCAGTCGCGCCGCTCGGGCACGTACCGCTTCATTGGGTGTTTCGCTCAGCGCCGTCAGTAGCTCCGGCGTGGGAGGTGGGCCAAACAACTGCATCAGATCGAGTGCGCGAAGGCGGTACTTGGCTGGATTTTCATCGCTGAAGGCAACTCCGGCGACCGCATCATTCCAGCTGGCTCCCAACTCACGCTTCAGAGAAGCGATCGCCTGGCGCGCCCAGGCCGCGTCCAACTGCGGCTGCTTGATTGCCTTCGCAATACCGTCGCTACCGGGATTCTTGATCGATTCCGGCACGTCACCGAGCCAACGCACCTGATAAATGCCTCCCTTGGTGCCACGTCCACCGGTGCAGAAGTACAACCAGCCGTCAGGGCCGATCGTCAGGTCGGTCACGTTTAAAGGTTGGCCTTGAATGAAGACTTCCGAATGGGCTTGGCCGCCAGGAGGCAGTTTGACCGACAGGATCTGCCCCTGGGTCCAATCGGCCAGGAAGAGATTGCCGTGGTATCTTTGCGGAAACATGTGATGATCGTAGACACAGGCACCCGTCGGCGACCCGCGGCCGGTTTCGAGCAGCGTCGGCAAGCGATCGTAATAGTAGCTCGGCCACTTGGCCCATCCACTTCGCCAACCGTACTCGCCAGCCTCTCTAATCTCATACAAACTGGTGGGACGGTACCAAACAGAGCCTTCGTCCGATTCCATATCGCTGTCGTGGACGAACAGGCGGCCGCTGGAGTGGAAGACCAGATCAAAGGCATTGCGGATGCCACCGGCGACTAGCTCCACGGTCTCGCCTTCGAGGTCGACGCGGATGATTGTTCCGCCAGGCGCCTGAATGCCTGCCGCGTGTCCACCTGGATCTTCATATCGAGGGCCGACCAAGTCGCCTTCGTAGATGTGCTGGAGTGGGCTGGTCGCCGAGAACTGGCCATCCAACTCAGCGTGGTTGCCTAGGACGCAGTAGATTCGGCCGTCGGGCCCGAGCGTGAGGCCATGAGCGCCGTGTTCTCCTGACTGCCCTTTGAATCCCACGATCTTCCGGGCTTCTTCCAAGTCACCATTACGATCTTTATCGATCAACCGATAGATGCCCGAACCATCGGGTCCATCTCCGGTAACGAAGACATCGCCATTGAGCGGCAAGATACCTTGGATGTTGTCGACCAGCTTGCAGTAGTTCCGCGTCTTGTCCGGGACTCCGTCTTTGTCGCTGTCGTAGATCAGAATCAGCGGACCGCCCTCTTGGGCTGCGATGATGTGACCGAACTCGTTGAAGGCCATGTTGACCAGCGAGCCGGTATCAGCGTCTCCCAGGATTTCGTCGACGGCAAACTCTTGGCTGACGCGGAATCGCTGGTTTTCCGAGACCCGGGCGGGACTGACCTCTTCCCGGCGATCCCAGGGAGCGGTCTCACCGAGCAGTCCGTACGCTTGGGCCGGCTTCCAGCGCGAATCGTTGTAGGCAGTGCTTTGCCAGCTTGGGACGGCGTCCAGAACCGTTCGCCATGTCTTGTCGGTCGAGTAACTCCGCCACTGTCCGCCCATCGGTTTGACGAACACGCGAGCTGCCAGGGCGGCCGGACCGTCGGCCAGGTTCGTGACGCGGACCGCGATCACGTTGCGACCTCGTCCCAAGAAACGCTTGATGTCATACTGTTCCATCTGGCGAATGGAATTCCCCGCCCCGATCTTCCGGCCATTCACGAAAAGTTCATATTGGTCGTCGGCAGTGATCGTCACCGACGCCTGTTCCGCCGAACCGATCTGGATTACTTTACGGAAATAGCAGTCGCCCTGGACCGCTTGACCACGCGGGTGTTCTGGGGACCAAATCCATTCGGCCTCCTGAGCGACCGTGGTGGTGCTGAAAAAGCCTGAAAACAGGCATAAGCAGATACACTGCACCCAGAGAACAGTGGTAGGTCTTCTTGCCGAATCTGCGGCCGTGAGAGATGCGAACTGGCACACGAAATCGTTTCCTTCGGTGGCAAGCAAATTGAACGCCTGAATAGCGGATACCAACCGCTTCTTAGACAAACTGCAGGCGGCAAGTCAAGACAAACTGCAGTGGTTCACCTGGGCGATGTCCGCCATTGTTTCTATACTGGGCCGTTTCATCATCCGGCCCCAATGGCCCCTCCAACGGGGCCGCGTTTTCCGACTCGAGCATGTCCGACACCCCGTCAAAGAATCCAATGGCGAAGACTCCAACCCCCTTTTTCTTCGGGGTCGACGTCGGTGGGACCAATATCAAGATTGGACTGGTAGATCACCTTGGTAAAACGCTAGCTTTTGAGAGCATTGGAACCGATCTGTCGGAGGCTCCGCAGGACGCAATCCTTCGAGCGGCGCAGACTTGCCGCGTGCTTGCTGCGCGGGTCAATCTGAAGATGGACCAGATTTCGCGAGCTGGCCTGGGGACGCCCGGGCCGCTGTGTTTGCGGCGAGGTATGTTGCTTGATCCGACGAATCTCCCCAAGTGGCACGGGTTTCACATCCGCCAGGCATTGCAAGACGCGCTGGGGTTAGAGGTCAGTTTTATCAACGATGCGAATGCCGCCGCCTACGGAGAGTTCTGGGTTGGCACAGGGGCCGAGTACGGCAGTCTCGCGATGCTCACGTTAGGGACCGGTGT
>JANQJJ010000254.1 GCA_028281725.1 Pirellulaceae bacterium | reverse complement strand
GTGATTGGGGTGCCAGCGGTGAACAGACACAAAAAAGGCGACACCGATCGACGAATCAATCGGGCCGCCTCACACGGGGGGTAAGAAAGCTAACGCTTTCAGAGCAACATCCTTCGCTCCAGAGGTACCTTAGGTTGGCCGCCGGTGCCACGAACAAATCACACGCGGAATCACGGCAAGGAGTGGACAGCTGGAATCTCAGATTAAGGATGCTAACGATTCGAGCGAAGATCCGACCACTCTGCTAAACCAGAGCATTGCCGAACGCCTTTTTCCTGTCCGGCAGCCTGTGCGGGTCCTGCCGATAAAGGTCCGTTTATCTTGCCGGAAGACCACTGGGATCCACTCGAGCCGGCGGGATGTCTGTAGCGGTGACGTATATCTTGATAGCAAACGCAATTTGGCAACGGGTGAATGCTAACCAGAAAGGGGGATCTAGTCTGTGACCACGGAAACCAGTTTGGCAGACGAAGCCTCCGTCGCGCCGCGCGACATCGCTGAAGATGCGTCGACAGGGAACCCTCGAGCATCTACCTCGGAGGAAGCCAGCGACTCAGGCCGGAATGTGCCGGAGCCCTCCACTGCATCCGGCGAGCTTGTCGACGATCGTGAGGCTGGTTTAGACGAAGCCGAACCGACGAACGAGGCGGCCGACCAGGCGCCTGATGATTCCCCGGCACCCCCGAATTCGGTTTCGGACCCCCAGCCCGATGTCGAGACGCTCGAAGAGACCGAACCGCTGGTAGACGCTCAGCAGAGTGATTCTGAGCCTGAGCAGACCGAGCCGCTCGATTCTGAACAAAGCGAAGCAGAGCAAACCGATTCAGAGCAAACCGATTCAGAGCAAACCGATTCAGAGCAAACCGATACGGAACAACTCGATTCAGAACAGCTTGACTCAGAACAAACCGATACGGAGCAAATCGACGCCGAGTCAGCCGACGCCGAGCCAGCCGGCGCAAAGCGGACTTCTTTGGTCAAGGCTACGGTTGGTGGACTGCGTAAGCACGTGGTCATGATCGTCACTTGCGCATTCTCATTGCAGCTTGGTATCGTGCTGGCGATGGTCCCCTGGCATGGGGAGGAGCCTAAAGTCGAACCGCCGCCACCGAAGCCGACGTATGTCGCATCCATTGCCAGGCGCGCCGAACCGATAGCGCCGCTGGCCCCGATCGAGAGCTTGGATCCGAACATCGTCAAACTCGGCAGGCGAATATTCCATGATCCGGGAATGTCGGGCAACGGAAAGGTGTCGTGTGCGTCCTGCCATAATCTGTCCCTTGGAGGATCCGACGGACTAGCAACTTCGATCGGAGCCACCGGTCGAGCGGGCTCCCGCAACGCACCGACCGTTTTCAACTCAGTATTTAACTTCTCGCAGTTCTGGGATGGGCGAGTCCAGACGTTGGAAGAGCAGGTAGACGGACCGCTTCAGCATCCCGATGAGATGGCATCGGATTGGGAGAGGACCACCAAGTACCTGCGAAATGATCCGACTTACAGCCGCATGTTCAAGGAATACATGGGCGGCCAGCCATCACCTGAGCGTGTTCGCAAGGCGCTGGCAACCTACGAGCGTTCCCTGGTGACGGTGAATTCTCGATTTGATCGATGGCTCCAGGGTGAGGAGCAAATCTTGACGGTGGACGAATATGCCGGGTACCAGCTGTTCAAGAAACTTAATTGCGTCTCTTGCCATCAGGGAGCGGGCGTTGGAGGAACGATGCTCCAACGACTCGGCGAGATGAAGACGTACTTCGATGTGACGCATGATCCGTCGGAAACGGATCTCGGGCGGTACCATGTTACGAAACGTGAGCGAGATCGCTATGTATTCCGCGTTCCTCCGCTACGAAACGTGGAACAGACGGCTCCCTACTTCCACGATGGCTCCGTGGCCACGTTGGAGGAGGCGGTGGCCATCATGATCGAATACCAACTCGGACTAGAGGTTCGACAGCAGGATGTCGATCAACTCAGTGCCTTCCTGCGATCACTAACCGGCCGGTTGGCCGATGAATCAGACCAGGAGAAAGAGAGCAAGCCGCGCCTTACTAGGCGATTAGCTCGTCAATAATACGGCCATGGACGTCGGTCAGACGGAAGTCTCGGCCGGCCCAGCGGTACGTAAATTTCTCGTGGTCAAACCCAAGAAGATGCAGCAGCGTGGCATGCAAATCATGGACGTGCATCCTCTGCTCGACGGCCTTAAATCCGAACTCATCGGTTGCACCGTGAACGTACCCTCCGCGGACTCCGCCGCCCGCGAGCCACATCGTAAATCCCCAATGATTGTGATCGCGTCCGTTGACCTTGCCCTGATTACTACCCTCCTTGGGTAACTCGACCGTGGGCGTTCTCCCGAACTCTCCTCCCCAGATGACAAGCGTTTCCTCCAGCAGGCCGCGTTGTTTCAGATCGGTCAGCAGGGCGCCGATGGCCTGATCGCAATCCCCGGCCAGCTTGCGGTGCCGGTCTTCGATGTCGTCGTGATTGTCCCAGGGCTGTCCTTGGCCATGCCACACTTGAACATAGCGCACGCCGTGTTCGATCAGGCGACGAGCGATCAACAGCTGTCGCGCCTGCACGCCCGGTCCATAGGCGTCCAGTATATGTTGCGGTTCCCGCGAGACGTCAAAAACTTCGGCCGCTTCGCCCTGCATTCGATAGGCCAGCTCGAACGACTGGATGCGGGCTTCGAGTTGCGGATCGTCATCTCTGGCAGCCTGGTGCAGGCGATTCATGCGCTGAATCAGGTCCAGTTGCCGGCGCTGCGACGAGGTATCGATACGATCGTTTTTTATGTACTCGACCAGCTTGTCGATCGACTGATGCTGAGTATCGATATAGGTTCCTTGGTAGATACCCGGCAGGAAGCCCGACTGCCAATTCTGGGATTCCTGAATTGGATAGCCGCCGGGACACATGGCAATAAAGGCAGGCAAATTCTGATTGTCCGTTCCGAGACCATACGTCATCCACGATCCCATGCTGGGGCGCACCAGGCGCGCTTCGCCAGTGTTCATCAGCAGCAACGACGGCTCGTGGTTCGGAACGTCCGCGTGCATCGAACGAATCACGCAGATATCGTCGATGTGCCGCGCGGTGTGCTGGAACAACTCGCTGACCTCAATACCGCTTTCTCCGTAGCGGCGAAACTGAAAGGGCGATGGGAACAGGGCTCCTGTCTTACGCTCTGTTCGCGGTGTTTCGCCCGGCATGGGCTGGCCGGCATACTTTTGCAGCGACGGCTTGGGGTCGAACGTATCGACATGACTCGGACCACCGTTGGCAAAGATATGAATAACGCGCTTGGCTTTGGCGGCGAACTGCGGCGGCTTGGGCAGCAGCGGATTGACACCTGCCGCCGAGACCTCACCGCCGGATGCACTCTCGGCGAGCAGCTGCTCCAGCGCTAGCGCCCCGAACCCCAATCCACATCGGCTGAGCAATTCACGCCGCGACAGGGAACCATTCGCGTGAGTCTTCTCCATCATATCGATGCACTCCTGCCGACACTCGGTCAGTCGATGGTGGCCAGTTCATTGGCGGCGAGCAACGCCTGAGTTAGCTGAGTCCAGACGTCCAGCCTCTCTGGCAGCGGCCCGGAGAATTCCTGATCCGAACGCCACTGCCTCGATCGCTCCCCTTGGTATCGTACACGCACCTTCCAAGTGAACGAATCGTGGCTCGGTCCTCCGATACAATCCGTTACGAAATCCAATGTGTCTCCCTCTCGGACCTCAAGCGGTCCGGCGGATGTCGATTGTTCGTCCGCTTTGGCCGTCCATTGCCCCTGAAGCTGGCCTGCAGCGAAAAGGCTTCCACGCACTCCATCTCCCTTGTCGGATTTGTGCTGCAACTTGCCCGCTACATGAACGAACCCATCTCTAGGGGCGATCCAGCGGCGAACCACTGCATGCTGAGCATCATTTCCGGGATGGCCCCCTTCGGCAGTCAGTAGACACCAGCCGATCGTTTTGTCTGGCAGCGCCGGGCCGCCTTGCCAAGCCTTTCCAGTGAAGTTCATCAATCGTTGGAATCCATCCAATCTGTCAGCCTCAGCCGCCAACTCCGCGAAACCATAAATCCACCGCTCCACCCGGACCGGCGAGGAGGGCGGACGATAGCCGCGGACAAATTCAGTCAGCAGAGGCAATTCTTCCGCCGTCGGCCGTCGCTGATAAACGCGTTCGAACAGCCAGCCAATCGCCTGCTCTTCGTCTTGCTTGGCGCTCCGCTGACGCGCTTGGACGGCCAGTCGTGATGCCAATTCGGCCATGAAGCTGCTGTTGAGCAAGTACAACCCCTGCTGCGGCACACTGGTCTGCGCGCGGCGAGGACTGTGGGCATCAGGGCTAGCCACATCGAAGGATCGGAAAACGCTGGGCAAATTCTGACGGTCGATGTACGCGTAGAGTGTACGACGCGGCGCGACGGCTGCCTGCTGGATCTTGACCGGCTTGCCAAAGAGGGTTCGATCCAATTGTCCGGTGGTAGCTAGGAGTGTGTCGCGCAAGGCTTCGAAATCCAGCCGTCGCCGGTTCATCTTCCAGTAGAACGCGTTCTCGGGGTCCACGGCAGAACACTCGGGCCGATCCAAGCTTTGCTGCTGATAGACATCCGAAGACACGATCATTCGAATCAATTGCTTCATACTCCAGCCGCTCTCGACAAACTCGATCGCCAACTGGTCCAGCAAGTCACTCTGAACGGGCTGAGGACAGCGAGTGCCGAAATCACTGGGACTTTCTACCAGAGAGTCCCCCATCAAACGCATCCAGATGCGATTGGCCATCACACGCGCGGTCAGCGGTTTACCGTCGACAACGATACGCCTTGCCAACTCGACTCGGCCGCTACCGGCGCCAAAAGGTTTTTGCTCGGGGGACAGGAAACCGACAAACTGCCTCGGCACGCGCTCACCCGGGGAGCGGGGGCTACCGCGAATCAATATGTGGGAAGCTCTTTCCTTTTCGGCATCCGCCAACCGATGAGGCCAGGGCTCACCGCCAGGCTCCTGAGTGTTCAGAAAAACACCGAACATGGAGTAATAGTCGGCCTGCGAAACGGGATCGTATTTGTGATCGTGACATCGCGCACATGCCAAGGTCATCCCCATCAGGCCGCGAGAAACCACGTCGAGTCGATCATCAATGATGTCGAATTGGTTGTTCAGAAACCGCCGTCCAAGAGTCAGAAAGCCGAGCGCCGGCAGATCACGGTAATCATCGTCTTGGGCGAGCAGATCGGCCGCAAGCTGCAAGGTGACGAACCGGTCATACGCCAAGTCGCTGTTGAACGCATCGACGAGCCAATCACGATATTTGTAAGCTTCATGGTACTCACGATCTTCGCGAAAGACGTAGCCCTTAGTATCCGCGTACCGCGCGACGTCCATCCAGTGCCGCGCCCAACGCTCTCC
>JANQJJ010000232.1 GCA_028281725.1 Pirellulaceae bacterium | reverse complement strand
TGGACTTCACGGATCGATCCGACTTGGCACTGACCGACGGCATCTTGGCGTTACAGTTGCATGCGGGCAAACCGATGTGGGCCGAGTACAAGGAGATTCGGATCAAGGAGTTGGACTAGCCCGATGTTTCACGGGCTGGTTGAACGAAGATATGGCCGAGGCTTCGGACTAGACAACGTAACTGCGCTGGGTTGATCTGGGACAGATTAACCTACGTGCGCCGGACTTCACCTGGCTCAGCGGACTCGGGGAATACTTGAAAATCGGCGACCAGGGGTAGATGATCGGAGGCGGCCCTGGCTGTTTTGGATCGACACGCATATACGTGGTTCAACTCCAGATCGCCTCGGTAGTAGATATGGTCCAGAGCTCTCGCAGGAAGCGCAGCCGGAAAGGTGCGAATACGCTCGCCGGCCGACTCAAAACCCGCTGGCCGCATGATGCGTTTGCCTAGCGTTTCCCAGACATCGTTGGTGTCCCCGCCGACAATCACGGGAGTACGGCGGCGAGTGCGTTCAAGGGTCTTGCTCTGCAGCACCTTGCTCAGCTGAATCCGCCGTTCAAACCCTGCCAGACCTAAGTGCATATTCACGATCAACATGGTTCTCTGATGCCCGCCGAGTCTCAATTTGCAATGGGCGGCAAGAGCGCGTCGACGTTTCTTCATGGGAATCGACAAGTCGATGTGCTGGATGTCGGCTAGCGGAAATCGGCTCAAGATAGCGTTGCCATAGTGCCCGCGTTTGAGCCGAACATTGCGCTGGAAAGCGAAGTACTTCATATTCAAGGCGTGGGCGAATAGTTCGACCTGGCAATCATGATTCGATCTTGGCACTAAGTCGTCCACCTCTTGCAGCAAAACGATATCCGGATTCTTCGCAGCAAGAGTTTCCACGATTCGCTCGGGCCGGTAGCGGCGATCCAAGCCTCCAATGGCTTTGTGGATATTGTAGGTGACGATGCGCAGTCCAAACGCAGCCTGCTCCCGCTGCTCAGAAGGTTCATGTGGTCGGGTTGTAGGACTCAAAACGAGAGCTTGCCGCCGTAGGTTAGAGGACTCAGGGTAGGTTTTGGGTAATTGTCGAGATTTGGAGCGGTTTTCGTTTTTGCGGTGACTGATTTCCTTGTGCCTGACCTGGGATAAACAGCGGCGGTTCGGCTACGTGCCCGTGCGGCTCGCACCTGGATATTCAAGCGGCGGACGGTTGGCCTGACGCCGAACCCGGTTGATCATTTTCAGTACACCTCTGCGTCCAAGCAGGCGACGAAGCAAAGGATACTTACCAGGAAAATCCAGCAGCATGAGTCCCAGGAGAATGAACAATATGCCTTGGCCGGGAGTGAAGAGCATGATCGCGCCGGCGCTCATGATCAACAGTCCCAACACATTCCTAACAAACCACCAAACGACTCGAACTAGCGGACGCCGATCAAACAGCCTGCGTTGCTGGGAACGATCCATCGTCAGGTAATCCGGCGGCATGTGAACGATCCAAAGTCGTGCCACAACGATGCTGACAACAAACATCAGCGCCGAGAGCAAAAGAATCCAAATCAAGTTGCCGTTCCAATCGCCCATTCGATGTCCATCTGGATGCCTAACGCGCATCGGCTAAGTGGCACGTCGCCCTCGCTCGATTAAGCGCCGATTTCGTTGAGTGTACACGCGATAGGCCCGTGCGGCTGGCACTCAGGTTTCTCGATTCAAAAAAGTGCAAAGCGCAACGCCGCTTCGTTCGGCTGCGGTGCCCACCGGCTACTGCAAAGGTGCCATGAGACGCGATGCGCGGACCAGGAAGCGATACGGCAGCGAGCGGGACGAGTACTCGGTGGGAGAAACCAGCTCACTCTTGGCAAAATCTGCCTCCAACATCATCTCAACTTCGTTCGCAAACTCCTTGCCGAGCATGGCCATGGTAATCTCAAAATTCAGTCGCATGGATCGATTATCCAGGTTGGATGTTCCCACGGTCGCGGCATAGTCGTCGATGAGCATCACCTTTTGATGTAAGAAACCTGGTTGGTAACGATAGATTTTGATCCCAGCCTCGTCAGCCTCTTCCAGATAGGAAATGCCCGATAGATAGACCAACTGATGATCCGGATTCTGGGGGATGAGGATGCGTACGTCGACGCCGCGCAGCGCAGCTAGCTGCAACGCGGACATGAGCTGTTCGTCCGGAACAAAATAGGGGCTGACGATCCATAGTCGCTCCCTGGCCGAGTTAATCGCATGCAGAAACCAGAGAGTCCCTGTCTCCAATGCGTCGGCCGGACCTGTGGGAATGCAGGCCACAGCCGTGTTGCCTCCCTCGACCTTCCTGGGAACCCAGTTCAAATCGGGTGTCGTGCCGATGGCCCAATTCCAATCTTCGACGAATGGCGCCTGAATCGACTGAACCACGGGACCGCGAAGTTCAACGTGCGTGTCCCGCCACGGAGTTAAAACGGGGTGCTTGCCCAAGTACTCGTCGCCGACATTGTGTCCGCCGACGTACGCAACGTGGCCGTCCACGACAACGATCTTGCGGTGGTTACGAAAGTTCAGCCGAAATCGATTTCCTCGTTGCGTCGTGTTGAACGGAACAATTTCGACGCCGGCAGCGCGCATGCCACCAATGTACGTAGCGGACAGGTCCTTGCTTCCGAGTTCGTCGTACAGCACGTAGACTCGCACGCCCTCTCTCGCCTTTTCGACAAGCAGGTCCTTGAGCTCTCGCCCCAGACCATCATCTCGCAAGATGTAGAACTGAAACAGGATGTAGTCTTGGGCTCCTGCGATGCCCGCCCGTATCGCGCCGAACGTTTCCTGGCCGTCGATCAACAGCCGCGCGGAGTTGCCGGTCGTGATCGGTAGTCGGCTGATGTGCTCGAGAAGCCGTACGTGACTCTCCTCAGTCGGCGTTCTCGGAATCAATAGAGTTCCCTCCTCCTCCAGCACCCGACGGGCTTGCTTGGCAACTTGGCTATTGGCCAAGTGCTCTTCGCGCCGCAGGAGCTCGTACCCATCGAACTTGGATTGCCCCAATACCCAATACGCGGGCACAGCGACATACGGAAACGTATTCAGACTGATTGCCCAAGCAATCGCCCCTTGAGACGTGCGGGTTGACATCACCGCCTGAACTGATGTGAGCGCACCGACCAGATGCATCATCAGGACGAAGGACGCAATCAGCCCTCGCCGCTTGGGCTTGGCCGAGCCATCTGATTGCTCCGCTTCTTCAACCGACCGCCAAAAAAACCAATGGAACATAGGTCTATCCGCAGGAGGTTTGGTCTACCGCACGTTCAATTCTTGGCCCGAGTGACGCTAGGTCATCCGGAAGTTCCCAGAAGTCATACTCGGCGCGACGTTCGAATCCATTCATAGCCATCGCTGATGCATTGTAACCAACTAGCAACGATTCCCTGCAACGGATCGCGTTGTTTCTGCGCTAAGGACTTGTTCGGCCGGCGGCGAGAACAACTTGCGTGTAAGCCCAAGCTCCCTAAGTGACTTCGTGCCACGCAGACTTTTATTGGGTCGGGAGTCGAAGAAACTGGTCAGAGCGTCTCGTCTCTTCCAAGGAATCAGATCAGGCCGGTTGGCGGCTTGCCTCGAGATCGCGCGAGGCGTCATAGAGGAAGGTTGCGTCGAGCCCAAGTTCCGGCAGGAGTTGCTTGCAAGTGATCCTGGAGGACTCATAGATCACGGGCAGGCCGCTGCCTGGATGGGTGCCACCTCCGACAAGATAAACCCCCTCCAGGTCTTCGAATCGGTTGTGCGGACGACGGTGTAACATCTGGCCAAGATTATGGGCCAGATTAAAAGTGGCTCCACGATAGAGTCCAAAATCAGTTTGCCAATGGTTCGGAGTGATCATCCGCTGCGTGACGATCCGCTCGCGCACGTCATGCACCCCTACAGCCGCCAGTTGCTCAAGCGCTAGCTGCCGATACGTCCGGCAGGTCTGGTCATCCCACACGGTGTTTTGATGCTGATGCGGCACCGGCACCAAGACGTACAGCGTGCTGTGGCCCTCAGGGGCAAGGGATGTATCTGTCCGGCAGGCGTTTTGGACATAGAAGCTGGGGGAATCCGGCAGAGTGAAGTCGTCTTCGATCTGTCTCAGATTTTTTTGGTAGTCTTCCGCGATGTGGATCGTATGGTGTGGCAGTTCTTCATAGGTTCCGCGGACTCCAAGATAAAGCATGAACGTCGAGCAGGAGAATTTCTTGCGCGTGATCTTCTCGTCCGTCCAGCGTCTCCGCAGGGAATTTGGGACGAGGCTATGCATTGCTTGGGCAAAATCTGCGTTGATAATCACTGCGTCTGCGGCATAGCTACCTTCGCTAGTGTGGACCTCCGTCGGGCGCCGCCCTTGAAATCGAAATCCGGTTACCGGGCTA
>JANQJJ010000188.1 GCA_028281725.1 Pirellulaceae bacterium | reverse complement strand
GTCCTACGTTATGGGCTAAGCGAGCCAGAGTATTCCAATATTTCGGTGATCGAAAGTGCCATGTTTTGCAAACAAGCTAACACTCGTGCGCCAGGCCAGCCTCAGGGTCCAGCCGTCGCGGTGGGGCGTAGGGATTGTCGCTGGGCTCTCGCGGCTGCTCCGGTTCCCAATCCTGCGTTGTCGCCCGGACAAGCCTTTTCCCGAGCTGCCTGTGGTAACCGCAGTGGATACAGAGCAACGTGCCTTGGTCCGCCTGAATGCCGCAGGAAGGGCAGCGCTCTTCGTCCGGCACATTGGTCACAAAGCCCGCCTGCCCCTAACGCCCGCTAGCGTTCCGCTTCAATGCTTGCCGACATGCTACCGGCGCACTTGGTAGCCAGCGGATCTTTGCCGAAGGCATGAATCTGATCGCGTTTTAGCTCCGCGTGCTCCTTCGTGGTCGTCAGACAGATCGCGCGGCCAGAGGAATCGACGAGTTTCGCCAGCTCCCGAGCTCGCTCAAACGTATGGCCAAAGAGTTGCTGAAGCATGGCGATCACATAGTCAAAGGTGTGTTCCGAATCATCCCAGAGAACCACGTGATAACGCGGCTGCCGACGGGGTTTTCCGCGCTCCGGCTCCTTCTTGGTAAAGACCTGGACGTCAGGTTCCACAACCGCACTGTCTGCATCCGCCATCGAATCAAACTCCCGTGCCAATTGGCAAACACACAGGCTGGCACTTCCTGGCCTGCAGCCTCGACGCGATTATGATTACACAGCGAACACTTGCTGCAATCCCGCGTCGGCGGTTTACCGGCTATATTGATACGCTCGTTATTATTGTAACCCCCAGGCGGGTAGTCCAAGCAAGGTTTGTCTGCCACTAAAAGAACCTGAAAACGGCAAAATGTCCGATTTGCAAGCGATTGACCAGTATCTTCGGCAAAGTCAACCAAAACACCTGGAAGTACTAAAAGAGCTGCTGCGCATTCCGAGTGTGAGTGCCGACCCGGCTTTCCAAGACTCAGTCGGTGCTGCCGCGAAGTCGGTTTGGAGCACCCTGTCCGCGGCAGGGCTGAAGGCCGAGCTGATTGAAACCGGCGGCCCTCCGCTGATCTATGCTGAGAGCCCTCCCGTTCCAGGCAAACCCGTGGCGTTGGTATACGGGCACTATGACGTGCAACCTCCGGACCCGCTCGACCTATGGTCCACACCCCCGTTCGAGCCGAGCGAACGTGATGGAAACCTCTATGCGCGTGGAGCGACGGACGACAAGGGTCAGTTGCTAACCCACGTTCACTCGGTTGCCGCCTGGACTGCGACCGGCAACGAACTGCCCATGCAGGTCAAATTCTTGATTGAAGGCGAAGAGGAGGTCGGTAGCGAGCAAATTGAGCGTTACTTGCGCCAGCCCGGCACGGCAGACAAGCTGGCCAGCGACGTAATTGTCATCAGCGATTCGTGCCAGTATGCCGCCGGACAACCTGCGATCACTTATGGTTTGCGAGGAATCGCATACTTCGAGATACATTTCGAGGGTCCCAATCAGGATTTACACTCCGGCAGCTTCGGTGGCTCGGTGAACAATCCAGCCGTCGCACTTTCCAAGTTCCTGAGCAAGATCGTCGACGATTCCGGACGCGTTCAGCTGCCGGGCTTCTACGATCCGGTCAAACCTCTGGAGGACTCCGAACGAGAGATGTGGGCTGGTCTGAACTTTGATGACGCAGGCTATGCCCAGCAGTTGGGAGTCGGCGCCTTGTGGGGCGAGAAGGGATTTACGACTCTGGAGCGACGGTGGGCGCGTCCCACTTTCGATATCAACGGACTTTGGAGCGGATACCAGGGCGAAGGTGCCAAGACGATCGTCCCCTCCAGCGCAGCGGCGAAGATTAGCTTCCGGCTCGTGCCGAATCAGTCGCCCGAGCAGGTCGCTGGGCAACTACGGCAGTTCGTCCAGGACAACACGCCACCGGGTATTCGCATTGAAGTGATCGACTTGCATGGCGGACCGGGCGTTGTGGTGGATCCCCACAGTCCGTTCATCGCGGCTGCCGACAAGGCAATAGCGGAAGCATTTGGAAAGCCGCCCGTTCTCATTCGCGAGGGTGGCTCCATCCCGGTGGTGGCCGAGATGGTAGAAAGGCTCGGCTCGGACGTCCTGCTACTCGGCTGGGGACTCAACGACGATGGGGCGCACAGTCCTAACGAGAAATTCAATATCGAAGATTATTACCGCGGCA
>JANQJJ010000164.1 GCA_028281725.1 Pirellulaceae bacterium | reverse complement strand
TGTTGGACAGTTTTAGTCAATTGTGTATAACGAGCAGTGGTTTTGGGGCATTCATGTCCCATAGCACTCTGAATGGCTCTTAAGTTAAGGCCAGCTTCGTTGCGACCGTTGCCGTCGGCTCACGGACCTGATCCTTGAACGGTTCGGCGCCCCAAGTTGTCTTCCAAGGTGGGACGGCAATCAGATCCTTGGCAACCCAAGGAATACCGTCGAGTACTCCCAGCACGTTACCTTGGGCACGTCGCTCGTCGGATGCGGCGGCTTGCTCCAATGCAGGTTCTTCGAGCAACGTCACCACGCACCGCAGTAGCGGATCGAAGCGTTCGAGCCGAGTCAAATAGAGTTGTGTCAATTCTCGACTGGAGATTTTACCGGCTGCCAGCATGGAGGCTTGATCCGTCAGGCTCGCAAATGCCAGCTGCTCATCCGACATCGTCCCAGCACGTTGCCACGCAGCGCGTCCCTTCAGTGACCAAGCGACATGCACCGCCGGCCGAGCGCCCCGAATATCGTGTTGCGGCTCCCCCGAGTTACCAGCCGCCTGATAGAAGAAATCGGGCCGAAACACCAAGGCGGGTACCGTATCAGCATCGACCGGAATCTCGCGCAAACGCCGTGCACTGGCCAACGTCCCTTGTACCGACTCGGCAACGTCTTCCCGTTCCTCCTCGTCCAATTCAATACCTGCGATCCATTCTGCCTGAGCAACCATCTCTGGCGTGATCTTGCCCGCCTGCTCAACCTGAACCGCCAGGGCCCGTTCGAAGGCAAGCGAACCGATGCCCATGGCACTGATCGACTGGAGCAGATTTCGACGCGACAAGGTTCGACGATGTGTTTTCATAGGTCACCTGATCGCCGGTAAGGCGGAGAGTGTCCCGGATCCAGGAATGTGGCGGTTTGCCCGCCGTTGGCGGTTACAATTCCGCCTCTCGTGTCGGCATCATACACCCAAAAACCGATCGAATCTGGCATCCGCGTCTTGGCATGCCAGTTGCTGGGACGGACATTCCGTGCTGATCTTACTGCCAAGCCAAGCGATCCAGAGCGTACCCGCCGGCTCGGTGGCAACCTATACTTACAGAGCAATGGAAAAAGGGACAGATTGCGGATCGGCCCCAAAAGTACCCAGCAGCCAAAAGGCCATTCTGACTTTTGGGGTTTGCCCCCTATCCGCAATCTGCGTTCGACGGCCAACAGGTAAAACTCAGGACAAAAGAATTTCGATGAAAAGCTCCGCGACATATCTTCTATCGGCAGCCGCGTTGGTTGCCGTATCACTGGGGTCCGTAATGGGACAAGAGTCAACGCCTTCGTCGTCCGCCGAGGAAAAACGGTACCAAAGCATGGTCGATCGCAGCGTCGAGTACCTGCGAGTTCGTGGGCAGGCAAGGGACGGATCGTTTTCGGCAGCAAGAGGCATCGGACCAACGGGGCTGGTCGTTTCCGGTCTGCTGGCGGTTGGTGTTCCGGTTCAAGATCCGATGGTTGAGAAAGGGCTGGAGTTCTTGCAGCAGCATGTTCAGGCAGATGGAGGAATCTATGCCCAGGACTCCTTGCACCGCAACTACGACACGTGCATCGCGATGATCGCGTTCTCCAAGGCGAATCACGATGGTCGCTACAACGCGATCGTGACCAAGGCAGAGGCATTTGTTAAGGGGATTCAATGGGACGAGGGAGAAGGCAAAGATCCCAGCGACATGTTTTACGGCGGTGCCGGTTATGGATCTCACTCGCGGCCTGACCTTTCCAACACCGCTTTTCTAATCGATGCGCTTCACGCACTAGGCAACGGCTCGGAAGATGAGTCGATCCAAAAAGCACTCCAGTTTGTTTCCCGTTGTCAGAATCTGGAGGGCCCGGCGAACAACTCTCCCTACGCGGCCAAAATCAACGACGGAGGCTTCTACTACACGGTGGCCGCCGGTGGCGAAAGCAAAGCCGGGAAGGAGCCTGGTGGTGGCTTGCGCAGCTACGGCTCGATGACCTATGCTGGCCTGAAGAGCATGATTTACGCGGGGGTCAGTCAGGATGATCCGCGAGTCACCGCTGCGGTGGAGTTTCTGCGAAAGCACTATGACCTCAGTTCCAATCCGGGCGTGGGACAGCAGGGACTGTTTTACTACTACCACACCATGGCGAAGGCACTCGATGCACTCGGCCAAAGCGAATTCTTGGACGCCCGTGGTAACGCTCACCAGTGGAAAGCCGAGCTGCGTGACAAGCTGGCGTCGCTGCAACTGGACGATGGAAGCTGGGTAAACGAAACGACCCGCTGGATGGAAGGGGATCCCAATTTGGTTTGCGGATACGCGCTGCTTACCCTGTCGTATTGCAAGCCCTAAAGCAGGGTTCACCCAGCCGCGGCATTCAAGATACTGAGAGTTCTCTGATCAGGTTCTCCGCCGAAGTATTTGCTCAAGGCATCGCGAAACAAGCCATCGTCGGTTACCGAATCAAACAGAGTCATGGACGATCGAAACTTGAGATTGTCGATGGGGCCAAAGATATCTTCGGATGATCGGCTACGTACGTTCATGACCAGCTGGGTGCACTCTCGTAGCCGCGATCCCAAGACGGGATGGGCGTAGTAGGCTCTACTCTCCTCGGCCGATCGGATCGCGTACCGTTGCGACGTGGGACTCACACCCAAGCCGGCAATCTGCGGGAAAACGTACCACATCCAATGCCCGCGCTTCCTTCCGTTTTGCAATTCCTGAACGACCGAATCGTACACTTGTTTCTGCGCGTCTACGAATCGTGTCAACTGATGGGTATCGGTCATGGGTAGCGTAGACCATCTGCAAGAGGGCGGCCTAGAGTCAATTGCGAAACATCCCACCCTCGCACGTCACCAGCGTCAACAATTCAAGTTCGTTGAGGTGCAGCACACCAGCGGCTCGTGCCAAGGCTCCTGCCTTGGCACGCCTTGTCTTCGAGGATCTGCCTCGTCAGCGATTCGTCCTTTGTCACTCCACGGCTCGTAGCCGTGGCAGGCAGAGCCTGCGGGTCACTCAGTTACCAGGCGGAACCTGGTAACCAGATGGTGGCGCTGAACGGGAAGTGTCTTTTAGTTTGCCATTTATCACCGTCGTCCGCCACCGTGGAAGAGGAAATGACCTGGGGCTGATCTTTGCGTCGGCCTTTTCTCCGCCTGCAAGAAGCCCGACCGCCGCCACGGGTCGGGCGATGCATACGATGTTTCTTCAGCACTCGTGGTCTGTCCAAGCTTAATCTTTGGGTCGGGTAAAGGGGTCAGGAGTCAATTGAGATTTGGGTAAAGGGGTGAGGGGTCAATTGTGCACAGCACCCGGAGGGCCGTTCCGGCAATTGTCTCCTGACCCCTTTACCCAAATCTCAATTGACTCCTGTCCCCTTTACCCGACCCAAAGATTAAGCTTGGACAGACCAC
>JANQJJ010000145.1 GCA_028281725.1 Pirellulaceae bacterium | reverse complement strand
TCGCCCAAGTGCTGCCGCTACCGAAGGCGCCGCTGCCCGAAACCGTCCCGCGATTCTCAAAAAAGCCGAAGCCCGCAGGCGACTGAATTGCGGCCGATGTAGTTTCAGAGCCCAGCACCAATCGTCCCGTCTCTTCAATCGCCAAGTACTCCCACACAGAGGTTGGGTTTTCAGATGCCTCGATGATGTGCATATGCCCGGCAATACGTCCGCGCCTCAGAGAGAGAGTTGAGCTAGGGGAGACCTCAAGCGTGTCACCCTCGTCGATCTCGACCGAGCCGAGTAGGAGCGACTGATCTAGGGTCACGAATACATCTCGCGCGGGATCCGCGTCCAGCAGCGCGTCATCAAACGAGTCGTCGGGAAACTCTCCGGGTAATACCGACGACCAGTTGTCTGGATTGTGCCAGGTGCCAATTAGCGGCCCCTCGTAGCGAAATTCCTCACCGAAGGTTGCGCCGAGTATCAGCTGTGTCGTTGCAAGTACCAAGAATAAGTGCAGGAAACAGCGCGACATTCAAAACTCAACGGGCGAGCGAACTAGGACCCCTGTGCTTCTTCAGCCAGGAACCAATTCCCAGCATAGCCAGGCTTCTATTCTACCAGCATGGTTCGGGCTCACGCCAATCGTATCGTGTAATTCCACGCATATCCGGCCCCTTCACGGCCGTGCTGGGACGCTGGACTTTTGGAGAGATTTTTGTGGAAAATGGGCCACGAACCGTGATACGGTACATATGACCACCAATGCACTGCGTGGACGCAATGCGCCGGAGATGTCTCCCAACGGTGCAGAATATCTGTGAGTTTACTGGCTGACTCGGCAAAAACCCTGATCGCGCAACTGCAGGCCAGCAAAGCACTTACAGAATCCAGGAACTCGATGGGGCGCCGCCACGCTTTGGCCCATCCGATGACCTGTTGGCGGTTGGGAGTTGGAGGACTCAGTTACTCATTTAGATTTCAATTGTTCCCTGGGGCGCAGAAAAACGCACTTTATAACTTTATTCGCGTCGAGGCACCTTCCGTGAATTCAAAACACACCGAGAAAAACAGATGCAAACGAAAATCGGCAGAGGTGATCAAGGGCGAATAAAGTTGCCTAAATTCGTTTTTCCCAGAGCGCACAAAATGAACTTTTTGTAACCGCGAGCGCGAGTGCCTAATGGCAAGTGCGGAGGCACCATTGCAGCCTTTCTGCCAAAACTGGCAATTGTGCCTAGATTGCCTCGGGGCCGCGTTCGCCAGTGCGGATGCGGATGCAGTCGTCGAGCGGGAGGACGAAGATTTTGCCGTCGCCGATTTCGCCGGAGTCGCCAGTGCGGCCGCCACGGATGATGGCGTTGATCGTGGGCTCGACGAAGTCTTCGTTCACCGCAATTTGAAGCTGGACTTTGCGGAGCAGATTGACGGAGATTTCATGCCCGCGATAAACCTCGGTTTGCCCCTTTTGCCGACCAAAGCCCTGTACATCCATGATCGTCAAACGAACCACTTCGACGTCTTGCAAGGCAGCTTTTACGTCTTCGAGCTTACTGGGCTGAATAATCGCGAGGATGAGTTTCATGCGGAGGGATCAGGAGTCATGAGTCAGGATTCAGGGGAATTCCAATTCACCCTGTCGCAACCGAGTTTAACATTCGGGGCGTTGAGTTGCCAACGCCGCATGCAAGCGAAGCTCCCTGGCCCCGGACCCCTGATTCCTGCCCACGTAGGACATAGATACCCCGGCCTGGGCGGTTCAGGCGGTGAAACCACCCAGACCATGTGGGGCATCCTTCTGGGCGGTGCGGGAGGAAGGCCGGCGGCGCGCCGCACGGCAAACGCAAGTAGCGCAAGCGAGAGTTAGATACTGCCTTAACGGCGCCCCCCAACTTGTAACCGACCTCAAGGTCCGAATAGCGCCGGGGAGGTAGCGTATTCGGACGATTGGAGGTTCCGTAAATGTTCTGTTCCGGCCCAGCAACATCAAGAAAGGAAGTAAGGCCCGGGCTCGGATGGACCAGGCGGTATATCCATCCGAGCCACTAAAGGCCAGCTTGTATTCGGTGTTTGGCAGCCGCCATTGGATTGTGAAGAAGGCCCCAGCTCGGACGGGCCAGGCGGTAAACCCGTCCGAGCCATTGGAGGCCGGCTTATGGTTTGGGAGGGAGAGTGGTTGCCCGCCGCAGTTAGCAGGCCCCGGTCCGGACGAGCCAGGCGGTAAACTCGTCCGAACCCTTGGGCCAGCTTGTTGATTTGGTAGTTAGCAGGCCTCGGCTCGGATGGGCCAGGCGGTAAACCCATCCGAACCGTTGGAGGCCAGCTTGTTGATCATGGTTAGTTTGTTGTTTCGCTGTGTAATTCAAGCAGGCCTCGGCTCGGACAAGCCAGGCGGTAAACTCGTCCGAACCTTGGAGGCCAACTTGATGTTTCCATTCACTCGCCGCTGTTTGTCTCGTATTGAAGCTGGCCACGGTTCGGGCAGGCCAGGCGGTAAACCCGCCCGAACCGTTGAAGGCCAACTTGATGTATCCGCAAAACTCACCGCTGTGTGTCTCGTAACCAAGCGGGCCTCGGTCCGGACGAGCCAGGCGGTAAACCCGTCCGAACCGTTGAAGGCCGCTTTGGAGGTTTCACTACTAATGGGACGTGTAGGCTTGCATACCGTGTTCGCTGATATCCAAACCAGCTTGCTCGTCTTCTGCACTCACCCGCAGGATGCCTGCACCCTTGAGAATGGTGAACAAGATGAACATGGTCACGAACGCCCAGGCACAAATCGACAGCGTCCCAATCAGTTGGATCATGAAGTTGGTTGAGCCCGACTCCAAATGGCTATTCGGGAGGATTCCGATTGCCATACAACCCCAAATGCCGCACAAGCCATGAACGGGCCATGCTCCAACTGGGTCATCGATCTGCAGCTTATCGAGCATCAAGATGCCAAGAATTACCAACACGCCCGCGATGGCACCAACAACAATCGACCAATTGTTACTCATGCAATCGCAGCAGGCGGTGATTCCAACCAACCCACCCAGGATGCCGTTGAGCCCCATCGATAGATCAGGTTTTCCAAACAAACCCCAACTGACGAGCGTCGCAACCAAGCCGCCGGCACCTGCCGCTAGCGTCGTGGTCATGGCGATGTCGCTCACAGCCGTGGCATCGTCTGCCGATGCAAATGCCAGTTGGCTACCAGGGTTGAATCCGTACCAACCGAACCAGAGGATAAAAACACCGAGTCCGGCCAGCACGATGTTGTGTCCCGGAAGCGGAACCGACTTTCCATCGACGTATCGGCCTAGTCGAGGACCAAGGACGATGGCCCCAGCCAAGCCCGCAAAGCCACCGACTCCATGAACTACCGCAGAACCTGCGAAATCTTGGAAAGCTCCGTTCTCGAATTGCATAAGCCATCCACCGCCCCATTTCCAGAAGCCGCTGATTGGATAAACCAAGCCAGTGAGGATGGCGCTGTAAATCAGGTACGCTCCAACCTTCATCCGCCCAGCAACGGCTCCAGATACAATCGTCGCCGCGGTAGCAGCAAACATTGCCTGGAAGAACCAGTCGGCCGCGGGGCTATAACCCGCGTCGGCGGCCAAAGGATATCCATCCAAACCTACACCGCCGAATGCGAAGTACTTGTTCGCCTCAACATCAACGCCGTAGGCACCGGGATACATCAGGCCAAAACCGATGAAGAAGAAAAGCAAGACACCAACACTAATGTCCATCGAGTTCTTGAACAGAATGTTGATCGCGTTCTTGCCGGAGTTGAACCCCGACTCGACCATCGCAAAGCCAGCCTGCATGAAGAACACAAGCACGCCAGACAGGAACAACAGAATCGTATTGAAAGCATAATCAATGCCCAGTCCCAACTCTCCAGGTGTCTTCGTGGCTGCCTCGTCGCCTCCTTCTTCGCCGGCAGTGGCATCGTCGGCGGGCTCCGCCGCCGTCTCAGCTGTGTCCCCTGCCTCCGTCTCTGCATCTTGCGCCCAACTCATGGTCGGCGCCATTACGAGTGCGAAAACGCTGACGAGCATCAGAGCGCTCAGCGTTCGCTGTAAGAAAACAAGACTCATCGATTCACACCTTTGTCTAAGCAGAAGGAAAATTAGACACGAGCTGTCGTTGCCATTTCGAATCCACCTGCAACGCAAACCCGTCGCTGTCCCCGCTGGACAGACTTGGTGGCCGAACGATGTTAGAGATTTCTCCTCGTACGCCCGACCCGCTAGCTAGCGGCGGGCGGTAGAGCAAGGAGTGTGCCAATTGTTAAGGCGAAGATTCACAATAGGAGGTAAATCTTTTATTGAATTAGACTTACGTCCACTTTAGGTCGACTCACACGCTGTGCAGCCGATCGCATCCCGGCTGGGGGTTGCTAGGAAAGCAGGCAACCGGAGCACGTTTTGGGGCAAGCATAAGAGGATGCCGGCCCGAGAAATAGCGGACGTCCGTAGGTCCGCGGCACTGTTGTCGCTTATTCGGGCAACTGAACTAGCCCTGGGCGACCGCGTCGTCGAACATTTCGTCCACGAAGGAGTTGGGGTTGAACAGCACCAGATCTTCGTGCTGCTCGCCTACGCCAACGTACTTAACTGGCAGGCCGACTTGCTGACGAATAGCCACCACCACACCACCTTTCGCCGTGCCATCGAGCTTCGCCAACACGATGCCCGTGCAACCTGCTGCCTCGGCAAAGTTGTTGGCCTGGCTGATGCCGTTTTGGCCGGTGGTGGCGTCGAGAACCAAGAGCACCTCGTGCGGAGCTTCCGGAATCTGCTTGCGAATCGAATCGCGGATTTTGGTGAGCTCGGTCATCAAGTTCTTCTGTGTTTGCAGCCGCCCGGCGGTGTCAACGATACAAACATCCAGCTCGTTCTTAATGGCATGTTCGACGGCCTGGTACGCCACGGTCGCCGGGTGGGCTCCTTCGCCCCCTTTGACGATTTCAACGCCCAATCGATCGGACCAGATGGTGAGCTGCTCGACAGCCGCGGCGCGGAACGTGTCGCCTGCACCCAGTACCACCGACTTGCCTTCGCTGCGAAACATGCAAGCGAGCTTGGCGATGCTGGTGGTTTTCCCGGCACCGTTTACCCCGCAGACCATGATGACCGTCGGACCCTGCTCGGCGAACCGGATGGGCGACTCGTCTTGGGCCATCAATTCCTTGAGTTTCGTCTTCCATGTGGCTATCACTTCGTCGAGCTGCACTACGCGGCCGCGCATGTTCTTGGCAACCTCGGCGACGATCGCCTCGGTTGGTTCGTAACCCATGTCGGTCTTGAACAGAATGGCCCGCATTTCGTCGAGGAAGTCTTCATCAATCAGCCGCCCTTCGCTCTTGAACAAATCGCGAACGTCGGTGTTGAGAACTTGGCTGGTCTTTTTGAGACCCTGCTTAATGCGATCGAAGAGACCCATGGAAACCATTCGTTGGGGCACGGAGTGGACAGCTTGCGGAACCACGCAATTCTAAACGATGAGCGAAGAACTATGAATGGCTCAAGAAGTCAAATCAAGGGCGGACGCATCGCTCATGGCTCGTCGTTGGGCTTCACTTTGTCGAGAATGCCGTTGACGAACTGGGCGGAGTTCGCGTTGCCGAATCGTTTGGCGAGCTCCACCGCTTCGTTGATTGCGACCTTGTACGGCGTTTCGGTGTATTGCAATTCGAAAGCGCCTAGTCGCAGGACGTTGCGATCGGTCGAAGCCATGCGTTCGACGGTCCAGTTTTCTGCAACGTCGTTCAGCAACGCGTCGATTTCGGACTGGTTGCGTCGCACGCCGAGGATCAGCTGTAGGCAAAAATCCTCCATTTCCTCGGACTTCAACCTGGCTTTGACGAAACTTGTGAGCTCCTCAGCCGTAGCGCGCGGATTCACATCGTCCTCAAACAGGATCTGCAAAGCCACTTCGCGTGCACGACTACGACGGGACATGGGAGAGACGCGCGGGTCCAGGGATTACGGGCGGGCGCAAACGGTGAATTATGAACGATTCGCAATCGGCAGAGTAGTAGCCCGGGAGAATCGTGCTTACTCTGCCCCGGGCTCGCCGGTCAGGGCTTCGACAATCCCTACCATCTGCAACGCGGCCTCCGCACACTCGCTGCCCTTGTTGCCGACGTTCCCGCCTGCGCGG
>JANQJJ010000086.1 GCA_028281725.1 Pirellulaceae bacterium | reverse complement strand
AGTTGCCCAAGGCATAAACCCAGTCCTGAGCAAACGCTTTGGAAGGAACTCCCGTAAAGGTCAGGGAACTCAGCATGGTCGCGAAGATACTGCAGCCGGCCGCCCACCACGGAATCTTTCCCGAAGCGCGGAAGTAGTCTTCAGTTGAAAGGGTCTTGCGCGAGAAGTGAAAGCCGATGCCGACCAGGGATGCCAAGTAAAGGATCAGTACGACGTAGTCTTGAGTTTCAAACGAGCTGGGGCGGCCGGGCAGCGTGATGCGCCAGACTTTGGGGGTGCGCACGCGCGGACGAATCTCACCGGTGGGCAAGACGATTGAATCGTCAAAATAGACCGCTGAGGTGGTTACTTGATTGGCCGGACTTTCTCCGCACTCCGTCCAGGTATCGGTAATCGTGTGATAGGCGAACGTCTCGCGCGGGAAGCCTGGATGGCTATCTCGAAGCGCATCGGTCTGATCAAAGAGCGCACCGTCATCGCCGCTGAGGACCAGGATGTGACTTTGGCCGAACGAGATGCCGGTGCCGGCGGTGAGGGCCTGGGGCGGACCGTTTCTCTCACGCCAGCCCCGCGTCTTCGGGTTGAACTCCCAGCAGTCCGACAGAAAATGAACTTGGTCGTTTTCTTGGTATCGACCACCGATGATGTACAGGCAATCGTCAAAGCCGTTGTTTTGGCTGACGGCGATATGGAACGCCCGCGGCGGTCCAGGCCAGGGGTCCATCGGCTGCCAACGAGCTTGGTTGCTGGAGGCATCGTCGCCGGTCAGTTGCTCTAGATCGATGAACCAAATCCGATCGATGGCCGAATCGAGACTGGCAGCAGTTTGGCCGCCTGCAACATAGATTGTCTCTCCGATCAAGCACGCTTGGGCATAGGCCAGAGGCGTTGGCAGGTTCACCAGCGCCTGCTGACGAACGGTTTGTGACTGGTCGTCCCAACGCAGCAAAAAACAGTCGGAAAGTGTCGATTGGCCGTCGTTACCGCCAATGCACACGATACCCTGTGGCGTGGAGACGCACGCGCCGTAAGCAACTTTTTGATCGAGTTGTCCGGCCCTGGTCCACCGGTAACCGCCCTCAACTCGCCGTAACCCATAGATATCGCTCAGCCACTGTTTCTCGTTCTCCCAGACCGGCAATGGGAAGTTGGCTCCCCCGGCCACAATCAACACATCGTTGTGAACTCCGACCATCGGCCCTGCCACGCCCAGTTCGTCGGGTAGGGGCGGCAAGGCTTCCCAATCGAGATGTTGTCCTGGGAGAGGGGCGTACGGCAAGAGGACGAGCCAGGACAATGCGGTGAGGATGGTGGCCGAGTATCTATTCATCGGGAGCGCGAATTCCATGCATGGATAGCTGCTTCAACCAGAGACGCGTTGGTGTGGGTGGCCGCCAATATCGAACCAGACCAGTGGTCGGTCCGAAGATGCTCGCTGATTTTTGAACTCAGGCTGAGGGCAGTCAGAGCGGGTATGTGATCTGCCAGCAGTCTGTCCGTGGCCTCGGCAATGGCGGCGCTAGTCACGGTCACCAAGTGGATTCTGCCGGCTTCGAGCGCTGCGGCGATTCCGGGGCGCAACTCGGCTACGTCCTGCGTTTCATAGGCGAGTGCCTCCGAAACGATTGCGCCGCATTCCTCCAAACCCCTGCGAAGTTGACCGCTACTGCGGTTCGTGGTGGTGACGATCCAGTTCTGATTGGTGACCGTGCCGGCCAGCTGTTGCAGCAGTCCTCTGGCACTGTAATCGGCGCCCTCGGCCGGCAAGACATCGGCCCGCAAACCAAACTCGCTCAGTTGCCGGGCCGTCGCAGGACCAACCGCGGCAATTCGTGCTCGTGCGAAGACCCGTGAATCGTATCCGCGTTCCCGCAGTCGACTCAGCAAGCCATCGACGCCGTTCGTGCTCGAAAAAGTGACTCCCTGAATGGTGCCTTCTACCAGTGCTGAGATGGCGCGATCGAGTGAACTGGTGTTCGATGGTGCCGTTACTTGCATGGTTGGCTGGTGATACACGTCTGCCCCCAACTGGCAAAGCTCCTGAGTCAACTCGGCGGACTGATGACTCGGCCGGGTCACCAGGATGCCACAACCGTGGAGGGGGCGTGCAGAGAACCAATCGAAATCTTGGCCCAGACAAGCGACCTGGCCGATGATGACGATAACTGGCGGACGCATTTTGGAGGCGGGCGTTAACCGGTCCGCGACATCGGAAAGGTGACAACGTACCACTTGCTGGTCGCTCCAGGTGCAGCGACGCACGATGGCGGCTGGCGTATCGGGGGGCTTGCCGGCAGAAATCAGTTTGGATGTCCATTGGCGAGCCGTAGTCACGCCCATATAGAACACGATCGTCCCTGGAAACTTGGCAAGGGAACCCCAGTCAATCGGTTGCGGTTCCTGGCCGCGCTGTTGTTGGCCGGTGACGAAGGCGACTGCGGAGGCGTGCTGGCGATGGGTGATCGGAATGCCCACGTAGCTGGCCGCAGCCAATGCGGCGGTAATGCCCGGCACGACTTCGAAGGGAATGTGGGCTGCAACCAGGGCCTCGAGCTCCTCGGCCGTACGCGCGAAGACTGCCGGGTCCCCCCCTTTGAGACGAACGACCCGTTTTCCCTTGAGGGCCAGTTCCACCAATTTGTCATTGATGGCGGCCTGGGTCCAGATAGGGATTTTCCCATGTTTGCCGACGCTGAGGCACTCCGCCTGAGGAGCCAGGTCCAGCAGCTCGGCATTGGCCAGGCCATCGAACAGCACGACGTCCGCCTCCATCAGGCACTCGCGCGCTCGAACCGTGATCAATCCCGGGTCTCCCGGCCCTGCTCCCACCAAAAAGACCTTGCCGCCAGCTCGGTTGTCCCTGTTTTGACTGTTAAAAGGAGGCTGGACAGAATCGGTTGGTTGCGGCATTATATGGTTCTGGCGTCCGTCAGGATGGGCGCGGGGCGGATGTAGGGATGAGATGAAAAACCAAGTTTTGGGGCCGGAATGGTTTCCGGTCCAAGTAAATACTCAAGTTAGTGTAAGAGATAGCTGAGATGCCAAACACCAAGGGAGCCAAAAAGCGCTTACGACAGAGTATCGTGCTTCGCGACCGAAATCGAGCGCAGAAAACGCGGATGCGTCATTCGCTTCGGAAGTTTCGTGAGGCCGTAGCGGCAAAAAAGATGGATGAAGCCCAGGCGCTCTCGCAAGCGACCGCCCGTTTGCTCGACAAGGCGGCCGCCAAAGGTGTCATCCACCGCAATAAGGCAGCACGTTTGAAGAGTCGCATGTCCCACCTGATCGTGACGACTAAGCAAGCGGCCTAGTTCCACTAGTGAGGACACTTCAGCTCGGCTGAAGTACAAGAGAATCGAGTCATCCAAAAAAGACCACTGATTATTTCAGTGGTCTTTTTTATGCCTGTATGCTCAGGCGCATCGCTCGATCCGACGGACTTCCGCTGAGAGCGCGGCGGGCGCCGCGGATTCAAGACACGACAATTCGCCAGCCGCGTTAGTGCGAGCCGCACGAGCCTTAGCATGTACTGCAACGAAATCGTTGCTCAATCGAGCGAGGGTGACGCACCCGTTAACCAACCGCGCGCTCTAGGGCGTCTCTTTATCGCCAGAACCAGAGCCTGCCTCACCATCAGCCGGAGGAGCCTCGTCGGATTCGCTCGATTCCGAAGCTGGAGGGGTCGTGTCGTCTGCCGAATCAGCCGTATCAGCAGGGGAGCAGCCGACTGTGCAGAGCCCCATCAACGCCAAGAATACCAAGAACTTCTTCACTATTTTGTCTCCTAGTGGAAGGTGCGTTGTGGCGACTCAAGCTGGACGCCACGGAAGCCATCACTATACCAGCAGGGCCCGCATACTCAGGACCCAAGTGGTGAAGGAACGATGGCTACTAACATTAAAGATCCCCATAAGTGGCCGTCTATTCCCGAGAGCTAGAATAAATCGGAAAAGACGACACCATGGAGAGTGTTCGGTCTGTTAGCCTAGATATTCGATTTTTCAGGGCTCCCCAGCCGCAGAACTTGGGTGAATAGTTAGTCGACGAGGCGAGTATGATCGATTTACAAACTGGTTCCAAACATCGTGCCAACCAACTTGGGGTATTCGTCGTAGCGATGACGGTATCCTTTGGGGCGGCGGCAACCGAAGTCACCGCGGCGGGGCGAGTGGGTTTCTCGAAGGTGGATATCACACCCAATCAGCCGCTGAGACTGAGTGGTTATGCGGTACGAAGTGAATCGCATCGCGCTGTGGCGGACTCGCTCAGCGTCCGGACGATGGTGCTTTCGCCAGAAGAAAACGCGGAAGATGCGAAGTCTCACGTCTTGGTCTCCGTCGACAGCATCGCAGTCACCAGCGCCATGACGGTTGAGATTTCTAACTGGTTGCAGGAGGCGTATGGCATTCCGCGCAGTCAGTTCGCCCTCTGCAGCACCCATTCCCACGCCGCACCGCATATCAGCGGCGGACTGAACAACCTTTACCGTACCGTTTCGACTCCCGAGCAGGAACGCGCGACGGAGCAGTATACGAAACGAGTATTGAACGCCATTCAGGAGGGGATTCAGACGGCCATGGCCTCGCGTGCGTTGGCCCAGTTGTCGATAGGCGATGGACAGGCAGGCTTTGCGGTCAATCGACGCGTGATCCGGGATGGCAGTTGGGAAGGCTTTGGTGAGCGCGATACCGGTCCGGTCGATCATCGCGTGCGCGTCATTCGGGCCACCACTCCCGGCGGCAAGCTTCTGGGGGCTGCTTTTTTGTACGCCTGCCACTGCACCACACTTGGTGGTGACTTCAACGACGTCAGCGGTGACTGGGCCGGTCTGGCGGCCAGTCGCCTGGAGCAACTCCACTCCGGCGCAGTTTTTCTTCCGATCATTGGCTGTGGAGCGGACGCCAATCCCCTCTCGCGCGGTTCATACGACGTGGCTCAGAAGCACGCGGCGGAGATGGTTGATAGCGTCCAGGGTGTGCTGGCGCGACCGAGCCTGACGATCCTGGATGCATTTCCGGTGGGTCACTTCGGATATGCGGGACTGGCCGCCGAGCAACCGACCGAAGAGCGCCTGGAAACCATGCGACAGAGCCAGCAGCCCAACGAAGCTCGGTGGGCCAAGCATATGCTGCAGGTGCGAAAGGAAATGGGGCGTCTTCCCGAGACGGTTCCGATGCCCATTCATATCTGGCAATTCGGCGACCAGCTGACCTGGGTGTTCCTGGGTGGGGAGGTGGTCGTCGACTACCAATTTCAGATCGAGAAAGAACTGCCAACCGAACAGACGTGGGTTGCCGCCTATACGGACGATGTATTCGCTTATGTTGCTAGCGAGAACATGCGGTCGGAAGGGGGATACGAAGTCGATTTCTCGATGATCTACTACTTGCAGCCCGGTCGTTGGCAAGCCGGCACCCAGTCGTTGATCCTCCGCCGCGTGGCGGAGATTTTCCGGGAAAGCAAAGCTCAGGAAGGGCCGCTCGAGGCGGAGGAAACGCTCCGCTCCCTACGCGTGCCCGCTGGCTTTCGCGTCGAACTCGTCGCCTCGGAGCCGATGGTTCAGGATCCGGTGAATTTGTCATTCGGCCCGGATGGAAGGGTGTGGGTCGTGGAAATGGCTGACTATCCAAGAGGAGTTGCCGGTGGCGGACGCGTCAAATGTTTGCAGGACCTAGACCAGGATGGACGGCTGGACCAAGCGCAGCTCTTTCTCGATGGGCTGTCGTTCCCCACTAGCGCTGTGCCATGGAAAGATGGAGTGATCGTGATCGCCGCGCCCGATGTGCTGTTCGCGGCAGATCGCAATGGAGACGGCAAGGCAGATGTTCAAGAGACTTTGCTGAGCGGTATCGGCCGGGCCAATCCACAGCATCGAGCCAGCGGATTTGAATTGGGACTCGACGGCTGGCTGCACTTTTCCGCCGGAGAATCGACCCGGGAAATCCATAGCGCCCGCAGCAATCGGACTTACGATGTTCATCACCGAGATATCGCCTGGAATCCGGATTCGGGCGAGATCGTTACCACCAGCGGTGAGACTCAGTTCGTCCGGGCTCGCGATGCGTTCGGCAACTGGTATGGCAATTCCAATAGCCTTCCTATGTACCACTACGTGATAGAGGATCGCTATCTGCGGCGCAGCTCGGTTGCCGGTGGTGTTCGCCAGCACCTCCTGACCCCCGCGATCGCGCCTCCGGTGAAGCCACGCAGTCGAACCGTCGACCGCTTCAATGATCTCTTTGCGCACAATCGATTTACGAGCGCCTGCAGTAGCATCGTGTGCCGCGTTCCCGGGATGGCCACGGGATCAGAGCAGATTGGTCTGGTATGCGAACCTGTGCACAATCTGGTCTCGCGGATTCGTATCGATGCCGACGGCAGTAGCTTTTCTGCTACCCGCCACGAACAGGATACGGAGTTTGATTTCTTGACCTCCACCGATCCGTGGTGCCGACCGGTACGCGTTGTCAACGCGCCGGATGGCTCCATCTGGGTCGTCGATATGAGCCGTCAGGTTATCGAACATCCCCAGTGGATTCCAACCGCCTGGCAAAAGCGACTGAACTTGCGCAGCGGTTCCAAGCTGGGACGCATCTATCGTGTTTACCGCGAAGATTTTCATCCCACTGCCCTACCCCGGCTAAGCAGTCAGGCAACCAGTCTGTTACCGTCCCTTGCCAGCGAGAACGGGGCGGTGCGAGATTTGGCCGTGCAGCACATCCTGCACGACGAGGGTTTGCGTATTGAGGATGACGTACGTCGAATCGCTAGGGAGCATCCTGGCTCAGCCGTTCGGGCTTCTGCGCTAGGTTGTTTGGCGGCTAAATCTTGGTTGACTCGCGATGACGTTCGCGGTGCGCTTGCCGCGTCCGATCCACGACTGGTACGCCTGGCCATCGAGTTGGCTGAGCGTTGGGAGACGTCCGGTGAAGAGTTGGCCGATGCCTTGCGAAGCGTTGTCGGCCGGAATTTGGGAGCGCAAGTCGATTTGCAGTGGGTCCTGACCTCTACCGTTCTCTCCGATTTTGATGCTTCGGACGGCCTGAGCCGAATTGCGGCTCGCTCGCGTGGTGATGCTTGGATTGCCAGGGCGCTATCCTTGGTAAAAGACGATCAGCAAGCGTTTGCGATCGTTCAGCAAATGTTAACGATGTGGCCGGACAATCAGGAAATGCCCCCTCAGACGTTCGCCGACGTCGAATCGTGCCTCCTCAACCTTTGGAAGAAGTCACCTGACGCCGAGCGGACGGAGTTGGCACTGCAGCGGTTGGCGGCGATGGCGAGTGATTCCAACCAATCGTTCGGGCACGCCGATTTGCTCATTTTGTCGGTGTTGGCCAGAGCGAACTCCAGCACCGGCGATGGCGAGCACGCACAGATGCAGGCTTCCCTGCGCCGTGTCTCCGGTAGGACGCAAAGCCGGATGCTCCAACCGTCCGTGGCAGAACGGGAGCGAATCGCCCTGGTGAATTTGATCGGTCGTGGCCTCGCGGCGGAAGAAGATGAGCTGTCGGGCGCGGAACGTTTACTCGCTGGCGATGGGACTGCCAAATTGAGGCGAGCCACCATCGAAGCGCTGCGCCGGCTGAAGACAACGCGTGTTGCCGACGTGCTACTCGATGCGTGGCCGGAATGCACGCCGCCGGAACGAGCTGCCGTGTGCGCCACGCTACTGTCTCGGAGTTCTTGGGTCGGCAAGTTCGTCAGTCTGCTGGAGTCAGGCCAAATCAAGCCGGCTGATCTAGATCTGGCGACGGTGCATCAGTTGCGAAGCTATCGCGATCGGAGCTTACGATCTCGATGCGTGGCGGTGTTCGGCAAGCCCACGCAGCGATCGGCGGTGGTGGCCCGCTACCTGGCGGAGATACCGCAACCCCAGACGACGGCCGGTGGAAAGAAGCTATTCCAGGAGCATTGCGCGGCTTGCCATCAGGCCCGGGAAGACCAATCCATGCTGGGGCCGCCGCTGGAGAACTTGGGGCATTGGACGGTGGACCAGTGGGTGACATCGATCCTGGATCCCAACCGGGCCGTGGAGCCCAAGTACCATCAGAGTACGATTTTAACCACCGACGGTCGTGTGCTTTCGGGCGTGGTGCACCAGCGAGCCGCCCAGAGCGTCCGCTTGGCTGCCAGCGATGGCAGCATCAAAGATCTGGAAACATCGGAGATAGAATCGATCCGAGAATCGAATCTTTCGCTTATGCCGGAAGGCTTCGAAAACAAGCTATCTCCCGAGCAACTGTCGGAGTTAATCGGTTTTTTACGCGGTCGATGAGGGTCCGGGCGAACCATGGCGCCGAACGCTGCTCGGTCGGTGCGCGTGCAGAGTCAAAGGCCGGCTGTACTACGACCGGTATGACACGCCGGACATTCGAAAACTATCAGGCTTCCGGGCGCTCGAACCAAAAACAGCCGCAGGCGTATTTTTGATCGAGTGCAAAATCCCTAGCCGGGTTTTCCACCAAACCGCCTGAGGGGTCGTCCGGCAATAGCGCCCAACGGTGAAGGGCCAACTCAGGCAGAGCCGACTCGATCATCTGAGGGTCGTAGATACGATGCGCGTTGAATTGAATGCGTGGGCTGCCGACGGGGACGACCAGCAGCAGGGCTCCGCCCGGAGCAACGACGCGCTGCAGTTCTGCCAGCGCGCGCACGTCGCCGTTGGCATCGAGCGGGTCACCATACCTTCCCAAACCAATGTGCTCGACCGTGTGCATGCATGAGATACTTTCAACCGTCCGGTCAGCGAACGGCAATTGGCACAGATCCGCGGCGGCACAGCGGAGGTTCGAGAGCTGAATGTCGGCCGGCCGATAATCGTAAAATTCGATGGGAACGAACGCCGACGCGATGGTGGCGAAGTAGGAATACGAACTGATATCGATGTGTTTGCTGGGCCGCGACTCGGCCAGTACGCGGGCCGCCCAGGCGGTATGATAGACGTAGTGTGCGTCGTAGGGTAAATGCCCGGTATCGTCATCCAGCCTTGCCCAGCGGTCGGACCAATCCGAAGTCAGCTCGGGGCGCTGCGTTCGGTTGAGGTTTGCGAACTTGCGGTACTGAGAGACAAAACCGAGGCGCCGCCGGGCCTGGGTAAGTAGCTTCATCCGAGAACTCTGCTGGAGTTAGAAAGCGCGAAGGTGTCATCCATTATCGCTATATCGGTTGCTTGGCGACAAGAGCACTTCGACGCCTACCATGGCTGCAACGAACAACGCAAATTCGGCTGCCGCTGGAACGTGTTTCAAAAATCGACGGAGTCCCCGTCCCAGTCGCATGACGACTGACCTCCCCCCACGTTCATTAGCATGGCATCCAGGGGTTCTATGCCAATGAGCGCCGGGGGAGGTGGCGAGTCTTGCTAGCCGGTGGAGGGCGAGCGGGCACAAGGGCAGCGGCTCAGCGAAGCTGGTGTTTTGGGCAGAGAAGACGCGGCAGAATGAGTTGTTCAATCTGCTCGAGAATTGCGACTACGAATTCCAGGTTGTCACGCCGCGAAAAGCGATACGAATTTCAAACACTCGGCGCGGACACTGCTACTGACGCAAAGCTAGCGCTTCGTCGACCGAAATGTTCCACTTTGGAAAGGGATCTGCCAATTGCTTCCAAGCTTCGATTCCGAGTTCCATCTCGTCGTCAGTTAGCAAGCACTCCTGCAACGAGTCGTATAGCTCGATCTCGTCCATCCCGATACCAATAAAAACCAATTCTTGACGGCAATCGCCCACATCAGGGTCCCATTTCTTATCGAGTTCCGCTCGAAAAGGTTCGGACTCGGGCCAATGCTCCGGTGGGATGGCCGCCCACCAGAATCCGCCAAAATCGAGACGAGCAACGCGGCCAGCTTGCGACCAAACGCCGATTTTGTCTAAGCGGCTAGCCAGCCAGAAAAAGCCTTTGCTTCGCAGCACTCCGTCCCAACTCGCGTTGAGGCGGTCGAAGAACCTCTGAGGATGGAACGGACGCCTGGATCGGTACACGAAGCTGTTCACTCCGTACTCTTCGACTTCGCTTGCTCCATCGCCACGCAGTGTTAGCTGCCAGCCTTTGCTCTGCTTGGCTATCTCAAAGTCAAAGCGGCCCGTGCCCATAATCTTTGTCGGATCGACTTTGCCGAAGGACGAATGCAGCTTAAGCGCATGAGGATTTAGTTGCTCGACATAGGCTTCCAGGGTTGCCAGGGCTTCGTCGTCGATTAGGTCCGTCTTATTCAACAGAATCACATTTGCGAATTCGACTTGTTCGGTGAGTAAGTCGGCGACGGTGCGAGGGTCGTTCTCGTCGGCAGCCTGCCCCACGCTCTGCAAGTCCTTACCGATGCGAAGGTCGTCCAGGAAGTTGGCAGCATCGACAACCGTGACCATCGTGTCCAGCTCTGCCACGTCGCAGAGTGGAGTTCCATCGCCGAGGGCAAACGTGAACGTATCTGCTACGGGTGCCGGCTCGGAGATTCCGGTCGATTCGATAAGCAGATAGTCGAAACGGCCCTCTTTCGCCAAAGCAGCAACTTCTGCGAGCAGATCCTCCCGAAGCGTGCAGCAGATGCATCCGTTTGTCATCTCGACCAGTTTCTCTTCTGTGCGGCTAAGCGCCGCATCGCCTCCAGCGACGAGCTGCGCGTCAATATTGACTTCACTCATGTCATTGACGATTACGGCAACGCGCAAGCCAGAGCGATTCGAAAGCACGTGATTCAACAACGTAGTCTTGCCTGAACCCAGGAAACCAGAGAGTACCGTTACCGGCAGACGATTATTCATGGCGAGGCTCCGGGAAAATGGCTGCGGCCCTATCAAATCGCTGAGTCTTTCGCGCGACCAGCGCGCGCGGAACTTGTATCCTTTCAGTCTTCATGATTCTCACGCCCTAAGAAGGTCGCGAAGTCTGCTGCGATTCCGAGCGCCAAGGCGCGCCACGCAGAAGGCATTTGCACAGCCGGAGTACACTGGCGCTCACCGTCGTCCCAGTTGACTAGCGTGTTTCGGCGGTATTCGACTCCGAGCTTTTCGGCTACGAGAACTTCGTAGCTTCGGATCCAGTCCAAAAGATCCAGAGTTAACGTAGCACAAGTGGTGCGGTTCTCCTGCGAAGGTGGATCAAATCTTGGCAGGTCATCTTCTTGCCAGGGGGGACACTCCAATGTTGCTTGCAAGGTATACCGCGGTCGAAATTGATAGCGTGGCAGAAAAACCCCACCTCGTTGACGGTCGCCAAAGAAGACTCCGAAGCCGCGAAGTACCACACAGCGATCTTCGCAGAGCCTAAGTGTGTAGACACTTGAGCAGTTCTTCCGGTTTGCGGGAGAGGCAGTTCTTTGGAATCCGATGCCGAGCAAGAAGTTGCCCTCCGGCCGCAGGATATCGCGTCCCCAGCACCAAACCTGTTGGCTAAGCAAGTCAATCGCTTGCTCAAGAGGAATGCTGGGCGGTCCGTTTCCGTTTTCAACCGAAATGGGAACCGACATGTCAGTCCTTACTCGTTGCCACTGAAGCAATATTCGCCAGCAACCATGCCGAAGCCGCGAGCAACTGCAACCAATCTCCAGAGGAACTTATTCCATACGCCAAGACGCTGGCGATCCAAGAAAGACTAGCTATCGTTTGGCCAAGCCACTCCACTCGCAACACTCTAGACCACCAGCCTGCCTGCTTGTCCGAGGCGGTGTTGTCAGACGGAGTCGCTTCGGCGTACTCGCTCAACATGTCGCACACTCCTCTCCACAGCAGGACAAATCATCGAGATACATGCCCCACTTGCGATATGTTTCGAGCTCTTCGGCTGCCAACCCCAGTCGGCTTGCTATCGCCTTGGCAACCACAGCAAAGCGTTGCCGATATTTGTAAATGAAGCAAAATACATGGTCATCATGCCGCACAGTGGGACCACACAAGAATAGCCCGGGCGTTTTGGTCGACTCGTCGTGCTCGTTGAGCAGCGGAAAACCATCCTCCCGCTTGTCAAACAACCCTGCGACAAGTTTCACGCTTCCCTCAAAACCTCCAGCCAGTAGCGGCTGCGTGCCGGATTCAAACTCTTCTCCGCCAATCGTCTCTACTACGTACTGGTCGGATTGCTGCCTGACTGAGCAAACCGATGTGTTCGGGAATAGCTGTACGAATTGCTCAAACCACTCCTCTCGCATTCGCTCCAATGAATACGTTGAAAGGGCGACACTAGGGTCCGAACTCTCATCCATCCAAGGGCAGCCTCTATCAATCAGCTTGACTCGTTTATCGTAGAAAGATAGATGGTAGGCAGCATCCACGCCGCTTTCATAGCCACCGATGATGACAAACTCGTCTCCCGAGAGTCCCTCGTAGTCAGGAATCGTTGCCGTGTGCCGACACAACTCACTGCCAGGAAAGCGACTCAGGCTAGGGTATTGAAATTCCCCTGCCGCCCAAATGACATGCTTTGCTCGCAGCGTTTCTTCGTCAGCGTCAATGCGGAAATCTTCCCCGACTCGGGCGACACGCAGAACCCGGACTCCCTCGCGAACGGGCAGTTCAAAGAGCTCCGCCACACCCCTTAGGTGGCTCGCGTACTCGGCTCCCGTCGGGTGCTCGACTTGCAGGCTAAAAGCTGGCGAGATACCGATTGCAATCGAGTTTAAATCCAGCATTCCGATTGAATTGGTTGGGAAAGACGGCGTGATAAACCGCGTCTCGGCGGGCCAAGCGTCGAAGGACGCCCCCACACTTCGCCTTTCGAGTACAACGAAGTTCTCGACACCCGCGTGCATCAACGCTGTGGATACTCCGATACCTGCGGCACCTCCGCCGATGACGACAGCATCATAGGAGTGTTCGCTGCTTGAGGAGTTCATGGCCCTGCCTCAACGGAATTCTCGTCTTCCTCTAATTCAATTGCGGGTAAGGGATCGTCGAACGAGCCCCAAACCTCAGGTCCCTCCGCATACTCCTCGTCGGTCAGCAGGCAACGATCCAGGATGGTCTCGATGCGCTGTTGCTCCAACCCTTGGCCAATGAATACCAATTCCTGATGTCGGTCCCCGTATTCGCCAACGAACTTGGAGCGAATCTCATCGCGCGACTCCTCGTCTTCCGGCCACTCTTCGTCCGGTGCCGCCGCCCACCAGAATCCTGCAGGATTCATGCGGATAGAACATCCCGCTTGCGACCAGTCATACGCCCAGTCGTTTCGCGAGGCGACCCACATAAGGCCTTTGCTACGAAGTACTCCGGAAAACAGTCCCTCCTCCATGTCATCATCCAACACTTCGGTAAGACGCTTGGGATGGAAGGGACGATCGCGACGGTACACAAAGTTTGAAATGCCGTACTCTTCTGTTTCGGTCTCCTCCTCACCTCTTGGCACCGCCAACCACTGCGGCATGGTCTCCGCCTCGGCAAGCTTGAATCTTGAGGTGCCGAGAATCTTGGAGAGCGGTATCTGGCTCTCCGTTGTATGCAGAATCTCTGCCCCGGGATTCAAGCGACGTATGATCTGGTCGAGTTGCTCAAGTTCGTAGGGAGTGACAAGGTCGGTCTTGTTGATGAGCACGACATTGGCAAATTCAACCTGATCCACCAGCAGGTCAACGATGTTCCGATCGTCCTCTTCGCTAAGCCCAATGCGACGGTCCGACAAGTCATCCCAGGAACCGAAATCCTTCATGAAATTGCCTGCGTCCACCACGGTGACCATCGTGTCGAGATCAGCCAGTTGGGAGAGGCTATTCCCCTCTTCATCTTCAAACGTGAACGTCTCTGCGACCGGCAAAGGCTCACTAATCCCGGTGGATTCGATCAGCAAATAGTCGAACTTGCCCGCTCTAGCCAAACGAGCGACTTCGACCAAGAGATCCTCGCGCAGCGTGCAACAAATGCAACCATTTGTCATCTCGACCAGTTGCTCTTCGGTCCGCGAGAGATCCGCCCCGCCATCTCGAACGAGGGCCGCGTCGATATTGACTTCGCTCATGTCGTTTACGATGACAGCGACCCGAAGACCCTCGCGGTTCGCGAGAATGTGATTGAGAAGGGTTGTTTTCCCCGCTCCCAAGAATCCACTCAGCACGGTAACTGGCAAGCGACCTTGAATTTCTGGCGATGGGATGGGGTCCATACCGGACTCCTTTGTGAACGGACGACAGTATCGGGCAGCGTGTAGATTTTTGCGAACAAGCTCGCACAGTTTTTTCGAGGGCTTCTCGCCTTGCGGATTCGCAATTAGAATTCAGTTGCAAACCTATTGCAAGTCGGGCTCCGGCGTTTTGCCTCGCAGAGCGACGCGAACAGTGCATGAAGGTTGAACATCCGGGATACTCTCTGAAAGCATTGCCCGACGTGGTTGCGAGAGTGAAAATGATCCGTCCTCTGTCTGAGAAGCTATGAGCCAAGAAGATAACAGCCGACAGAGGGTTAAAAAGAGGATCCAGTCAGCCGGTCTTCGAGCCACACCGGCGAGAGTTGCGACTTTGAAGGTGCTCTTGGAGTCAGAGGCTCCACTCACACATGCAGAAGTTTCGGCCGCGCTGCGTGACCTTGAATTCGACAAAGCCACTGTTTTCCGCAACTTGACTGACTTGGTAGCTGCAAACGTGCTTCGACGATCAGAGCTGGGGGACCACGTCTGGCGTTTTGAGATCATCAGCGAGTCTGATCGAGAACAAGGTACTCATCCCCACTTCGTATGCGTCGATTGCGGCTCTGTTGCGTGCGCGGAAGATATTGAATTGTCGCAAAAGAGCAAAGCAGCTAGCCAACTCTTTGGCGAGATCACCGAAATACTCCTGCGCGGCCACTGCAATGATTGCGTCTAATCGTGGCAGCTTGAGCGGATGCAAACGAGCTTCGAAACTTGACATGAATCCTCTTCGCTCGTCCGAACTGGAAGATCGGCGTGTCTTCCAAAAAGTGACGGTGCGAAAGACGCATTGAGCCCGTTGGCTCGCTACCCGAATGGAACTGGCTGGGCTCTGGCAACAGGCGGGCCGACTCGGAAGTCTTCATTGCGACGGGGAAAGGTGGAGTTCGATAGCCGAAGAGGACTGGCCAGATGACGTGGAACTGCACCGAGAAATCAACGAGATTTCGGAACTGCCTTTTGGTGATCGCCGTCAAAAGCTCGTAGTGATTGGTCTCAATTCGGATAAGGCGACTTTCCGCCAAAATCTAGCTCCTTGCCTGCTGACAGACGAGGAATTCGGAGCAGCGCCGGAGCTATGGGCCAACTATGCAGATCCGATTCGCGCCTGGGAATTACAGGTATGCGATCGCAATCACGACCACGGCCATGACCATGGATTACACTAGTAGCTTGGTCAGGCAGAGAGTCTGAAGCGCTTCCTCTACTTCCTGATCTTGACCGCTCACCCCGTCAGGAGCCGTTTGAGTCGCTGAACCCAGATGGGCTTAGATGCGTATCGGATGCCAAAGGAATACTTAGTTTGCCAGATTATGGGAATCCATGCACACACATGAATTGACACTAGGATTTGCATTCGGACTGGGGGCCGTTCACGCCCTGGAACCCGGCCACGGAAAAACGGCAATGTTGGTCTATCTCGCGGGAGAACGCCGGAGCATTTTACATCCGGTCGTGATGGGTCTTTCCAGCGCGGTATCGCATTCCGTATCGCTCATAGCGATTGCCGCCATGGTGCATCTGACGCATCATCTGCTGACAAACGACCATCACCATGTGGACGAACATGTAAACGAAGCCATGCGCTGGATCTCGGCGACGCTCGTCATAGGAGTGGGGCTTTGGATGTGCTTAAGCGCTGGGAGGGCCAAACAGACCAGTTGCCGTTGCAGTCATCACCGAGCGGACTGCAATCATGTGAATGAGAAAGAAGACCATCAAGCGTTTCGGACGAGTTACTCCATGAGTGCTTTGCTGGGCGTCGCTTTCGGGCTTTTGCCTTGCCCCTCGGCGATGGCTGCCTACTTCACAAGTATGTCTAGCGGTTCGCCGGTCGCTGCTTATGGCGTTATCGGACTGTTTGCCGCTGGAATCGCTTCATCGCTGACTTCCGTTGGCATCGCTGTTCAAGCGTTTGGCGGTCGGATTGCAGGCAGACGCAGCCGTTTGACGAAACTGCCATGGGCGTGGATTCGTGCACTTTTTATCACGGCTTTAGGCGTGTTCTACTTGTGGAGGACAACTGTCGGCTAGGCGTCAATTACGCGAGCTCTTTTCTTGCGCCATTGGAAAGATCACCCTGGCTCGACGGTAGGCATCCGGATCAATCGTTTTGCATTCGGCAAGGGCTTTCTGGGCCTCGCCTAGAGGGCATGCACGAAAGTACCTAATGATGGGTATCCGAATAAACGGTGGTCTCGATTCGGCCCGAAACTTCTCACGTAGAGTCTCGATGTGAGTCCAGTCCTCCAGACGAGCTAAATCTGGAATGACCATGTCGGCAAAGTCTGGGTCGTCCAAGACCTTGGCAAGCGTCGCGCAAATTTGCTTCCTGTCGAGCACATGAAACTCTTGGGTGTGTACCCGAAGAGCGGAAATGGCGGAAAAACGCTCTGAAACTCGCCTCTCGGAATTGCTCAGGAGTTCGCGTTCTATTTCCTCCAAGGCACGATGATGACCAAGTAACAGGTAACTCGATATGGCGGCGTCCAGCCCAATGGAATCCTTTGTCATCGAGTTTGAATGTCGTTGATTGAGTTGACCGAAAATTGCCTCTCTCACGAATTCCGCGTCCTTGCTAGTTCCACACAATCCCAGAACTGTCCAGTAGAACCGGGCGTGCTCGATGGATGTGCTTTGAAGCGCAAGGCGTTTTCTCACGGCTTCCGCGCTGACACTCTTCGCCCACGGACGCAGCTCCTCGATCGAGACCTTTGCCAAACCATTGAATGCGTCCTTACGGATCCACGCGTCTTCGGATTCCAAGTTGTTCCAATACAGATTCAGCCAGGCGTTCTGTGTCTGGATTCGTGCAAGCTTGCTCTGCTCGCTGGGGGACTCTGATCGGCTCAACTCCACGACGTTTTGAAGATAGTCAATAGCCTCGCGCGACAGCACTTCCGATGCCACCCAGTCAATGATTCGGTCACCATCAATTCCAAACAGCAGCATCCTATCACCGAGGTGTAAATCTCGCGGCGAATAAGCCTCGACGAGGCTACCTTGTAGACGGGCAACACTGGCCTTTCCTCCGACCGAGCCAGCACCTTTCACCATTCGCTCAATTCGGAACGAGTAGACCGGAAGCTCAGCATCTTCGTCCGCGGTTCTCGTACAGACAGCGATTGCGGCGTAATCTACTTGTGCAAGTTCTTCACGCAGCGGGTTGCCGAGTGCTGAACAGAATGGACAGGCGTGGGCCGCTCGGCCGAACACCACAAGTATGGACAACAGGAAAAAGAAGTAGTGCATCCTTGCTACTCGACGAGGCTTGGTCTCGAAACGTTCAGAGCTAGCAAATACTGGCACGACGCGCGAGGTGAATGTGCTGGACATCGGATCGGTCCCTCGCTCGCGCTGTGTGCTAATAAGGATTCTGAGACAGAGCTTAGATTAGGCCCAGATGGGACAGGTGTAAATGCGAAAACCACGCGTGTAGAAGGGTCGCTAGGGGGCGAACAGCACGAGCCCGAGCGCGAATTCTAAGCTCGCTCCTGACTTCTGCCAGGCGAGAACGAAACTCTGGTGCTCGATCCGGAAAGCAACGCACCAGAGTTCCGCATAACGATCGCAATTGCATGTAAGTCGCCAGAGCCCCCGTTTCGCGCCGAGGCGCATCCAAGAACTGAATCAGATGGCCTTGGTTTTTCAGACGCTCAGCAATAATGGGGTCTATCTGATCGCGCGCGGCGAAAATCGCGAACTTGCGAGAGGCGGGTGCCTGCTTTAGTTTTCTGAGGAAAGACTGGTTCTCTACCTCACACAGCTCAATCTCCGTGTTGGGTCCGACAAGCGCTCGCAAGCTCTCTCTGGTGAATTCGTCCGTTGCCCACAGCGTCATTGGCTCTTCGCCTGAGCTGATCGATGCGAAGGTCAGGGTGATGGCAAAGCAGAAGATCCCTGAACATCGTGAAAGGAGCCTGTTTTCGGCACTTCGTACTCTTAGAAGGTCTAAAGGTTCCATGTTGTCCCCCAGGAGTTCATCGATATAGCGATGACATGCAACTGCACGGACCGCTCTAATTATAGTATGCAGATGCATACGTATTGCGTTTTTGCCAGGTTCGTCTGACTGTAAATTTGATTTTTGTATGGTTACTGGTCGTCCTTGTTAAACGCTTTGTCGCTGCGCAAACGCGTCTTGGTCAGCTGGTTTCGAGGTCATGATGTGCTCACTTGTGGAGAAAACAGACGGCGGCGGGGTAGATAGACTAAGGCAGCCCCGGAAACCAATACCGCAGCTGAACTAGCCAACCACCACCAAGGAAGGTGCTCATGCTCGACCTGGCCTAGGTTCCATCTGGCCAGTAAGTCACGCGATTGAACGACAATCAGCAGCGTGCTGTTGTGAACGACGTGCAAAAGGATGGAGGGAATGATGCTCTTACTCTGCCACGCGACCCACCCCAGCAGCAATCCCATCAAGGTGCTCGGGAGTATTCTCTCGGGAGCAGCGCCTCCGGCCAGAACAACGTGGAACAAGCCAAACGCAATGGAGGTTATCACGATCGTTCGCAAGGCATCGAGATGTTGTTTCAATCCATGGAACAAAAAACCACGAAAGAAACACTCCTCGCAAATTCCGGGCACGAGCCCCAGGCACGTGACGATCACCCACAGGGGCACCTCCTTCCAACCCGCCAAAAGACTGTCGACATTCTCGATTTGGCTGGGATCGAATCCGCGAATTCCCAGACTGTTGGCAAACACGACCAACTCAAAAACCCATGGCCAAGTTGCCAATCCAAATAGTGAAGCCGAGATCCAGTAGGGCCACGCAGCCATTCTCAATCCCAAACCTTGGACGGGTGATACGCGTTGCCAGCGAAGCAACAGCCACGGTATGCCGACGAATAGAACGACTGTCATCGCAGCAGATAGCGCCAGGCGATACGTCGGTTGGGTATCACCGCGAGCCACAACGCCAGACACGATAAAGAAGGACGGGAACAAAGAAGCCAAGGTTGAAAGGGTCAAAAAGAGCGACGGAGCATGTGAGGTACTCTTGGGGCGCTTCAACAAGTCTTTCCATTGGCTTCGTCCTCCAAACGCGACCGCATCTTTGCCAAATACCCGCGCGGCCAACGAAAGCGCTGCTGCTCCGTACAACATCGTGGAGATGATCGCAACAAACGCGGGGAGTTGCTGAACTGTGCCTTCGAGCAACTCTCGGGAAAGGAGCAGTATGTTGACCAAAGGTATTGCAGCGGTGGTACTGGATAAACTCCAGCCTGGCATAAGGACCGCGAGCCCCGGAGCGAGAGACAGCAAGAGAAGCGGAATAAGATAAGCCTGAGCTTCCTTAAAGCTCCTTGCCGAGCTGGTGATCAACAGCAACACGGCTGAATAGAAGAGAGCGAACGTAGAGAGCGCTAGAAACAGCTTGGCGACGAGTCCCACGGTAAAACCTGTATCGCCCAGCAAACTTTTGTCCAACTGTAGCGCATACAGCGTAACGCTCATCGCGAGCAGGTTCATAAGCCCCGTTAGCATGGTAACTGCAACTACCGCCACGTACTTGGCTGCCAGCAACCGAAACGGAGGAACTGGCAAAGCCATCAACGTCTCCATCGTGTTACGTTCGCGCTCGCCAGCGGTGAGGTCAATGGCGGGGTATACACCTCCGGTGACCGTCATTAGCAGCAAGATTAATGGCAATAACCCCATGACCGCCTGTCTGTTGTCGCCGGGTTTGAGAGATACGCGGGTCTGCTCGATCGGAACCGAAAGTTCTTGACCTCGCTGCTTGGCCCAATTCCTGATCGTATCCAAATTGCTATCGGCCAAACGTCTTTCGATGTAGCGTGATATGTCCCGGCTTCTTGCCGACGCTTCGTTCTCATAGAGTTGCACGCGCGCCTTGCGGAACTGGTTCGCCCCCAAATCGTCTAGTTGGACGCGGACGCCCAAGTCCACTGCCGACGTTGTGACAAGTGATTCAAGATCGAACTGCGACGGGTCATCCGGCACCAGCGCCTGGATGTTGGGTGGGGGCTCGGATGCATTACCGGAATCCAAGGATAGATCGCCAATTCGAAGAGCCTCGGACAGCCACTGCGCCCCATTCTCCGTTTCGATTGCCACTCGGTATTCAGTCTCCGACTCGTTCGATTGCTGAAATGCGAGGAAACGAAGCCCGAATCCAAGCAGCGGATAGAGTACCAGTGGCATTACCATCAGGGTGACGATGGTGCGCCGGTCGCGGAGTGTCTCTCGCAGCTCCTTGCGCATAAATTCGAGCTGTTGGGCGACAGAAAAGGGAATTCTGCCTCCCAAGTTCGAAACTGGAACATCTGGTTGTTGAGTAGGATCAGTCTGGTCTTCGCGCATGCTCTACTGAACCGTTGCGGTCTCCCTTGGTACCCCAGTGCTCACGGATTCGTCACGCAGCAGCTGCAAAAAAATCTCCACTAAGGAGGATTGCCCGGTCTTTGCCTTTAGTTCCGCCAGTGTTCCTTCGTATTCGAGTTGCCCGCGATGCAACAGCCCAAAGCGGTCGCAAAACCTTTCTGCCTCCTCAAGCTGATGCGTGCATACAACAATGGCTTTGTTGGACTCCCTCAGTCGTTCAACGAAATCGATGACCACCTTGGCTCCGACAACATCCAGTCCACGAGTTGGCTCGTCTAGTAGCACCACTGGCGGATCATGAATCAATGCGCGGGCCAAATTCACTCGCTGCGATTGCCCGGTACTGAGAGTCGCACAGCGTTGGTCCAAGAAAGTCTCCAGGCCCATGCGTTGAGACAACTCGCCGATGCGCTGAGACGTTTGCTCGCTATCCAAACCGAAACCAATTGCGAAGTAGCGAAGCATCTCCCGCGGTGTCAACCATGGATAGAGTCCTGCACTAGCGGACACCAAACCGATCAGTCCCCTCATTCGCAGCGGAGCGCTCGAGACGCTACAACCGAGAATCGAAACGTCTCCCTGGGTGGGCTCGAGCAATCCTAGGATCATCCTGAGCGTCGTTGTCTTACCGGCACCGTTTGGCCCGAGCAGGCCATAGACCTCACCTGGCCCCACCGAGAAAGACAGCTGATCGACTGCAACGAAATCGTCACCGTAGACCTTTGTCAGTTGGTTAAGTTCGATCATGCAAGCGACTCACGAAAGTTGATTGCGAACTTCCAATTACGAATAGTCCACCAAAAGATTCATCGCCCACAAAAACGCCGGATCCACGCAAAACGATCCTTCTTCCATCTCCCATTTCAAATGTGTCCGCGATAGCACAATCCTTGCGATTCTGTGGCGGCACCATCCGGCGGAAACCTGATTCTACGACCATGTTGCCCGCCGTGAACTTCACATCGCGTCCGAAGGATCCAAGTTGCTGGTTCAGCAATCCCGCCGCATTCGATTGGTAGGAATTGCCAGATCCAGATAGGAGCTTCGGCTCAGTCACCCCATGACTCCTCTGCGTTGACTCCGCCACCAGCGCCACGAGGCGGTCGCGGTCAGCTGAAGCAGGCACGGTTGCGACGCAAAACAACGCCACTTGCAATGCAATTGCAAGTAGAACTGTGTACAATCAGCATGTCAACCACAGTTGCAATCGTTTTGCAAAGAGATTTGTGTTCGCCTGTATCGAAGGATTCACGATTTTCCGCTGATCTTCGGCTCCGATACCTGAAGCGGAGTCGCCAACAACAGAAGTTCCCTGAGGAAACGATGACTTGAGTGACGAAGTGCAGACTGTTTACGAGGGGCGACATTTGTCGATGGTCGAGCGTGGTCGATGGGAGTTTGCCACTCGCAAGACCAAGAGACCCGCAGTGGGCATTGTGGCGATCACGGATGATCGCAAGGTGGTCGTCGTGGAACAGTTCCGTCCACCGGTGTCCCAGTCGATTGTGGAACTACCAGCAGGACTTGTGGGCGATGTTGCCGGGGCCGAGGACGAAACTCTGATCGAAGCCGCAGAGCGTGAGCTTCTTGAAGAGACCGGCTACACTGCAAACCACTGGCAGGAACTGGGCAGTTGGTTTTCCTCCCCGGGGCTGACTGACGAGTCAATC
>JANQJJ010000046.1 GCA_028281725.1 Pirellulaceae bacterium | reverse complement strand
TTTTGCAACAACGTATTCCAGTCATCATGACTGATCTGCTCCATCGGTGTTCTTTCGGACGCCGACGTGGTGATGCCCACCAAAACCGTGGGACCGGCGATGGCTGCCCGTGTTAGCGGAATCAGGGCAAGGAAACCACCGATGGCGAGTCCAAGCAATATCTTCCCGCGACTGTTTTTCCTCATGGTCCTCTCTCCGTTGGAACGTGCCTTGCATTAACCAGATCACCAGACTCGTGTTGCCCAGACTCGTATTGCCCGGACTCATAGTGCCCGGCCTCATGATGCCTGGGGGTGGCTGAGACTCCGGTCGACGAAATCATGCTTTATGACGGCCATGTTCGTATCTGACTTACGTCAACCCATGCTAATTACAGGAAAATAGCAGGAAAATGTATCTGTTTTCCTGGCCGGAATCGCATTATGTCGAGATTCCTGGACGTCGATAACGCTGATTGTGAACTGTGTCACGCAAGCAGCGGCCGCACAACCGGCATCCGGTGTCGCCTTTTACCAATCGGGATCGATGTTAAGATCTGGACTGCCAACACGGTTAACCTTGCAGCGAATTGCCAGCGAAGCCGTTTCCTCTTGGAATGCCAGACGAATGACCTATCGAATCGGAGCTGTTTCCTACCTGAACACCAAGCCGCTCGTTTATGAACTCCCCAAGCGGCTGCCCGATTGCACGCTGCACTTCGATTTGCCTAGCCGACTGGCGGATCAGTTGTTGGGCGGCTACTTGGATATTGCCTTGATTCCTTCTGTCGAGTTTCTCAGGGGAAGTGGTCTTTCAATCGTCTCTGACGCGTGTATCGCGTGCCGCGGACCGGTCAGAAGCGTTCGGCTGCTGTTTCGATGCCAGCCGCAGGAGGTGCGAACGTTGGCGCTCGACGAAGGGTCGCGCACCAGTGCGGTATTGGCTCAGGTGCTGTTGTTCGAGCGCTATGGTATTCGTCCGGCTCTCCTGCCTCTGCAGATTGAAGCGGACTGCCGGTCAGTGGCCGCCGACGCGCTGCTGGTCATCGGGGACCGGGCCATGCAGATTGACTCGGAAGACTACGTCGCGACTTGGGACTTGGGGGAACAGTGGAACCAGGAGACTGGTAAGCCTTTCGTGTTCGCGATGTGGGTCGCAGCCCAGGCCGTGGTGATGCCCAGGGTTAGCGAGGCCTTCCAGAGGGCGCGGGACGCGGGGCTGGAGAACCTGCAACAAATAGCCGGAGGCGAAGCGGCGGAGTACGATTTGTCGGTAGACGATTGCTACAAGTACTTCAGCGAACAACTTTATTTCTATCTGGGGCAAGAAGAATTGGCTGGTCTGGATCTATTTCGAAGCCAGGCCGCCAAGTTAGGTCTTGTGCCCGAAGAAAGCACTCAACTTTCTCTGTTACCAATATGATTGCGAAGATTCTTGATAAGGCCCGAGCCGGCCAACGATTGACTGAGGATGAAGGGCTGACGCTTCTGCAGTCTCACGATTTGACCGCCTTGGGTGCGGCGGCCTGCGATGTCACCGAACGTTTACACCCGGAGTCGTTTCGCACGTACAACATCGACCGAAACATCAACTACTCCAACATCTGCACGGCCGTCTGCGATTTCTGCGCTTTTTACCGATCTCCCAAGAGTGACGAAGGGTACGTGCTGCCGCGCGAGCAATTGTTGAAGAAAGTCGAAGAAACGGTGGCTTTGGGTGGCAACCAGATTTTGATGCAGGGAGGTTTGCATCCGAAGTATAAAATTGACTGGTATGAAGAGCTGCTGTCGGATATCAAGTCACAATTTCCGGACGTCAACATTCATGGATTCAGCCCGCCGGAGATTCATCATTTCACTAAAGTGAACAACCTGCCGCTACGTGACGTGCTGATGCGTCTGAAGGCAGCCGGGCTGGGAAGCCTGCCGGGAGGGGGAGCTGAGATTCTGGTCGACCGCGTCCGCCGGGAAATCACCCGCGGCAAGGTGCTGACCGACGATTGGTTGAATGTCATGCGCGTCTGGCATGAGCTGGGCGGCATTAGTTCGGCGACGATGATGTTCGGGCACGTCGAAACGCTCGAGGAACGGATAGAACATCTCCAGCGCGTGAGGCAGTTGCAAGATGAAACCGGCGGCTTTACAGCTTTCATCTGCTGGACGTTTCAACCCGACCATACCGACATGGCAGACATTCCTCGGGCCGGCGCGTTCGAATACCTGCGCACGCAAGCCGTGGCCCGGCTGTTTCTCGATAACATTGCGAATATTCAAAGCAGCTGGGTCACTCAGGGATTGAAAGTAGGCCAGTTGGCGATGCTGTATGGCGCGAATGATATGGGAAGCCTGATGATCGAGGAGAATGTGGTTGCCGAGGCGGGTACGGTACACTATCTGACGCTGGATCAAGTTCGCGCAGCCATCGAAGAGCTCGGTTTTGAGGCTCGCCAACGCGATGTGTTCTACCAGCTTGTCGATCCTGCCGTGGAGCAGTTTGCGATCGAGGCGAATCGGACTCGGAACAACCAATCGGCGCTTCCGGTCGTATCAGTCTAAAGGTGCTCGAGAATCGATTCTCGCATGATCGGTGCTTGAGAGTGCCCCGGTCCTGTTTGGCAGTATCACCGTATCCATCCGTATTTCGGAGCCCGTCTATGCCATCTGCACAAGGTCGTCGTTCGAGCGAGGTCTCTATCGGTCAGTACTTGATCAACCGGCTCCAAGACTACGGTATCCAGGATGTCTTTGGCATTCCGGGGGACTACGTATTGGCGTTCTACAGCATGATGGAGGAGAGTCCGCTGAACGTCGTCGGTTGTACGCGTGAGGACTGCGCGGGGTTCGCCGCGGATGCCTACGCACGGCTCAACGGTTTGGGAGCGCTCTGTATCACTTACTGCGTTGGTGGGCTGAGTGTCTGCAATAGCGTTGCGGGCGCGTTTGCGGAGAAGTCCCCGGTAGTCGTCATTAGCGGCGCGCCTGGACTGAACGAAAGGCACAACAATCCGCTGCTGCACCACAAAGTCCGCGAGTTCTGGACGCAGATGGAGGTTTTCGAGAAGCTCTGTATCGCGGGCACGGAGCTAAAGGACCCGCTCACCGCATTCTCCGAAATTGAACGCGTGCTGGATGCCGCCGATCGGTTTAAGAGGCCGGTCTATATTGAGATTCCACGAGATATGGTGCACGTCGTTCCCCCAACAGCTCACGGATATCAAAGGCCGCACGTCGAGGTCGAGCAGGACGCCCTGACAGAGGCCGTTCGCGAGGCACACGCGCGGCTGAGCCAAGCCAAGAAGCCGGTTATTGTTGCGGGAGTCGAGATCCATCGGTTTGGCCTGGAAGATCAAGTTCTGGAACTCGCCGAGCAAGCCCAAATTCCGATCTCGGCAACCATGCTGGGAAAAAGCGTGATTCGAGAGACTCACCCGCTATGCGTTGGGCTATACGAAGGGGCCATGGGCCGCGAGGAAGTGACTCGGTTCGTCGAAGAGAGTGACTGCGTGCTTCTGCTCGGCACGTTTATGACCGACATCAATTTGGGGATCTACACGGCGAATCTCGATTTGAAGAAATGTATCTATGTGACCAGTGAACAACTGCAGATATCGCATCATTTCTATCACGGCATACCGCTGGGGGACTTTGTGTCCGGTTTGATCGCCAGCAGGCCGACTCCGGAGAGGCGGACGATTCCGGAGAGCCTGAAAGGCCATGCGGAACAGCCATTTGAGCTCCAGCCCAATCAGCCGCTCCAAACAAGCCGGATGATGAAGGTGATCAACGGCCATCTCCGCAAGGATAACATCGTGATTGCTGACATTGGGGATGCACTTTTTGCCGCGACTGAACTGGTGGTCCATGAGAGCGCCGATTTCCTCAGTCCGGCTTACTACACGTCGATGGGGTTTGCGACGCCCGCTACGCTAGGGGCCTGTTTCGCCAAGCCGGATCAACGGGTGCTGGCCATTTGTGGTGACGGCGCGTTTCAAATGACGGGCAATGAACTGTCGACGATCATTCGAAACGGCTTTTCTCCGATTTTGATCATCCTCGACAACCATGGATATGGCACGGAGAGATACTTGCACGACGGCCAGTGGGAATACAATGAGATCCATCCGTGGAACTACGCCAAGTTGCCCGAGGTGTACGGCGGTGGACGGGGTTATCTGGTGGCCACCGAAGGGGAGTTTGCCGAGGCGCTAGAGCAAGCTTGGGCCGATACCTCGTGCGTGCAAATCATCCAGGCCAAGCTCAGTGAGGGGGATGCCAGTACGACCATGTTGCGTCTGGCAGAACGCTTGGGCCAACGAGTCAGCAGCCAAACGTAGTGCAAGCCGGCACGCCCATGTAGCCTGTACTATTAACGCATTCCAACGCGTTCCTCGCTGCAAACTGGCTGCACCAAAAGCAAAAATGCTCTAGCAGCCCATGGTTACTCGGCGTCGCTCTCGGCGGGCGGCTGGCTGGTAGGCACCGGGCCAGAGGGAGCCTCAGCGGGAGCCGAGGTGAAGATCGGTTCCGGCCGGGTTAGATCGTCCGGCAACGGGTATTCAAATCTGTGGATGGGAATGTCAATGCGATCGTTGACGACGACACGCTCGACAATCTTCTCTTGGAGCGTCTCCTCAATGGCCATTTTGATCTGCTCTTTGATTTCCAACAATACGGCGTCTTCCAACAAGGCAGGATCAAGCTGTCGCAGCTTTTCTTCAACGACTTCATGGATCAACCAGCGGTGGTGCTCAATCAACCCCTTGGAAGCCAGACGCTGCTCCGGTTGAACCAACAGATGAACCCGCAGTTGTGACATCCACAGCTTATCGGCTGACTGGACATAATACACGCCGATGGGGATCTCACTGCTTGCCGCAATTTTGACACGAGTGGCTTCCGCGCGCACATAGCCGATGATGACAGCATGGATGCTCATCAAGCAGATGACGAGTCCTGCGATCCAGTAGCGGCGGATGAAGTTCATGATTGCAGTCCGGTTGGAGCGATTTATGGATTCGAAAGCCCGTCTGTGCGCAGACCGGTTGGGAGTCCATCGAAACGTAGGCTACAGGTAAGCGCTGGTACCCCAAACTGACGCTTTTTGTTGCCTACAGACGAGCGCTCACCAAGGCACAATCGTTATGATCGTCTCAGGCGTCATGACCGCAGGGCCCCAGAGGTGGTGCAGCTTCTCGTGCGAGCCGCACCGCCCATAGCGAGTACACTCAGCTATCGCCTACTTGGCCGTGGCCGCTACTTTTTCGAAGTCGCCCGCGGTGAAAATGACCAGACGCTTCGGCTCAATGTACTGCTTCAGCGCGCTGTTGACGGACTCGATATCCAGTTCCGCAATGCGGTTCTCGAAGTTGGCGTAGTACTCCATATCGCGTTTAGCGAAGATCGTACTGGCCAGGATGGCAGCCAAATTGCCATCCTGGGTTCGCCCGAGCTGTTCAGTCTGTAGGAATCCTTGCTTGGCAGCGGCCAATTCTTCAGCCGTAATGCCGTCAGCCAATAGTAAATCGATCTCTTCCTGAATGACCTCGACTAGTTTGTCACGATTTTCGGGGTTGGTGATTGCGAACAAAGTCAGGTTGGTACGGGCGTCAACCGGGTGGGCGTTGACCCCTGAACCGACACCATAGGACAGTCCCTCTTTCTGTCGAACCCGGTCGCCAAGACGTGACGACAGAGCGCCGGCACCGAGGATGTAGTTGCCGATGACCAGGGCGGGATAGTCGGGGTGGTCATCTCGCATTTTGATTTGCTGGCCGGCGTAATAGACGGCGTTGGCCTTGTCAGGCGTCAGAATCTCTTCAGTGCGTCCGGCGACGTCCGTTTGGGCGGGGTGAGCGATGCGTTGGTGCTGGACGTCCGTCTTCCAATCTTCAAAGATCGCCGTGCATGCTGTTGCGAGTTGCTGAGGGTCAAAATCACCGACGGCCGTGACTTCGCCGTTTTGGCCGCTGAGCTGAGACTCGTGCAGCCGGATGAGATCTTCGATCATGACGCTCCGGTATCGCTCGATTCGTTCTTCGAGCGTAGGCACGTACCGGATGTTATCTGGTTCATAAGGTGCCAGCGCGCGACGAACGGCCAATCCGGCCAGGACGGTAGGCTCGGTAATCCGCGATTCCGTTGCCGCGATGGCCTGCCGCCGTATGACTTCGAGCTCCTCAGCGTCAAAACGAGGCTCGCGCAGGATCTCACCGATCAGCGGCATGAGTTCTTCGAGGTACTCGCGTTTCGTCTCGATGGAAACACTCAGCAACCCCGTGGTACCAGAGACACTGACCTGGGCTCTGAGTTCATCCAGGCGATCCTGAAGCTGTTCATAGCTGAGCCGTTGCGTGCCGCGCATTAACATCTCTGGAAAGAATTCGATCGCGGACTTGTAGGGGAACAGAGACTGTTCATTGCCATAGCGTAGGTTAATGTTGATATGGACCGAGCCGCCGCGGGTTTTCTTCGGAAGCCAGGCGGTTTTCAACCCGGTCGGCAGTTGGCCACGGGTGGTTCGAGATTCAATGGCTAGCGGTTTGGGATCGAATTGTTCGCCCTGTTCGATCTCGCCGCGTCCCTGATAATCGGCGAGCAACTCTTCCAAGTCAGGCTTGGTGGGGACAGTGATACGCTGACTCTCCTCGGTTGGAATGAACAATCCAATCGTGCGATTGTTGCGAGTCAAATACTTAACAGCCGCCGCCGTGCATTCTTCCGCCGTGGTCTGTTCCACGTAGTCGCGAAACAGGAAGTACATGCGCCAGTCTCCCTGGGCGGCCCACTCGCTCAATTCGATTGCAATGTTCTTCGTATCTGCGGCTCGCAGCTCACGGTCCTTGGCGAATTGCGTTTGGGCTCGGCGAAGCTCCTCTTCCGTAATGGGCGTTGCCTCGACCCCTTCGATCGATTGCAGCAGTGTTTGTCTGGCCGATTCTATGGACTTGCTGGTGGGAACCTGCGCAACGAACATGATGAGCCCCGGATCGTGCAGGGCCATCGACATCGTTGAGACGCTGCTGGCGATTTCCGGCAGGACGAGCGAGCGATACAGCCGCCCACTCGGTTCGGTACCAAAAATGTAGGCGAGCATTTCAATCGCCGCGTATTCGCGATGAGCGCCGCTGGGAACGTGATAGGCCGCATTGACCAGTTGTGTATTTCCCACTCGTCGCAACACGACCGTTCGTTCACCGTCTTGCGGGGGTTCGGTGGTATACGTGCGGTCCAACGGAGTGTCCGGCACCTCAAGAATGCCAAAGTACTCTTCTACCAGCTCCAGTGCCTTGGATGGTTCAAACTTGCCGGCAACGGCGACCATCGCGTTGTCGGGGCGGTAGAACTTGCGATAGAAGGCTCGCAAACGATCGATGGGTACGCGCTCAATGTCGCTCTGGTTCCCGATGGTGCTCCGGCCGTAGTTATGCCAGTCGTACGACGCCGACTGAACTCTTTGCATGAGAATCCTGCGTGGGCTGTTCTCGCCTCGCTCGAATTCGTTGCGAACCACAGTCATTTCTGAGGCCAAATCGGAGCGCTTGATGTAGCTGTTGACGAGCCGGTCGGCTTCGAGCCGAATGGCAAATTCGAGATTCTCTTCGGCCTGCTCGGGCGTGGCCGCGGGAAGAGTTTCGTAATAATTCGTGCGATCCAGCCAGGTCGTTCCGTTGAAATCAGCGCCACGGTTCTTCAGATCTTCCGGAATGCTCTCGTGCAGAGGCGTGCCTTTGAACAGCATGTGTTCGAGCAAGTGGGCCATTCCGGCTTCGCCATAACCCTCGTGCCGCGAACCGACGAAGATGGTCATATTGACCGTTACCCTGGATTTGCTCGGATCGGGAAACAGCAGCACTTGAGTCCCATTGGGCAGGCGGTATTCGGTAATTCCCTCAATGGATGTGATTTTCTTCGCCATTGCGTCTCCCGCTTGAGCCATGGACATACCGATATACGAAACCGCTAGTGTGAGAACCAGCCAGAAAGTTTTGCAAGGCCGAGTCACGATAACCTCCATATGATTTACCATGGGTTCTTCCACGCTGACCGCATTGTAGCGCAGCGACCAGCAATTGTTCAGAGGGGGCGCTGTCCAACTACGTACTGCCAGCGAACACTCGAGACGGGAGTAAATATATGCCAACGCGACGAATCGGGTGCGGGAGCCTGGCCGCTTTGACCGTAGTTTATCTGAGTTTCTCTATGCCTGCTTTCGCCGAGGACGGCACGGTCGACGCCACCAATTTCGATTCGCTACAAGCAGCCGCTGACGCCATCCCGGAGTCCGGCGGCGTTCTCAGAATCCCACCGGGTGTCTACGAGCTGTCCGAGCCTCTGAAGATCCGGACCGGTGACACGATGATCATCGGTGCGGGAGCTGCCACGCATCTGAAGAACAAAAACGATGAAGGACAGCCGGCAATTCTCGTCGAAAATCCGAAATTCTCGGGCAAGGCGACGCCGAGTGCAGAGCGCCTATGGCGAGTTCGCATTGCCGACTTGCGCGTCACGGGCAATCCCAAAAGTGGAGCCGGCATCGAGGCTCGCTTCATCGAAGAGCTGTTTGTCCAAGGGGTGGCGTCCAGCTACCACGGCGGCGATGGTCTGCGACTGGACTACTGCTATGAAGATCCCCGTTTAAGTGACAACTTGCTCACTTACAACAAGCAGTGCGGAATCTACCTTGAGGGCTGTCACGACATTGTGGTGTCGGCCAATCACTTCGAAGAAAATCAAACGGGGCTCAAGTGTATTGACAGTTTCAACCTGGCGATGAGCGGCAACAATTTAGACGACCATCTCGCCGATGGCGTGGTCATCGAGAATACGTACGGCTCGGTCGTGGCCGGCAATATGATCGAAGAATGCCAGGGGTGGGCGATTGTCCTGGACAGAGACTGCTATGGGACGACGCTGTCGGCCAACGTGATCGCGCATGAGTTTACCGGAGGTATCGACTTGCGCGATGCCCACGGGTGTGCGGTATCGGCCAACACGTTTACGATCGTCAAGAACGTTGGACTTGCGGTGCGCGAGGAGTCTGGCAGCATCACGATCACTGGAAATAATTTTAGTGATTCATGGATTGGTCACGACGCCGACGGCGCCGAACTGCAGAAGCGAGCCAACGAGCCGAGTCGATCCGAGGAGAAGCCGAATGACGCCGCGGGTATTCTGCTCGAAAGCTGCGAAGCCGTGGTGATATCCGGAAATCTGTTTTCCAGGCTCAGTACCGAGCCGATCGTCCAGCGCGGGAACTGCCGGGAGATTCTCACCGCGGCCAATGGCCATCACCAGGCCCGATG
>JANQJJ010000560.1 GCA_028281725.1 Pirellulaceae bacterium | reverse complement strand
TGTGATTCTAGAAAGTTTGCCTGTCTTACGAAGCCGTCTGGCAGAGCAGGGATTCGAGGTTTCCCAGTTCCAGGTCGAGGTTGCGAAGAACGGCAATGATGCCGCCCGCGGAGATCAAGGACAAAACATGTTTAGCCGAGGGGACCGCGACTCGCGTCAATCGCATCCCGGCTACCGGCACGATACGCTGGCGACTCAAAACCAGACCGGCGGGCAAGACTTGCCGGTTGAACGAAGCGAGCTGGCGTGGCAAACCAGCACCGGTATCGACTTACACGCATAACCGAGCGACCTTGACTTGGATCGAAGCATTCACTAATTGCCTTCTAGCCCCGGTTTTTGTAGCAAGCCCATAGGATTACTGCCATGACTAGCGTTCCAGGCGTCGGTTCCTCCGCCTCTTCGAGCTCAGGCTCCGGACTGACTGGAAATGATTTGAGCGACGTCGACTTGGATGAGTTCCTGGGTCTTCTGATCACGGAACTACAAAACCAGGACCCGCTCAACCCGATGGACAACGCTCAAATGCTGACTCAGATTAGCCAGATTCGCGAGATTGGCTCAACCAACCAGCTGACCGAAACGCTCACTTCGCTAGCAATTGGACAAGAGCTTTCCATGGCCAGCGGGATGATCGGTAAAACGGTATCGGCACTCGATGTCAACGCCGACGAAGTTGAAGGGGTAGTCGATCGCGTGTCGGTACAGACGGACAGCGAAGATCCGAATATTCGGAAAGTATCAGTTCATATTGGAGACTCAATCGTCGATATCAAGAACATCCGGGAGATTGTAGACAACTAGAACTCGGTTGGCGAATGACGACTGTCTCTATGCAAGCTTTCGAGCTGCTTCGTTTTCGCCGACAAAAAATATAGAACAGGGTGAATTGCGATGGGACTTACATCGTCGCTTAGCACGGCGCTCACTGGACTCAACGCGGCCGAAACGCAGATCGACGTTTTGGGCAACAACCTCGCCAACTCGCAAACCGTCGGCTTCAAGGCGTCCGAGGTTGTCTTTTCGACTCAGTTCCTCCAGACACTTTCTCTCGGTGCAGCCCCGACGAGTGACAACGGCGGAACCAACCCTCGGCAGACCGGATTGGGCGTTCAGGTTGCTGGAATCTCTCCCGACTTCTCTCAGGGAACGGTTCAGATTAGTTCGAGCCCGTCCGACCTGGCGATTCAGGGGGATGGGTTGTTTATTGTCGAAGGCGCTGACAACGAACGTGTTTACACGCGAAACGGCATCTTTAGCTTGAACAGTGAGAACCAGCTGGTCACCTCGACGGGAAACCGCCTGCTGGGTTATGGAATTGACGAACAATTCCGCATTCAGACCACGCGTCTGACTCCACTGACCATTCCACTGGGAAGCGAGGCGGTGGCGCAGGCAACGCAGAACGTCGTTATGGAAGGCACGCTCACCCCCAGCGGTGACGTAGCCGATACGGCAGAAGTGATCCAAAGCGCGGTCCTGGGCGACGCTGCCATCCCGCGTCCGGACGGCACACTCGGACTCGCCAGTGCCCCTATTGCCGACACGTCCGGCACCACCGTGGCTCATAATCAAGGCCCGGGAAGTCTACAGGAAAATGCCGTCTACCAGTATCGGTTTGCATTCGTTGACGCGTCCGGCCAAGAAAGCGTACCCAGCGGCCCGTTGTCGGTGACGGTACCCATTGGCAACGGCAACGATGACAACGAAATCGTACTCAACAATCTTCCCGACACGCCCGATTACTCGCAACTGAGGATTTACCGAACCGACGCGGACGGTACCGATTTCGCTCTCCTGGACACGGTACCCACGGGAGGTAGTTATACCGATACCGGGGCTCTACCGCTCGGTGCGGCGTTGGATGATTCGACCATTGACGGAAACTACTCGTACATGATCACCTACTTCCGTTCCGGTGATCCTGAGACGAAGCCCTCGGTCGTAGCCGGCCCGCAAAACATTGTTAGTGGTCGCGTGCACTTGACCAACTTTCCGACCCCGCCGACGCCGCCTTCCGGTGGTGGTTTCCCTGCCTACGATTCGATTCGAATCTATCGCAACACGGCGGCAGATCAGAATTCTTTTTACTTGGTGGATACGATCGCACCGGGCACCGACTACACTGACGGCAAGAGCGATGCGGAGATCAGCAACCTGGACACGCCGGGGAATCAGTTGCTCGATCTGGACGGTCCGACGATCGACAGCAATACGTTGCTGACCAACGTGACTCGCCGCGAAGGTTTTGAGTACGTGAACCCATTCAACCTAGGAACACTTTCGTTCGAAGCCCGAAAAGGTGGCCGCAATTTGGACGCCAAGTCGTTTGAAATCACCGCGACAAGCACGGTTCAAGACCTGGTCTCCTTTATGGAAGATGCCATGGGTATTCAAACCCAAGGAGCGGATTCGGCCAATCCTATTCCTAGTTCGCTGAACGCGATCGTAGGCGAATCCGGCGACTTAAACCCTGGCTCCTACATCCGCGACGGCCAGCTGCGATTTGTCGGCAACAACGGTGTGGACAATGCCATTGATATCGATCTGACCAGCTTCCGCATCACGGATGACGAAGGCGTTGTGACCATTCCTAATCTTGCGTTTGGTTCGGTTCAGCAAGCCAGCGGCCAAAGTGCTGTCGCTGACTTCGTTACCTACGATACGCTGGGACTGCCGATCCGTACGCGGGTTACGGCCGTACTCGAAAGCCGCACCGATTCGTCGACCGTGTATCGCTGGTATGCGGACTCCGCCGATAACTCACCTCGTACTGGAGCGGAGATTTCTGTCGGCACGGGTACCATCACTTTTGACGGCAACGGTAACTTCGTCTCCGCGAGCAACACGACGGTGGCCATCGACCGATTTAACCTGCCGAGTGTGTCACCACTGGAGTTCGACTTTGATTTCTCCAACATCTCCGGACTGGCGACCGACACGGCAACCCTGGCCGCATCACGGCAGGATGGATCTCCTCCCGGAACGCTGACCAGCTACGTGATCGGTGAAGATGGCACGTTGCGAGGCGTTTTCAGCAACGGTATTGCTCGCGAACTGGGCCAACTCCGGCTCGCTCGCTTCACCAACCCGGAAGGGCTTGAGCAACGCGGCCAAAACTTGTTCGCGCAAGGCATCAACACGGGGCTACCGATCGAAGGACAGCCTGGAGAAAACGGCATTGGTACGGTCGTCGCGGGTGCCCTGGAACTGTCCAACACCGACATTGGCGGCGACCTGGTCGACTTGGTTCTCGCGTCCACGCAATATCGAAGTAACGCGCGAGTCATTACAGCGACTCAGCAGCTATTTGATGAACTGCTCAACATCAGACGATAGCCTATCCGTTAAACAGGCACGCTCTGCGTTTGCCGCGCCCCCTGAAATCCAGAGGGGTTTCTGAGCCAATACGCCCTCCAGAGATTTGTCGCTTTTGGTGTAGCCAGTTTGCAGCGAGTTCACGCTGAAATACGTTGACGGTCAGGCTATCAGGGTGTGCGGGCTTGCACTAGTTGGCCGCGGACAGCATCTCCGTCAATGCGGTGCGTTTGGCTTCCCCTTCGTGGAAGTCGAACGCCCGAAAGTAACGATACTGCTCCTGTTCGGTTGCCGTTTGCTGGATTATCTTCGCCAGATACCGACAAGCCTTCGGCGAACGGCAACGCCAAACGATGTCTCGACCGGCGGGCGTATTCCAATCATCGCCTACGGCATCCAGCCACCGGTCAAAAAAGCGGTTCCATTGTTTGTCGGCGCCGATCCCAAGGGCTTCCAGGTACCACCGATCCGCGCCATCATGCTGCCTGGCCAACGCGACCCACAAGCCGGCGGCTCTTGGATCTTGGTTGTGCCGCAAGGCAATCAGTAGCTCGCGTCTGACTTGTGGCGACGGATCGTTTTGCATCCGGTCCACGACGTCCAGCACGTTCATTCCCAGTTGCCGCGACAGGCGAACGCCGACGCACCGCAAATCGGAATGATCGCTCTGCAGCGCCTGAGCAATGCACCACTTTCGATGCGACGGACTCACTCGGGCCAACTGCCATAAGGCGCGAGCCTGCATTCGCGGAGCGTCGCTTTGCGTTGCCAGCTCCTGGAGCCGACCGCTGACCTGCCCGGGATTTCGTTCGATGGCCTGCTGGGCCAGATAGCGGGTCGCCAGATTGGGACTTTGCAGCGCCTGCACGACTCCCTCTGCCGACGCCAAGTCAAGCTTTGGCTTTTGATACCGCCGGCGTCCCTGGGAAGTAATGCGGAAAATCCTCCCATGTTTGGAATCGCCCATGCGGTGCCCACCCACTCCAGGATCATACCAGTCGGCAACCAACAAGGAACCGTCTGGTGCCGTGCAAACATCCACCGGACGAAACCAGGGGTCGCGCACTCCTTTGACAAGATTCAAGAGACTCGCCCGGTACCCCGCGCCATCGTCTTCAACTGGATAAGCACGAACCACGTTCGGACCAGGATCGGTATGAATGATCTGATTGCGGAACGGCTCAGGCAACAGCGTCCCTTCGTAAAAACAGATTCCGGTTGGCGAGCCGGCACCGGTCTGCAGAATGTTGGGCACGACTCCAGGATCATTCAGATGCCAGTGCTGCAGCGGTATCTCCGACTCGAGCCCAATCCGTGACGCTTTCCACGTTGCTCCGGTTAGCTCATCACGATAGCCATAGTTTCCGAACTCCATCACGTAGTTGATGCGCGTTGCACGGTTGCCATCGTCATCATTGTCCGACTGCCACATCGTGCCAAACGAATCGACGCAGACCTCCCAATTATTGCGGAAATTCCAGCCGAGCGTCTCCAGCTCCGATCCATCTGGATTGCAGCGAAAGACCATGCCCTGCTGATACGGGTTGCGGCTGTCGTTGACCACATTGCCCGCCAGATCAACGACCGCCTCGCCGTCCGCTGTACGTAGCTGCTTGCCCTCGTTTCCGAAGTTGAAAATCAGCTTCCCATCGGGCCCTACGCCAAACGCATGGATACCGTGATCGTGCTGAACACCGCTGATGCCGGTGAAGAGTGGTTGCTTGGAGTCGGCTTTCAAATCGCCATCTTCGTCCGTAAACACCAGCACGTTCTCTCCGGCCGATACGATGACTTGCTTGCCCAACACGCAAACGCCATGCGGTGAATCGATGTCAGTTCCTTGATAGAAGACCGTTTGCCTGTCCGCCCGACCGTCACCGTCGACATCTTCGAGGACGAGAATCCGGTCTCCCTCGGCGCGCTGTTCGTTGTGAGGATTTCGGAAGTGCCGGTAGTTCACCGCCTCGCAAACCCAAACGCGTCCCAAATGATCCACATCAATACTCGTTGGGCTAAGCAGTTGCGGTTCTGCGGCAAACAACTGAACTTCGATGCCCTCGGCAACTTCGAATCCGTCGATCGCCGCTTGGGGATCATGCTGATCGGTCTCCGCGCTACTACCGGCCAAGACTCGAAAGGGTGCCTCCCCTTCTTTACGCAGGAGCAGCAGGTAGTCGACCAGGTCGAGTAGATTTTGTACGGACATGGCCTTCTGTAAATCGGCCGGCATCAGCGAAACCGACTGTTTCTTTAACTCTTCGATCTCCTCGGTGGCAACGGTGTGGTCGACCGCTTCGGCCGTACGGATGGTTACCGACTCATCGGTTCGGTTGATTAGCAATCCCGTAATCACTTGCCCGTCGGCATTGAGCAGTGTGTATGTTTCGTAGTTGTGGCTGACAGCCGCACTGGGATTCAAGAGGGCCACGTACATATCTTCGCGCGAGAGCTTGCTGCCGATCTCCGACAAATCAGGACCAATCTCCTTACCTTCACCACGCACCTTGTGACACTTGTTACAAGTACCCACCGTGTTAAATACGTGCTTACCTGCAGCCCCATCACCGCGCATTTTCAGGAGCTCACGCACGGCAGGAATGGTCTCATTGCCCGACGCGGTCGCCGCTGTCACATAGTCGGCAGCCTCGGTTCGGATCTGCCTGTTAGACGCCCCCAGCAGGGCATCAGCCACGACAAACTGGATGTCGTCAGCGATCCTGCCCTCTTTAGCCAGCCCCAATAAAAACCTCTGGCCCGGCTCGCTACGCCCCAGTGCGCCTGCTGCTGCCGTTCGCACCTGGCGACTTCGCTGGCCATCGACGACCACCGCCTGAAGTATCTCGCGAACCGCTCGATGGTTGACATAGCCCAGCGCCTTGGCCGCTGCCGCGGCTTGCTCATCACCGTAGGCCGACGAGACCGCCGCACCAGCAGCATCGAATTGCTTCGCTCGTACCAACAACTTGGCGGCGTCGACTCCGAGCGAATCAAAGGGAACGGCCGTGAGTAGTTTGACCAGTTCCTCGGTCTGCTCATAAACGCCCAGCTTGGAGGCAACGTTCACATACTCGCGCGTACCCGATTTGCGACGCAGATGCCTGAGGACTGCAGCACGTTGCTCGGCGTGCTCGGCCAATCCGCCAGGCAAACGCAAGAGCGCCTCGACAACGGCATGATCCTGAGCGGCCGAGGCGTCCTCAGCATAAGTCGGCTTCCAGCACGCCACCGAAATGGCGATCGCGCCCGCTATGGTGAGTCGTTTGGCAATCGTTATCACGGAACTGCTCTCTCCTTTTCGAGGCGGGGTTTAACAACTGGAAAAGATAGGTCAACTGCAGCAAGTACAGCGGAAGTTCACCAGCTTTGTAAATCTTACAAACCCTTGGCGGCCTATCGTTCCCTCATGGGGCTCGGACATGATAGTTTAGAGCCTGCCAGAAAAAGGGGGCTGCCCCTCTCCGACCGTCGTTTTTCCAATGTTTCAACACGGTCTCCAAAGGGTCAGCCCCCTTTTTCTGGCAGGCTGCTAGTCCGCTGATCACCAGCAGAAAAGTTGAATTATAGACAATTTTCATGGACAAATGCTGGATTGGCACAGTGGATGCTCTTTGAGGCATGCGTGGCAAGTAACCGAGGCCCGTAGCGGAGCTAGGTTGCCACGATCGCTTCATCCTGGAAACGATTTGTCAACAATCCTTCTAATTGACCAATCGCAGCTTAGCATTGAAAGCAATCGATAAAAAATCAGTTTCACGACGAGCCACCGTGAATCTGAGCCATCGGTCCCAGTGCTGGACGAACAGGGATGCCCCGTGATCTTAGAGGCGCAGGTTGCCGGAGTATGGTGACCAAATTAACTGGCTGAAATCAGCCCAAGGCCCGCTTTTCACGGTTGGAAAGGGCCCGCTTGGAAGAGCCACCTAAGCGGGCCCTTTTTCGTTTCTTCTGATCTTCTTGGGCACGCTAGCCTAACCAAACTTGCGAAGTGCTAGCATCAGGGCGTAAACTGCTTCCGCCTGACCTATCTCCGGCTCCTCCTCAAAATCCCACCTGCTCGCGAAAGATACCATCATGGCAAATGCCGCCGAGATGCCTCCCGGCAAAGGGTCTCCCCAGTCGAAACCATGGTATGCCGAGATGAATCGCTACCACTGGTTCGTGTTCCTGGTAGCAGCTCTGGGTTGGTTGTTCGATTGTTTGGATCAGCAGCTATTCACCTTGGCGCGGCCGACTGCCATGCGCGATCTGCTGGGCGTGGCCGAAGGGGATCCGCGAATTGGCGAATGGGCCGGCTTTGCCACGAGTATCTTCATCGCCGGCTGGGCAACCGGTGGGCTGATTTTTGGAGCGTTGGGCGATCGAATTGGCCGAGCCAAGACGATGATGCTGACGATCCTCGTGTACTCGGCCTGCACGGGTCTCAGTTCCCTTTCGGTATCGGTCTGGGATTTTACGTTCTACCGCTTCCTCACCGGCCTGGGCGTCGGCGGGGAGTTTGCCGTCGGTGTCGCCCTGGTGGCGGAAGTCATGCCCGATCGGGTTCGACCCAGGGCGCTGAGTCTGCTCCAAGCCCTATCGGCACTCGGTAACGTGTCAGCCGCGTTGATCGTCTGGAGCCTGGTACCGCTGGAACAACAGGGAATCAGCGCATGGCGGATTATGTTTATAATTGGCGCCTTGCCCGCCCTGCTGGCATTGGTCATTCGTTGGAAACTCAAAGAGCCGGAGAGATTCACCGCTGCGGTTCAGGATTCCAAGATCTCACAGAAACGAGGCTCCTATGCGGAGCTGTTTGGCAACCCGCGGTGGCGCAAGAACGCGCTGGTCGGTTTATTCCTAGCGATCCCCGGCGTGGTAGGTCTTTGGGGCATCGGCTTTTTTAGTGGGGACCTCAGCCGAGTCGTCTTTCGCAAAGCGGTAGCCGAGGAGGCCTATCAGGCAGAAATCGCGGCTGCTGAGAACGACGCGGCCCGAGTTGCCGTTTTGGAATTGTTGCTCAAGAGAGAACAAGACTTCCTCATTCAAGAGCAGCAAACCCAACTGAGCGAAACCGAAACGGCAATCGCCGAAGAGGTCGAAAGCAAGATTAGTGGTACGCTGCTGTTCTGGCAAAGCATGACGTTGTTGTGCATGCAACTCGGAGCGTTCTTGGGCATGTATTCATTTGGCTATCTGTCCACGCGTATCGGCCGTAAACCGACTTTCCTGATCGCCTATCTGGCGGCCATGTTCATGACGGCCTTCGTCTTCCTGAAACTCAATGGGCCATCCGACCTGTGGATGTTGGTCGTCATGGGCTTCTTCCAACTGTCGCTATTTGCCGGATACGCGATCTATTTTCCAGAGATCTTCCCGACTCACCTGCGCAGTACCGGTACGTCGTTTTGCTACAACGTCGGACGCTATGTTGCCGCTTTTGGGCCGACGGTTTTTGGGCTTCTGACTTCCCGGGTCTTTACAGGGCCCGACTACCCCGTTCCTGACAACTGGCGTTACGCGGGTGTCTCGATGAGCTGTGTTTTTCTGATCGGCATCGTCACGCTTTGGTTCGCCCCTGAAACGAAGGACCAGCCGTTGCCGGAATAGCCGATCCTAGGTGGCTATTCACCGAGCGACATCCTGTTACGATTGCCTGTACCGCGACCGCACGGGTCGTGAGGCGCCGAAGTTCGCCACCAAGTACTGGTTCGTCGGCTTGATTCTCGCCGGGTCTGTGAGTGTGAAAGATCAAAAGCAAGTCGTCATCGTCGGAGCCGGGTTCGCAGGTCTCAACGCCGCAGAGGCTCTCGCTCGCGATCCCCGTGTCGCGATCACGGTAGTGGATCGCCGCAATCACCACCTATTCCAGCCGCTGCTGTATCAAGTGGCCATGGCGGGCCTGAGTCCTGCCGACATTGCCGCTCCGATCCGCAGCATCCTTTCGCGGTATCGCAACGTCCGCGTCGTCTGTGGCGAACTCGAATCGATTTCAACTGAAAAACAAGAGGTAACGACCAGTTTTGGCCCGCTTCGGTACGACTATTTACTCCTTGCCTGCGGAGCCGTACACAGCTACTTCGGGAACAATCAGTGGGAAGAGCATGCTCCCGGCCTGAAGACGTTGGAACAGGCGACTGAGATTCGACGACGCGTGCTGGAGGCATTCGAGAAAGCCGAAATCACCAACGACCCAGACGAACACCGCAAGCAGCTGACGTTTGTCGTTGTCGGTGGCGGCCCAACCGGCGTGGAACTGGCAGGCGCCATCGGAGAAATGAGTCGCTTCACACTCGCGCGAGATTTTCGCAATATCGATTCCAAATTGGCGCGGATCATATTGATTGAGGCCGGTCCCAGAATTCTGCCGATGTTCTCGGAGAAACTCTCGAGTCGGGCCATGCGGGATCTGGAACAACTGGGCGTTCAGACATGGACCAGTTCACGGGTCAACCAAATCACTTCCGATGGAGTCGAAGTGTCCGGTGATCGGATTCGGGCGGCCACCGTACTGTGGGCCGCCGGCGTCGAAGCATCGGCACTTGGCCGACAAAGTGGATTTCAGTGCGACCGGCAGGGCAGGGTAATGGTCCAGAATGATCTCTCCATCCCGGGGCACCCTGGCATCTTTGTCGCCGGTGATCAGTGCTGTTTCCAGGATGACAACCGGCGGCATCCGCTACCCGGCGTCGCTCCCGTGGCGGTGCAACAAGGTCGCCACTTTGCGAAGGTGGTTCGTTGCGATCTGAATCAAAAGCCCAGGCCGGGATTCACCTACGTCGACAAAGGCCAGATGGCTACGATCGGTCGTAGCCGAGCCATCGCCGAAGTCGGTCGGCTGCGCATGTCCGGTTTTTCAGCATGGTTCGCCTGGCTCGTCGTCCACATCTATTTCTTGACCGGTTTTCGCAACCGCCTATTTGTCATCATAAGCTGGGCTTGGTCTTTTCTAACGTTTCGCCGAGGCGCTCGACTGATACTCGCCAAAAGCTGGCGTCTCCACCGGTCGTCGCCCCCGCCGCAGCAAGACGACAACACCCAGCCGGAACCAACCGCCGGCGACCGACTATCGCAGTCACACTAAACCGCGCTTCGATTACCCTCAAGAGCGAAACGTACGAAGACTGCACGACCTACTCTGCCTCGGGAAGACGGCCCTTCATATCCGAGTATGCACTATCGATTAGCTTCTCGAGAGCCGTGACATCGACGTCGCGTTCGGGCCGGAGTTTCACGTGTCGCATAAACTTGCCGGTCCCTTCCAACAGACCCTCCGGATCAACAAGCTCGGCGCCACGAAAAAATCCGACATTAACGTGAGCTTGGAAGGCGTTGACATAGGCGAACGCCGCATCACGCGCGCACGCCGTCGGATGGCCATCATGCAATAACTCGCGTACATCGTCACCGCAGTCACGCATCACCTCAAACCAGCGCCGCGCGATGGCTCCCAACGCACCCGAGCGCCTATCCATCCACGACTCGATTGCTGGATCTCGCCTGAGAGCACTTGGGAATCGAAACAGTTGGCTCATAGCAATCTTAAATGAGGGTGTCGTCTCCGATATCTAGCGCTCAGTGGTCCGCCGGTCATCGCGGCCAACAATCAACTCCCAATTGCCATCGGAGTCCAAGAAGTTTTCTGGGACATCCTCGGTGAAGTGTTGTTGATAGCCTTCTATTTCAGTATGAGCGATGGCAAGCAAATGCTCGGCGAGTGCGAATAGCCCAGCGCTGTTGCCAACAATGGAAACGGAGCCCCGTTGTTCGGTAGGCGATTGATCGTCGGCACTCTCGGATTCCGGGGGATCAACCGATAAATGCACACGGGCGTCCGTTGGAATCGGGACAATCGGCGTGTCGAGTTGGGACCAGGCGAGATGTACCGTGATGTCGCGTTTGCGTTCAGACATGAATCGTGTGAGGCCATCGGGAGGTCTTGCCGACGCTGCCCTCTACCGGAACGGAAGACGCCTAGCAAGTCGAAGAAATTATATTCCTCTGTCGATGTGCCGCAATGACTTGGGCGGCGAGATACTCGGGCTCGCGATTGAAAGACCCGCGCGCTAATCGCTATCCCGCGTCGCCCCTTTCACTTGCGAATGGACTTCGGCATCCAGCCTGAGATTGCCCGCTCGCACGCGTTGTTTCCAAGCCAGTCCTAGGCCGTTTTCAGCTTCTTGCCAAACAAGAATTGGAACCGCGTTCACTATATTCTCTTAGTAAACCACGGCTGTTTTCGAACCCCTTGTGTCGATCGCGGGAACAGGGCGAGGGCCGCGGCTTACCGCAAAGCCGAAATGATTTTGGTCGTTCGTGATGCTCCGTCCAAGACATTCTCAGTTTGCAAAACTGGGAATGTGAATCTCTGGAGAGTGGTTCGGGCATGATTCTACAGAGGGGTTATGAATGGTCCCCTGCACCGTGAAACTTCTTGGATGCCAAAAAATATTGAAGTCAATTTTCTCCCGCGACTCGGCCGGTTGGGCGCACCGGCTATTGGAGATAGCCTTGGTCGATCAGTTTCGATCGCGTGATGGGTTCTCGACCGGCAATCGTTGTCAGCGCCCGAAGTGCGTCCGGCGGTATGTCATCCTGCACCGCGTATGCGCGGATGTGATCCGCGAAAACGACGTACGGACGCCGCCAGTGAACCGAAGAAATGCTGAGTGTTTCAGGATCATTGATCGCGAGTGGGTTTTCTCGAGTGTCGATATCTCGGGGTTGAAGCCAAGGCACATCGGAGCCGGTGATTTCGGTCAGTAGAATCGTGTTGCTGTCACCGTCGATAAAGTCTGTCAGTTTTGAGCTGGAGCTGCCTGGAAACGCGGTTCCTGGGCCGGTGATCGCTACGATATTTGTACAACTCGATGATTCACTCTCACTCGGCGAGCGAAAGATGCTCGGCATTCGGCCAGCAAGTTTCGAGTTGTTTGGGCCGTCCCAAGGCTCGGTGAAGTCGTAGGCAGCATGCAAGGCCTGCTCTTCGATGTAGGGCAGTATGAGCACACGCCAACTGTGCATGGGCGTTCCATCATCGTCAGCGATGAAGGCCGGCGGAAAACAACCGTTCACCAAGTGGTAGTTCTGAAGCGCCAACTGCAACTGGTTTAGAGGACTCTGCGATGCCATCGAGATTGCGGACCGCCGGGCAGTTTGGATGGCATTTGCCAGCGCGGTCAAAATGGCCAACACGACTGCGAGGCAAAGTGTCCAGAACAAGAGCCCGCGTAGCGAGAATTGAAATCTGTCGGCGCGCGGTCGTGAATCGAGTGGTACATTCATAACGATCGTGACTCGGCCGCCAGGGAGTACGAAGGCAATACGTACCATGACGATGAAGTTGTTGGGAGACGATCACCGCGGGACCACGCAGCCCAGTCCGAAAAACCGGAGCTCACGTTACTCGCTGCTGTTTTGCGGCGCGTGAAAACGCGATCCATGCCATGACGGTCGGCAATAGGGTGCCGAGGATACCAAAGAATCCGCTGGACATGGCGTAACCGACTACCGAAGCAAACTCGGCTGGTTTGGGCGATACTTCGGCCTTTCCCATGGCGGTAAACTGACCGCAGGCCGAGTAGATTGCCAGCAGAGCCAGAGTGGCCGGCAGAAGTGTGGCAAGGGCGTAAATCATCAGGGCACTTCCATACTGGGGGCGCACGATGAAGTAGCCGCCGCACAACGCCAGCAAAAGTCCCAAACCTAGCAAGGACAAGCCGCCGCTGCGCAACAAGAATTCGAGGTCGGACATCTGCTGAACCTCCGCTAAGAGACCTTGGTTTTGCGATCAGTGTCATGGCTGTTCCGCGCCCGCACGATAGACGATTAGGCTGGAAAAAACTCGGATGTTGGCGCGAGGCCGCCCAAATTCATGCCGCGCCGGCGCGCCCTGCTGCCTCGTCGTCAGACGCAGGCCCGTGGCGGCCGGTCTTGGGGCTGGCCGTAGCTGCCAGAGTACCATCGCCAAACGGGATTTCGAAATCAAACCTTTCGCGCAACCGAGCAATGGGTAGGCGGCAGCTATCCCTAGCGTCCGTGATAGGCCGATAGTAAACTTGGCGTCGGTGCTGTGAGGAGTGGTTCACCGGATAGAGCTGGGCCCCTTGACGGACAACCCATCAGAGGGGCGAGCCATTCCGGTTTGAGCATCGCTAGTGCTTCCTCCCGCTTGGGACCAGGGGATTCGCAGCAGCGCCGCTTTTCGGCGCCTAGGGCAGGTCAGTTTGACTCAGGTACTTCCAGACTGGCCCCGGTGACGCATTTCTCGTTCTTAGGGGCTCCGCTAGAACGAAGGTGATGAGGCTTCTGATTGGTATCACGGCTGCCTGGATTTTCGCGGCAGCTCTCACTGGGGGCTTGGGCAGCTTTTTGCTGCAGCGTTCGTGGTATCAGCGGGAGGAAGAATCGTTCCGCCGCGATGTTGGTGCCGCTACGGCAATCGTACGAGCGACGGTCTGGGATGAGCCGTGGGAGAATGATCCAGCTTGGAGTGAAATGGAGCTCCAGCTCGACCTGGACATCGTGCCCGTCTATCGTGATCTGGGCGGCCGGCCGCTAGAGCGCGAGTTCGCGATTCAGTGGTCTTCGACCGCGGGTGGCAGGCGGCGGCTCTCCGCGGTCCTGCCGTTTGGCCCCGAACCAAGTCGGCATAAAATTCGGGAACACAGTCAGGATTCCGGTGGTGGGAAACTGGCGCTGCAGCTGACCCGCGAAGTCGAGAAGCACGCGCTGGCGGGTACTTGGTGGGTGTGTTGGGCGGTGGTGAACGTCTGCGGATTGGTCTTTGCGGCCGTTGCCATGTACGTTCGTTGGCGAGAGGCAAAGCATCAACAGGTTTTATTGACTCCGTGGCTGGATTCGGTACGCAGCGTCCCAACCGGAGATGGGGAGTTCCTGCCGCCGATTGCCGATTCCACCTCCGATCTCGAGTTGCCGCTGTCGATCGTTGCCGAGTCCATAAATCAAATCGTCGCTGACTTGAAGAACGCCAACGATCGCAACGACTTGGTCCTGAGAAATTTGCGAGAGGGCGTGCTGGCGGTCGATGATCGCTCTCGCGTGCTCTTGGCAAACAAAGCGCTTCGAAGGCTACTGGAACTGCCCGATGAGGCTTATCTT
>JANQJJ010000512.1 GCA_028281725.1 Pirellulaceae bacterium | reverse complement strand
TTTGGCGCATCGCTTTGAACTGTATTGGCCCGAACGATGCGGCGAGGAGATCGGCATACAGAGCGGCAACCAACCGTAGAACGGAAACGGTCTGTGCGGTTTCGGAGCTTGGGGCCACAGGATAGTGACTCCGGCAGTGCTTCAGGTAGTCCAGCATGAGGTTGGACATAAGGACTTCACTGGACTGGCCGAACGAAGAACTCCTACCAGAGGTGAACCACTCGGCGACGAGGCACGATCTGGTTGCTTGTTGAATCGCGACTTGCACCTGCCCAGATAGTGCGACCGTTAATGATGACACGGGCTTGGCGAGAAGCATGTTTCAGGTAACGCGGGACGGAAGAGTGAAGGCCCATAGCGGCTGTCTCCTACAAGTTTTTTGGTAGCCTACCGAGAAAACTTGCGTGGAAAACTACGTTCGGGACCGTCTGAGAGGAGTGCCCATCCCAATGATTTATTGGGCCAAATGGAAGCACACCCGGTAGGATTCGAACCTACAACCCTCGGTTCCGAAGACCGATGCTCTATCCAGTTGAGCTACGGGTGCGTGACGCGGAATGAGCCCAGGAAACGTCGAGAAAACCCGTGACAAAGTAAGGTTGACGTCGCGCTTCAATGCCGCTGGCACCGCTCACGATAATCCACATTCTACTGGATTTTGACAGCGTACCAAGTCCACTCTCTGACAACTCTGACAGGGCACCGCGCCTTGGTCGCTGGGAACTGAGGCAGTCAGCACCGTTGCCGCGGGTGTCAACCCGTGCTACGGCTCGCCGATTCGGACGCCGGCATTCGTTCAACTAGTTCGCACTTCGCACCCAAGTGGTCTGCCGAAATCCACGGCGCTCTTTCAAAGTCGATGTCGCGGTCGGCGTAGACATGCCGCAGGTCGCTCATCGAGTCGGTGATGATATCCTCGCTTGGCATCGCTGTAGCGGTCTCTCGGCTGGCGTGCGGCAAGGCTGTGGACTGCAAAGGCCAGTGTGCATGTGCTGGCGACGTGTAACCCATAGAGCATAAGGGCTCAATGCGGCGCTGAATCGCAAGCCGTTGGACGGTGGCCGTTCGCCAGCGGAATCAGAAGAATCCAGTTGTCTCGTGTCCGACGTGTCCTCTGAGGCCATGGACTCCCGCATGCGTCGCTTGCACCTGGCAATCCGTTGCTTGGAGGGCCTTGCCAGGCCGGGTGGTTTGCGCGAACTTCGTCGCACTTTTCGAGAAGAGGCAGTACTTCCTGAATAGTTTTCCCTCAGCATCAACGCGCGACGGGCGACTCCATTGCCGCTTGGATGATCGGGCATCAAGCGGATTGCGTGTCGACCGGCGTCTAAGGCAGAGTCGCTTCGTTTCTGTGTGAGCAACCCATTGCCAAGATTGACCCGCGTCGGGTCCGTAGGCGTCTTCAAGTTCGCAAGCGCGCTCGAAGGCATCGCGGCCATTGCCGAGCTCACCAACCTTCTCCAGAGCCAGGCCCAGCATCTGCCAGATACCCGCCGTATCCGGGCGAAGGACAAGTGCAAGCAAATTCATCAGTCCCTCGCTTGCCATATATCCGATCGGTTATATGATGGAGGTATGGAGCGTCAGGATCAACTCGCCGATGTCTTTACCGCGATCGCGGACCCAACGAGGCGTGCGATGCTGCTTCGGCTGGCACGCGAAGGCGAACGGAACGTCACGCAGTTGATGGAGCCGTTTGCGATCAGCCAGCCGGCGATCTCGAAGCATTTGCGGATTCTGCGCGACGCGGGGCTGGTTCGAAGGCGAAAAGTAGGTCGCGAGAACCGGTACGATCTGGAAGCGAGTCGGCTCCACGATGTCCGCGACTGGATCGCGCAGGTTGAAGAGTATTGGGACGGAAGGCTCGACGCACTGGGCAAGTACCTTGACGCGAAGAAACAAAACAAACGAAAGCAGAATTAGATACGGGAATCGTTGTGGTCGTACGCGAACCGATCGCGATTCGCATGGAGCGGCACGACACCTGCGAAAGCGTACCTGACAACTCCACCCGGTGAGCAAACGAAGATGGGTGGTTTGAGAAGGCGGTGAGTATTCCGTTAACGATTTGGAGAAGTTGCGCAAGTCGCCAATCAGTGCCAGCGACGAAGAAATCAGGCAAGTTGTGGTCGAATGGTCGGAACTCCTTCTAGGGGGCGACTTCAGCTTAGCCTTGGGATCAGAAATGTTTGTCAACTAGATGCGCCCAGCCGGTCCAGTTCTGCCACCTCGATTCTGAGCCGTTTCATGACTCGGCTGCGCGCCGCGTAGATGCTTCCGACCGACTTGCCGAGCTGTTCTGCTACCTTCTCGATCTCGATGCCGCGAACTGCCGTCATTTCAAATGCAAGCCATGTATCCTCAGAAACGTCGCCTTTTACGATCTGGCTTGCTCGGAGATAAAGCTCTCGACGCGATTCTATGGAAAGCAAGGCGTCTAGCTGTTCACCGGGAGAGGGTGCTTGCGCCAACAGATCCTGAACGGACGATCGCCCCGTCCCGCGATCTTCGGGCCGACGTGTGATGGCGTTGATGATCGCGTTGCGAGCGATTCGCCTTAACCAATGGCGAAACCGAACGGAGCCGCCCACCTTCTGATAACGGTCGACGGAGCTGGCAACGGCCATCAAGACGTGTTGAGCGATTTCCTCCGCATCAGCCTCCTGAAGATCGCATGAGAGAGCAATTCGCTTGATGGCGGGACGATAAAGACAGACGAACTCCTCCCAAGCTGCTTGGTTGTCCGCGTCTTTGATTCGCAAGACGAGGCTGTCACGAGTTTCGGGTAACGACATGGGAATCTGACTCTCGCTTACGGCTGCCAAGCCACAACCATTTCCTCGGATTGTTCTGGTGAACCCGTCGGTTGGATTCTGTAAATCGTGTCACCTGACTCCAGCACGGGTTTTTCGGTGACTGCCGTGATGACACCATCGGCAGGGGCCTTGATTTGCTGCTTCATTTTGTCGTGACGAAAAAGCGACGCGGCCGTGCGAGAGTGCCGCAAATCGAATTGCGACTTGACAAGTTGGCTTTTAACAAGGGCGACTTCACGCTGGGCGATGCGAAGCTCGGAAACGGCACTGTCGACTCGCGCCTGCGCGATCAGCCAACTCCAAGTCTCCGAGGCAGGAAGGTCATTGGTTGGCTCGTCTTGATTCGACTCCTGCGTGGATTTGACAGCCTGGTCATAGCGTGCTTTCTCGAATTCGTACTTTCGCTGGGCCTGCACGAGAGTTAACCGTGCGACAAGCCTTTCGTCCCAGAGCGTCTTCTGCCGTTTGTATTCCGCCAACGCGTAGTCCAGCGTTGCCCGGCGCTCACGAAGCTCGGGGGAAGAACTATCGAGATCTGCGGCTGCCAATTCCGCCCCGTTCAAATGGGTTGATCGGTCTCGAATTCGCTCGGTGGTTGCAAGATACGATTCCAATGCCGCGACGCATTCCTTTGCAACCTCCAGCCTCTTTTCGTTCGCGCGAACCATGGACTCTGCTTCGTGAAGGTTTTCAAGGACTTTGATCATTTCCGGCTCAACGCCGACGACTTCCGCGATGACTTCTCCCTTACGCACTGCGTCGCCTTCGCTTTTTAGGTTCAGCGCGCGCCCCTTCGAACTCGTTTGCTCCGAAGGCTGGTCAGACTCACTGGCAGAGTACTCCTGAAATTGAGACCAGCTGACGTGAGTTTCCGATTCGTCATCAGCGCGGCTGATGACGACTGTCGTCGATTTCTTCGGATCGTTGACCATGATGACATGCAATTCAACTTGGCGGTCGCCTAACGCCTGCTGAAAGGTCACAGAACGACCCGCTGAATCCACTCCTTCGATCGTTTTCTCGGGGCGTTTCTCGCCATACTCCTGCTCGAGCAGTTCTCGATAGTACGCCAACACGTCCTCGACCGAATCCGGTGTCACGAACGTGGCTTTGCTTTGCGTCGCGGAGTTCGTGCGGTTGCCCGCTGCGTCAAACTGTTTTCCGGGCCCCATCTCCAAGCCGTCGACGGTCGACGCTGGATACTTCCACGCCTCGACACGTTGAAGCAGCGATTTTTCAGCAGCTCGTGCATCGCGAAACCCTGCGGATACACTGGTCGCCAAGATCCCAGCAGCCAAGGTAAGTCGTAGAAACATGGGGTGGCCTTTCATTTCGCCGGTGGCAGAACGG
>JANQJJ010000500.1 GCA_028281725.1 Pirellulaceae bacterium | reverse complement strand
CCCCTTTTCCTCCCCCCGGGTGCTTTGCACTACCCGGGTCTGACCCCTTTACCCAAATCTACCGCCCCTATCAAAGAACGTGGCTGTCGGCGGATCTTGCACCTGAGCAGCAGATTTGGCCGCGGCAGGGGAACAGGCCGCCGCTAATGGAAGTAGTGGCGGTCCAGCGAACGGCTGTTATACTTCCGGTATGGGGCATCTTGGATGTGGTGGGCGTCGAATTGTGGTCGGCCGTTTCGCCACATTTCAACCTCGTGCTGGTCGCTTTGTGCGATCGCCAACCTGGTGGTCGCTCGTCCGTCGCAATCGCGGGGCAACATTCCCGTCGCGTGGTGAATCATGTGGGCCGAGAGTTTGGCGCGCAGGTAGCTGGCCTGCTCGCCGCTGCCTCCGTGCGACGAGGTGAAGGCCATCTGAATGTTCCCGGCGGCCAAATCCGCCTTGGAAGCCCTCGAAATCAGCGACAGCACGGCCGTGCTCATCGCGTAGGCTTGGTTCCGACCTGTCTTGTGTCTTCCTTCGCGAAACATCTGCCGAACCTCCTGGCCTTGTTTCTCCAGCAGACTTATTTGCTGACCAAGAGCTTTCTTGGTTTCGGAATCATGGGCGGTGCTGAGCCGTGTTTTGCAACGGCTGATCGCTTCCCCAATCATTCCACCGACGTCGCCGTTCGAGTCGAGGCTGCCGACAAGCTTCTGCATGTTCTGGGTGTTGCGACGCTCACGCGCCGTGTTACCGAGGTGATCGACCGCGAAGTTGAAGCAAATTGCCGACACATGGATATCCTTTGATCGGCCGCTGAGACTCTGGTGCCCATCCAAGTCGGCGGCGATCTGCGATGTGTAGTCGCCTCGCTTCGACAGGCGAACGTCAACATGCACCATCTGCCGCGGCGGTTGGGCACGTCCGGAGTGTTGCAGATGATCGTCGAGTGCCAGGTTCAAAACCTCTTTCCACATTTGCCGGGGGATGTCGGACTGCTGGTCCGACTTGTCGAGCTTAACGGAGTCGAGGTCGTCGACACCGACCGTTCTCGACAACGTATCCGGCGCCGACGACGCGTCATCACCATCTTTCAGGACTTTATGCAGCAACAGATTGGGTGCGTGGGCGCTCTGCGTCTGCTGCCCGACGAGTAGCTCGTCCGGCGTACCGGCCGTCACGCCTTGCAGCCCATCTCGTTGATAATCTTTGGCGACAGTGCCATTGGACTCGACGGCTGGGATGGTCTCCGTTGAAAAGCGTTCCGGCACACCCAACCGGCTCACCACCAGAGGCCGCCGAACGGTTTTTCTAGGATAGCGTTTCGTGAGTACCATTCCTTCTGCCTCCTGCCATTCCTGGTCCGAGACTCGCTGGCGACCAAGGCCCATCCGCTTGTACGCGTCGCGCACCACCTGCTGGTTTAACACGTTGGAGACCCAACGTTGCATGTCTCTTTTCTTGTCGCCGGTGAAACGCTGAACGTCCGGAATGTCGAGGTTCTTAGCGGAACTGTCAGCGATGGGGTCATCTCTATCTTTCAGGGTCTGGATTGCTTGTGCAAGCACGCCGACTGCAGCCGCGTTTTGACCACCGGCGGCGTTTTGACCACCGGCGGCGTTTTGACCACCGGCGGCGGAGTGATCTGGGGCTGTGGTAGTGATTGGTTTCTTTGTGGTGGTCCGGCCATCCGGTCTGGTGAGGTCCTTGATCCTGTTTTCCATCACGCCGATGGCCGTCAGCTTGTTGAATTCGCACAGATTGTGTGAGATCGAATCCCTTTCGAGAATTCCTTTGAGCTGGCTGAGCAGCGCGTCGATCGCTTGGTTCCGGTCCTGCAGCTCGCCAATAAACGCGTCTCGAATTCGATCGCCTCCATCGGGGGCTGCGATGCCGCGGCCCTTTTGGATCAATGCGGTGTTCTGGCCCTGGAGTTCTTCGAGTTCAGCAATTCTGCGCTCCAAGTAGCCTCTGGTCTGCAACGAGTTCTCCGCCACGGTCTTGTTGGTGAACGCCTGGTCGCACCTCGTGAGTTGCCCAAGAACCGTGTCCTGGTCTTTCGAGTCACCAGCCGCTATCCCGCAAACCCAGTTGGGAAAGTGGTTGGGTTCCGTGTCAGCTCGCAACTGGTTCACGATAGAGCGGAGTTCCTGGCGGTACAACGCAGGTGACGCGTTCTTCGGTTGCGCCTCAAAATTGATAGCCCGGGTCAAGTGCGGATATTGACGTCTCGTAAGATCCTGACCCTCTTCCGTATGGTGACCAATGAACTTGTCGAACTCTCCGCGCAGATGTTGATGTTCAAAATAGAGTCGCCGGCAGATCGTGGTGTTCCGTTCTTGGGGTGTCAGGTCGCTGAGAAAAAGCACGAGACATCTGAACCTTACCCAAGGCACAAAGCGTCCTTCTTCGCGGGCTTGTGCTACGCGTGCTCGGGTGATCTTCTGCTTTTCATAATCGGACAAGGAGTTGGACAGGATGTCGCGACTCTCCCCCGCCTGCAACGGGAACTGGCCCAATTTGGGATCCTTGTCCAGGTGCGCCAGGTATTGGAGTTCGGCGTCTTGCGCTCGCTCTGCGAGGAGGCTTTCGTTCAGCTTCCCGCCAACAGTGAAAGTCTTGCGCATCTTCGCGGTGTACCACTCCTGAAACGGCGACGGTTTTCCGCCGTCCCAAGGACGTGCAAAGAACTGGTTGGCATACTGAACGTTCCGTTTCCGTGTCTTAGCGATCTGCTTGGCAGCCGTCGAGGATAATGAGTTGATCCCGGCAGGCTCGATCATCCTGGCGAGTCCGAAGCTCTCTGACGAGTCTTCAGACGCACGCCGCGCATGGTCGTGCTGAATTGCCTTATCGAGTGCGCGGTTGACTGCCTCCGCTGTCTTTCCCGTTCCGCCTCCGCGATGTGCGGCTGCGTGTTGGGGGCTGGCCGCCACCAGGTTGTCATCGGGAGGTCCGCCAGCCGAGGCTGGTTGGATAGCGTTTGACATCGCGATTTCAGACCTTGTGTGAATGTGCTGGTGTCGAGTCAGAGACGTACAAAAAGGACTTCGTTCATTGAATTAGTAGCGGTCAAGCGAATGCTCGTCGTAGAATGGGAGGTCCGCGATGTCGCTGGTCTGCTTGAATGGGGAGTGGCCGTTTTGCCAGCTGCCCACGTCGTTCCCGTCGCCTAGAGCGAGTGCCCAAAGAGTGATTGCTTGTCCGTCGGGATTACGGGGCGACATTCCCATCGCGCCATGAATCGTGCGGGCTGTGAGTTGGCAGCGCAAATAGCTGGCCTGCTCGACAGAGCCTCCGTGCGACGAGGTGAAGGCCGTCCCCCTGTTTCCGGCGGCCAACTCCACCTTGGAAGCCGTCGACACCAGCGACAGCACTGCCGTACTCATCGCGTAGGCCTGGCTTCGGCCCGTCTTGTGTCTTCCTTCGCGAAACATCTGCCGGATCGCCTTGCCTTGTTTTTTTAACAACCTGATCTGCTTCCGAAGAGCCTTGGCTTTTCGGTTGTCCTGCAACCCATCGAGCTTTTTTTGGCAACGCTTGATCGCCTTCCCGATCTCTCCACCCAGGTCGCCAACGGTGTCCAGCGGGCCGACAAGCCGGGTCATGTTTTCGGTGTTGCGTCGCTCGCGCTCGGTTTTGCCGAGGTTATCGACCGCGAAGTTGAAGCAAATGGGCGACACGTTGACTCTCGCTTGCTTCACAGTTCCGACCTTTCCGCCGTCCTTGTACCGGAACTCATGGCGCCCACGCAACCTGGCGGCGACCTCCGACGTGTCGTCGCCTTGCTTCGACAATCGAACGTCGACATGCACCATTTTCTCGGGCCGCACCCGACCGTGTTTCCAATGCTCCTCGAAAGCCAAGTTCAGGACCTCTCTCCACTGTTGCTGGTGGATTTTTGACGGCCGGCCCGAGCGATCGAATTTTACCGAGTGGAGGTTATCGACACCGACCGACCTCGACAGAACCTGACCCTTGGGTCCCCAGACGTGATGCAGCAGCAGGTTGGGTGCGTGGGCGCGTCGCGGTTTGCCCTTTCGATAACCCTCGGCGACGGCGGTTTTCGACTGGCATGCGGGGCGGGTCTCCGTTGAAAACTGACTGTGCAGGGCCCTTTTGTTCGCCACCAGTGACCGCCGAACGGTTTCTTTAGGGTAGTCGTCTCGACTGCGTACCTCCTTCTCTACTGCCCGCCAGTCTCCTTTGGAGAGCTTCTTCGGGGGTTTTTTGCCCAACGACTTGTAAGCGTCGCGCACGACCTGCTGGTTCAATTGCTTATTCACCCACCTCCACATCTCTTCCTTCCTCTTATTGGTGAGACGCTTCACGTCTGGAATGTCGAGGTTTTTGACGTCGTAACCAGGGAAGGCCTGCTCCTGTTGTAGTTCTTCGATCGCCTCGGCAAGTACGCGCAGGCCGTCTTGCTGGCGCTGTGTAAGGGTAAGCGTAAATCGGCGGTCGTCTGAATTCACGCTGAGTTCTTCTGAATTCACGCTGAGTTCTTCTGAATTCACGCTGAGTTCATCGGCATTCCCGCTGAGTTTGTCTGGATTCCTGATGAGTTCCTCGGCATGTTTTGTGAGCACGTGCAGCGCGGTCTGCTGGTTGAGGGTCCACAAATTGCATGCGATCGAATTGTTGTCGAGGAGCCCCTCGAGCTGCCTCACCAACGCATCGACCGCCTGGTTCCGGTCCTGCAACTCGGCAACGAATGCATTTCGAAAAGAGGCGTCCGCTTTGGAGACTGAGAGGTTTTGGCCCTTTAGAATTAGTTTATCGTTCTCGGTTCGGAGTTTGCGGAGTTCTGCAATTTTGTTCTCTAGGTAGGCGCGGTTCTGCAACGAATCCTGCTTGACGTCCTTGTTCGTCAGCGCTAGGTCGCACTTCGTGAGTTGCTCTAGAGCGGAGTCTTGGTTGCCAGAAGCACGGCCCTGCGCCCCGCAAACCCACTGACTCAACGGGCCGATGTCGGGGTCGTCAGCTCCCGACGTGCGCATGCGAGAGCGAAGTGCCTGACGGTACAACACCGGCGAGGTGTTTTGCTCGCCAAAATCGAACACTTTGGTCAAGTGCGGGTATCGCAAGGCCGTAGTGCGTTTGCCTTCCCTCGTGTGCCGGCAAATGAAATCGTCGAACATTCCGCACAGATCCTGGTGGTCCTCCTTGAGGCGGTCGCGGATCGTGGCGCTCCGTTCTTCGGGGGTCAGATTCTTGAGTTTAAGCAACGCACATCGGAACCTTGCCTTATTATACTCCCAGTCTCCTTTTTTGCGGGCCTGTGCTAAGCGTTGCTCGGTGATCTTCTGCTTTTCAGCCGTGGACAATTTGTTGGACAGGATCTTGCGATCGTGATCCGGGCACATCAACCGCTCGTTCAAGGTAGGGTGCTTGTCCCAGCGCGCCACGAATTGGCGTTCGGCGTCTTGCGCTCGTGCTGTGAGGTGTGCTTCGTCTACATTCCCGTCCACCTTGAACGTCTGGCGCATCGTTGCGATGTACCGCTGCTGAAACGGCGACGGTTTTCCGCGGTCCCCAGGACGTGCGAAGAACTGGTTGAGATACCGAATGTTCTCTTTCCGCCTCTTGGCAATCTTCCGGGCACTACTCGATCTGAGTGGGTCGATCTTGTCAATGAGGCCGAGGGCTTTGAGGGTACGCATCGTTGCCTTGACTGACTTCGTCTTCTCGGCGTCCCGAGTCGCCTGATCACGCGCTCGATTGACCTGGTTTGCAGTTTCATTGCTCGATTGGGTCGCTTCTTGCTTGCTGCTCGATTTGGGAGCTTCCTTCTGGGTAACAACCGGTTTCGGTTCGGATGCAGCAGGACCGTTAACGGAGCCAATTTGTTGTATTGACATCGTAGTTTTAGTCCTTAAGCCTTATCGAACCGTGCCGGCGGGGAGTCAGGGGCGTACAAAACCGTTACCGAACTTGGCAGCAAGCTCGGCTTCGGCCGGTTCTGCTGGCGGTTGATTTTCGCTGAGCTCATCCTGGTCTTCTTCGCCGCCGGGCGAAGGGTCCGACGCATCCAGCCAGCTCCGGTACCTCTCGGCCGTCTTGAGAAGCGTCTCCAGCCAAGCCTGAAACTCCACCGGCCCCAGCGCATCGAGCGGCTTCTTGTCGCAGAGGTAGACGCTGCCGTCGTCGGGAGCCAATCCCAGCGTTGCCCCCTCCGTGCCGGTCCAAAACAGGTTGGCTTCCAACAGGGGCGAGTAGATGGCTTCGTGCTCTTCTTCGCCGATATAACCCACCAGACAAAAGACTTGCAGCCACTCGCTGCTAAAGTCGTAGTCCAGAAAGACGTCGAAGGTCTCGTTGAGCCTCAAGCAACATTGCCCATTTTCGTCGGGCTGTAAATCCATACCCAAGGTGGCTCCCACGGAGGTGAGTAGTTCCGAGAGTCGTTCGATGGTCATGACATATCCTGTCTTCGGCCTGGAGAGTGGGTTGTTCGGCGCGAGCCGCCGCTACCGTTGAGCACAAACATCGTGCTCGACTCGCAGTAGAGAACGCCGAGACGGGGATGGTTCTTGCACGGGACGACTCCTGGTATTTCGGCCACAGCGCGTTTCACCAATCAAAGGAGCCCCGTTCCCGGTCGCATGACGACTTACCACACCAGCGCCTCGTGCCCCGGCTCCGGCCTGGGCACGCCTTGTCTTCCCGCCTTCAGCCCCTCGTTCCCAGGCTCCCGCCTGGGAACGTCTTGTCTTCGAGGCTCTGCCTCGTCTGCGATCCGTCAATTGGGTCACTCCACGGCTTGTAGCCGTGGCAGGCGGAGCCTGCGGGTCACTCGGTTACCAGGCGGAGCCTGGTAACCAGATGGTGGCGAAGGCGCTGTCTGGCGGTGCAGCAAAACCCGCGGCTAGCGCCTCGCGGCTCACGCAAAGTGGCGCTGCCGAATTAACTTTTTTTGGCGCCTCGTTCCCAGGCTCCCGCCTGGGCACGCCTTGTCTTCGAGGCTCTGCCTCGTCTGCGCTCCGTCAATTGGGTCACTCCACGGCTTGTAGCCGTGGCAGGCAGAGCCTGCGGGTCATTCGGTTACCAGGCGGAGCCTGGTAACCAGAGGGTGGCGAAGATTTGGGTAAAGGCGTCAATAGTGGCGGTCAAGCGAACGTTTGTCGTAGGACCGGCGGTCTGCGATGTGGTTGGTCCGACCGGATGGGGGGTAGCCGTTTTGCCAGATGCCCACCACGTTCCCGTCGCCTTGAGCGAGCGCCCAAAGAGTGATTGCTCGTCCGTGGGAATCGTGGGGCGAGACTCCCATCGCGCCATGAATCGTGTGGGCCGTCAGTTGGCAGCGCAAATAGCTGGCCTCCTCGACAGAGCCTCCGTGCGACGAGGTGAAGGCCGTCCCCCTGTTTCCGGCGGCCAACTCCGCCTTGGAAGCCGTCGACACCAGCGACAGCACTGCCGTACTCATCTCGTAGGCCTGGCCTCGGCCCGTCTTGTGCCTTCCTTCGCGAAACATCTGCCGGACCGCCTTGCCTTGTTCTTCTAACAAATTGATCTGCTTCTGAAGAGCCTCGGCTTTGTCCTTGGCGTCTTGGTTGCCCTGCAACCCATCGAGCTTTGCTTGGCAACGCTCGATCGCCTTCCCGATCTCTCCGCCCAGGTCGCCAACGGTGTCCAGCGGGCCGACAAGCTCGGTCATGTTTTGGGTGTTGCGTCGCTCACGCTCGGCGTTGCCGAGGTCATCGACCGCGAAGTTGAAGCAAATGGGCGACACGTTGATTTTCGCTTGATTCTTCGGTTGGGCCCTTTGAGCCGCTGGTCCGGCCTTTGGGTCGTCCTTGGACCGGAACTTGTGGCTCCCACGCAGCCCTTCAGCGACCCGCGACGTGTGGTCGCCTTGCTTCGACAAACGGACGTCGACATGCACCATCTGCTGCGGCAGGTCGCGTCCGGGCGCGTTTTGCCGATGATCTTCGCAGGCCAGCCCCAAAACCTCGGCCCACTTTTGCCAGTCGTCGTCTGACGTTTGGTCCGACGTGCCGAGCTTGACCGAGTCGAGGTTGTCCACACCGACCGATCTGGACAAAACCTGTCCCTTTGGTCCCCGGACTACATGCAGCAGCAGGTTGGGTGCGTGGGCGCGTCGCTTCTCTGGCCCGTTCCGTCGCCTCTGCGGCGTACCGGTGGGGACCGTCTCGAACGAAAACTGCTCCTGATATCCCGGCCCGTTCACCACCAGCTGCCGCTGCACGGTTTCTTTAGGGTAGCCTTTCCTGCGCACTTCTGCCTCTACTGCCTGCCAGTCTTGGCCGGAGAGCTGCGGGCGTTTTTTGCCCCAATGACGGTACCCGTCGCGCACGACCTGCTGGTTCAATTGATCATTCACCCAGCGCCGCATGTCTTTCTTCGTACCCTTGGTGAAACGCTTCACGTCTCGAATGTCGACGTCTTTGGCATGCTTACCAGCGCCGGGGCCTCCCCCATCTCTTAGGGTTTTGATCGCCAGAATAAGCGAGTCCACTGCGTCAGCGTCTCGGAGTTTTTCGGGGCTGTGCATGACGTCTGTGAAAATGCGAGATGAACCAGATGCAAAGGTGGTATCGGTGGAGACTTCCTTCTCGCAGAGCACGTCATCCCACAGCACTTGGTCGTAAGACTCATTTCTGAGCTCTCTAATTTTGTTTTCAAGCACGCAGATCGCGGTCCGTATGTTGAGCTCCGACAAATTGCGTGAGATCGAATCCCTATTGAGAAATTCCTGGAGCTGACTGCGCAGCGCGTCGATCGCGGTGTTGCAGTCGCGTAACTCGGCCAGGAGTGCGTCTCGAATTTTAGTGCCCTCGTCGGTGGGAACGTCAATGATTTCGCCCTGCTGAATGAGAGCAGCGTTCTCGTCCTTGAGTTGGTCGAGTTCAGCGATTCTGTTCTCCAGGTAACGCCGGTTCTGAAACGACTTCTTGGTGACGCCCGGGTCGGTCAGCGCTCGGTCGCACTTCGTCAGTTGCGCCAGCGCCGTGCCGCTCGGGTCGCTGGAGTCACCTCCCGACGAGCCGCAGACCCAGTTACCAAAGTTAAGATAGTCCGCATCGCTTCTCGACATGTCCATATGCGATTGACTTCTCAACATGTCCATATGCGATCGAAACGCCCGGCGGTACAGCACGGGCGATGCGTCTTTTGCACACCCGTTTGGTTCACGACCATCAAAGACTGCGGTCAAGTGCGGATATCGAAGCTTCGTGATGTCCCGGCCTTGCTGCGTGTGTGTGTCGATGAACGCGTCGAACCTTTGGCTCAGATCGTGATGTTCGTGATCCAGACGCGCGCAGATCGTGGCGTGTCGTTCTTGGGGTGTCAGGTCGCTCAGAAAGAGCACCCAGCATCGGAACTTGGTCCAACCGACCTTCACTCTTCCGCGGATTCCCCCCCTGCCAGCGGCCTGCTCGACGCGTGCCCGGGCGATCTTCTGCTTTTCTTCCGGGGACAAGGTGTTGGACAGGATCTCGCGTGCCTCTCCTGGGTTCAAGAGCTTCTGGTCCACGTCAGCGTGATGGTCCAGGTACGCCACGAATTGGCGTTCGGCGCTGATTGCTCGTGCTTCCAGGTGTGCTTCGTCCAGCTTCCCGCCGACTGTGAACGCTTCGCGCATCTTCGCGATGTAATGCTCCTGGAACGGCGACCGTTTTCCGCGATCCCAGGGATGGGCGAAGAACTGATTGAGATACCGGGCGTTCTGTCGGCGGGTCTTGGCAAAACTCGCCAAGTCGGTGCGGGCTACCGGGCGAAGGTCTTGGAGGTGCTTTGCCTGGTCGTTGCCACCCGGCACCTGCGCAGCGTCCAATTCCGCCTGCTTACGTGCCTGGTCAATTTTCTTTGAGATTTCTGGGGCTTGTTCTTCGGCCGTGACTCGGCGGTCAGACCCATTTACATTGCATCGATTGGAAGTTTCGGGAAACGGTTCTGATTGCTGGATGCCGTACATCGGTTGTTCATTTTTTTAGCAAGCATGCCGGTGGGGAGTTAGGGAAGTACAAAACAGGTTGGCTTCGAGCAGCGCCGCGTACTTGGCTTCGGGTTCGTCGTCGCCGACATGCCCCACCAGGCAGAAGACTTGCAGCCACTCGCCGCCAGAATCACATTTCAGTTAGCAAGAGAATTTTGCCCAAATCATCCTTGGTCAGGGCGCGGTCGTCCTTCATGTACTTGGCCATGCGTTCCTTGGCAGTCTCTTCTGGATTCACATCACCTTGCTTTTCGTAGTGCTCCACGAGCCGCCTCTGTACGAATTTTTTGGCTTCTTTGAATTTCTCGCTGCGGGTGCCGCCCCAGAAGTGTGATTTGGCGTGGTTCCAACTAAACATCTTCCTATACTTCCACTTGCGGCCGCGATAGTTCGGCCGGACATATAGGGTATCCCCGGCGAGACGCAGGTGGTCGTCGTCGTCCATCTTTTGCCGCAAACTTCTGAGCTCTTCAAGGGAGCCTTTCTTGTTTGGATGCGCATCGATGAATCGCTCGGCGCTGATCTTGATCTTGAACTTGCCCTTGAGGTCGTTAAGTACGCTGGTGAGACTGCCGGAGCCCCTTTCGAAAAGGGCACCGAGCGCCTTCAGATCCTTGGCAGTCAGCTGCTTGGCTTTTTTCTGGAGTACCTTGCGGTTTGCGTTTTCGAAGTCGTTTCCGATGTACTGCCGCGCAGCGTTCCTGAGTTCACCTCCTACATTCCCGGGGAAATTCATGTAACCACTCATGCTGAGAAGTTCCATGGCGATCAGGCGCAGACGCTTCTCCTCCTTGCGTTGCTGCCGCGCGTCCTGCCCCTCCCGCAGTCTCAGGGCCCGGAGCTTGTTGAGACCCTTTTGGAACCGTGCCGCCTTGCGCAGGAAGTTCACGTTCTCCCAGCCCCTGTCCGCGAGCGCACTCATCTCGAACAGACAGCCAACCTCAGGATCGTTGGGCAGGTGGGAACGGCGCAACGCGCGGTCGGCTTTTCTCACCAACTCCATCCGTTGCGGGGGCTTCAGAGCAGCGAGCGATTGTTTGAATTTCTCTTCTTGCGCAGCTACCAAAATGATCCCGAGCTCGTCCTTGGTAATCTTCTGGCCGTCGGGTCTGGAGGATTTGAAAAGGCCCCTGCCTTGGTATATCTTAATATTTCTATCTTCGAATATCTTGTCGGCCGCCTCTTTGCCGATGTGATCTTTCAGCGCTTTGTAGACGGCCTTCTTGGCGCCGGCCACTTTCTGGCGATCGCTATGCTCCACGGCATCGTCAACGCCTCCTGAGTTTCGCAAACGGAGCGGACTGCGCCGCGAGCTCGAGGTCGATAGATGATCATGTTTGTCCATCGTGCTATACAGTTCCACGAGCCCGTCGACAGTCGCTGAGGCCCGTGGATTACCGTAGACACCTGACATGGTGAGATTCCTGGAGAAGTGGTTGAGAAGTGATTTCAGTGGATGTCGTTAAACCTTGATTGCGTCGCCGACTTCAGGCTCCGCGGATTCGTCTTCGGTCGGCTGATCCGCCGTCAGCGCACGGCGCCAGGTTCTGCCCGTGCCGAGCATCGTGGCCAGGATTTGGGCCAGCTGGTGGAGTTCGAGATCCAAGTCGCAAATGTCGAGCAGCAGGTAAACACTGCCTTCGGGGCCATCCAGGGCCATGAAAAAACCGCCTGTCTCCCCTCTCAGAAAGTTGTAGGTGAGCAGCAGGGCGTACATTTCGCTCCGTCGATCCGGCGGCGTGGGACCCAGCAGCATCGTGAGCTGAAGTTTGTCGTCGGCTTCGTTGACCTCGGCTTCGATCGCGGTCTCTTCGTCGAAGACGACGACAAAGACGTTTTCCGAAGTCCGCTCGATCCGTTCGATTTCGCCTAGGACCGACCCCACCTCTGTGATCAGGCACTGGAGTTGCTGCAGCGTATTCAAGTCAGGGATCCTGTGTTTACGGTTGAGATGACAGGGCGGGCAACGCTTCCTATTAACGAAGAACTTCGGTAGCAGCGAAATCTTGCAGGGGGGGCCGTCGCCGCATACGCAGAAAACCGGGCCTTCGTCAGTCGACCCCGTGGTAGTGAGCCTGCTCCTCTCGCAGCCGGAGCACCGTGCGGAGCACTTCGGCAACCGGCTCAATCAATTCGCGTGGAATGCAGGTATCGGCGTCGACGTCGTCGTACAGGGCGTGAGCCAGCGGAACGTTGCGCATCACGGGGATGCCCTCACGGCGGGCGATGTCAATCATCCGCAGCGCACGCGCCCCCTTCCCCTTGGCGAGTAACACGGGCAGTCGCGTACGGCCTTTCTCGTAGAACAGCGCGATGGCGTAGTGGGTGGGGTTGGTCACCAAGACGGTCGATTTCTTGACCCGTTTTTCGACCTCCCCGTTGGCCAATTCGCGATGCAGTTGCTTGCGCTTGCCTTTGATCTGAGGATCGCCCTCATTCTCCTTATGCTCCTGCTTGACCTCCTGCTTGGTCATCATCAACTGCTTGACGTGCTGCCGGCGCTGAAAGAAGAAGTCCGCAGCGGCGATCGCGATATAGGCGAATCCCGTGACGATCGCGAGTCGGAAGAGCAGCGCATCGAGTAGCTGAATAACTCCGTCGAGGCCGTCGTAGGGAATGTAGACCAACGATGGCAAGGCGTCGCGAATCAAGTAGTAGATCAGCACACTGAGAAACACGACCTTGATCACGGACTTGACGAACTCGATAAAGTTTTTCATCGAGAAGATCTGCTTGAGTTTATCCACGGGGTTCAGCTTCGAGAGCTTCGGCGAGATGGGCTCGACGGAGAACAGCGGCCCCACCTGGAAATAGTTGGCGGCGATTCCCAGTAGCAAGACAATCCCCAAAGCCGGCAGCGACAGCAGCCCCGCCTCGGTCGCCATGATCGCGAGCACCTGCGGCAACGCCTGGTCGAATGGTATTTTGTGAAAGTCGGCCGGCGCCTGGATCAGTTCGATCAGCCGCCCGTAGATCCAGCCGCCGCAGCAATAGAAGTAGGCGAACAGACCCAGCAGCAGAGCGGTGGAGGAAATCTCCTTGCTGTGCGCGACCTGTCCCTTCTTGCGAGCGTCGCGGAGTCGCTTGTTGGTCGGCTGTTCGGTCTTCTCGGAACTCACAAAACGACCTTCCGCAACCAATCGAGAATATGGGCTGATTCGGCAGACTCATGGACGAAGCAGTCGACGAGGTAGGGAAAGTAGAAGATCAGAACGATCAGCGCCACCAGGCTCTTGACCGGCATGGCCAAGAAGAAGACGTTCAGCTGCGGAGCGAAACGATTGATCAGCCCCAATCCGAACTCCGAGATAAACAGCGTGATCAGCAGCGGCGCCGCGAGCACGACCGTCAGCCGCATGATTTCGTCCAGTTGCCCGAGAAAGAAGGCAGGAAAGGCTTCACCAAATCGCGGGTAAAACGTGAACACGGGCCACGCCACGTAGCTTTCGAACATGGCGGTCAGAAAGACCAGGAACCCGCCACCGGCGTAGAATAGCGCGATTAGCGTCTGCTGAAAGAACTGGCCCATCGGCGCAACCTGCTCGTTCGACGATGGATCGAGGGATTCCGCGATCGTGGCGCCGCGCTGGTTATCGACGACCATTCCAATGCCCAGTGCCACCCAGAAGAGCTTGGCTGCCAGAAACCCGAGCAGGAATCCCAGCAGCGCTTCCTTGAGAAACAGCCCGGCCAGTATCAGCGGTGGTGGCAGATCGTGAGGGATCGTGGGCGAGATCATGGGGTACAGCACAATCCCAATGCTGGAGAGGATGCTGACGCGGACCGGAATTTGGACCATCTCGCCGCCCAGAAACGGAACCACCAGGCTGGCGGCCGTCATCCGCGTCAAGCAGACGACCACGGTCAGCAACGTGGACCGCGACAATTCGTGCCACAACTCGATCATTGCGCCACCATGGCGAACTGGTCGAATGCCTGGATGGTGAAGTTGTAGACTTCGCCTCCGACCCAGCGGGCGGTGACCAGCAAGGTCACCACCACGGCGATCAGTTTGACGGCAAAGCCCAGCGTCTGCTCCTGAATCTGCGTCAGGGCCTGCAGCAGGCTCACCAGCAGACCCACCAGCGTCGCGGCCACAATCGGTGCCATCGAGGCGGTCAGCACCAGCACCGACATCATCACCGTCTGATGCAAAATCATTTCCGTGTTCATGCGAGCGATCTCGATATAGGGGGGCGGCTAATTGGAATCATCTAGACGTAGGTCAGAATCAGCCCGTGAATCAATCGCGTCCACCCGTCGGCCATCACGAACAACAACAACTTCAGTGGCAGCGAAATGGTCATGGGCGAGACCATCATCATGCCCAACGCCAGCAGCACGTTGGAAACGATCAGGTCGATGGCAATAAAGGGCAAATACAGGAGGAAACCGATCTGAAAGGCGCTAGTCAACTCGCTGACCGTGAAAGCCGGCACCAGCACCATCAAGCTTTCCGGCGCAAGCGCTTCGGCCTGCTCCTTGGACCACAGTTTGAAGGCCGTTTGATAGAAAAATTGACGCTCACGCTCCGAAGCGTGCTTCTTCAGGAACTCCCGCAGAGGCTGCTCCGCTGCCGACACCGTTTCGAACAGGGCTTTCTTGTCGCTCACGCTGAATTCGGCGTCTTTGACCGCCTCAAACATCTCCACCGTCACGGGAGACATCACGTACATCGATAAGATGATCGCCATCCCATTGATCACCAGGTTGGGTGGATTCTGCTGAATGCCAAGCGCGTTGCGGATCAGCGACAACACAATCACGATCTTGACATAAGACGTGACCATCAAGGCCGCGAACGGCAACACGGCCAGCGCCGCAAAGACGACGATCAGGTCAACCGGGCCGGAGAGGTTAAGATGCATCCTGATTGATCTCCAAGAGCCGGACGCCCAGGCGCTGCCCAATCTGCACCAGTTCGCCGCGTCCGATGGTCTGGCCGTAGGCCTGGATGGCAACGGGCGATTCCATGCGGGTGGCCAGTTCGAAGGTATAGCCGGGCAGTAGCCGGCGAAGTTGTTTCAGACTCATCTGCGTCTCGCCCACATGAAACGTGAGCGCGAGCTGAATGCTGTCGGCCAAGTGGTCGTCGGGGACTGCCAGCGGAGCCGTGGGGTCTTCTGCCCGGTCGCTGGAACCCTGGTCCTCGTCGCCGGGAACGTCGTCCGAAGCTGGTAACGCCTCGTCCAATTCCTCCTCGTCGGAGTCTTCGTCGAGATCGTCGAATTCGTCGGTATCCTCCAATGCGTCAGAATCGTCAAAATCCTCCGCCTCGTCTTCTTGAAATCGTTCAGGGTCCATGGTTTGTAAGCCGTCGTCACTGAGGGGTGGATCGCGCTGGTCCAAATCGTCGTCCAGCGAATCATCAACCCGTTGATCGGGCGCGTTGGGAAGCATGCTCTTCGGCCTTTCCGGAGGGCAAAGG
>JANQJJ010000491.1 GCA_028281725.1 Pirellulaceae bacterium | reverse complement strand
CAATACAGCGTTGGATTTTCCGCGCCTCAAGCTCCCGTAAATCGTTGGAGAATCCGCATTCCACAATCTGGCGTCAAAGTCAATGTGCAACCCATGATCGCCGCCACCGAAGCCAACGGACCGGTCGACTCGGGCGACAATGATCCGGACAGCCCGCAGGCCGACTCAGGCGAAACGGAACTACTGGCTTTTGTCGGTGCGGCTCCCCAAGTAACCATTCGGTGGACTCCCAGAGCAGAAGGAGCTACCGGTCTAACAGCAATCACCTCAGTTCGAGCTCAACAAGAAATTTTCCTCGGTGAAGGTGCGGTACGTACCCGGGCGACCCTGCAGTATCAGATCAGCCGCGCCCAATTGTCGCAGCTGACGGTCGATGTGCCGGCAGATCACAAAGTCGTCAACGTGTTCGATCCCAACGTACGCAAGTGGGATGTCTCCCAGCAAGCTGAAGAGGGTGAGGAACCACTGCAAAGGATTTCGGTCGAGCTATTCGAGCCTGCAGGCGCCGCACAGAACCTGACGATCGAGTTAGAGAAATTTATTGACGACGTCGACCAAAAGGATCTCCCGATTCCCTCGATTCGCGCTGTCGGCGTCGGACGGCAACAAGGAATCATCGTTGTTCAGGTCGATCCGTCCCTGCGCGCCGAATCGACCAAACGAACCGGTCTATTGCAAATGGATGCCTCTGAGTTGCCGGGCGATCTCGCGAACCAGAATTGGTCCTTCGCCTATCGATACGCGTCTTTGCCGTTCGAACTGGCCGTAAGCGTCGAGAAAATTCAGCCGAGAATCCGTGTCCAACAGCTGGTCGAGTTCTACGTGGAACCTCAGCAATTGGCCATGGACGTTTTGGCTGTCTACCAGATCGAACAGGCGGGGCTGTTCCAACTGGAACTCAACGTGCCAGCCGGGTTTGAGGTTCTTCAGGTCCGAGGCCGAGAGGCTGCCGGTGCCGCGGCCGTGGCGGTCGACACGTTTCACCTCGAAGGTGACAGCAACGAACGACTCATCGTCAACCTGGCCAGCAAGGCGCTCGGCCGCGTAGCCTTGCTGGTTCAATTGCGGCAACAAATTAGCGACCCCAACCTGCTCACCCCCACCGGCAGTGCCTCGACTTTTTCCCTGGCAATCCCCATCGCAAGTCAGCAGCACCTGTCGCGGCTCGGCGGAAAGGTCGTTGTTCATGCGCCAGAGAGTCTACGGCTGAATCCGACAACGACGACCGGCCTGCGAGCGGTTTCGTTTAGCGAGGCCTATCAAAGCGTACCTTCCTGCCGGGACGACCAGTTTGCTTCCACCCGCCCCACGCTGGCTTTCGCCTTCTCAGACCAACCAACTCAATTGGATCTAGCAGTCCGACGAAGGAAGTCCTACGTTACCGCGCGACAGCGGCTGGTTGTGCGGCTCGATTCGGGGGTCGTGCGCTACGAAACTCGAATCGTTTACGACATTCTTTACAGCGGTGTGAAATCCCTGCGAATCGACGTACCTGCACAATACGCAGCCGACATTCGCAATACCACTCAGAAGATTCGAGAGTTGGCCATGGAACCCCCACCGGCAGACGTCGCGGCGGGTTACGTGGCGTGGAGTCTTACCGGAGAGACCGAATTACTCGGGCAGCATATCGTCAACTTGACTTGGGAGAGAAAGATTGATGAACTCGATGTTGGCAAGAGCCTTGAAATCGACGTTCCCAGACTAATACCGATCGGTACCGATCGGGCGTGGGGCCAAATCATTATCACCAAAACGGAATCGTTGGATGTCGAACCGTCCGGAGAACTCGACGGTCTGCGGCCCATCGATCCGGTACATGACGTGATGCCGGATGCTGCCATTGCCGGCGCAGCCCGAGCACTAGAGTTTTACGATGACTGGACGCTCAAGTTAACCGCCACTCGGTACCAGCTGGAAGAAGTCAAGCGGACCAGTATCGAACGTGGACTCGTGCGTGCCGTGATCACGCGTAGCAACCACCAAGGCGTGCAGGCGCTGTATCGGGTGCAGAGTGCTCGGCAACGCCTGGCGATCCAATTGCCCGACGAAGCGCAGTTCGATTCGCAACCGGCACGCGTCAACGGCCAGCCGGTCTCGCTCGAACGCGGTGACCAGGATCTACTTTACGTACCGCTGGTTGGACAAGAACCGAATTCCTCCTTCGTGCTGGAGTTGCGGTACACCTTGCCGGGCGACCATCGACAGATCGACGTTCCGGAGTTTCCTGAGGACCCCGCGGTCCAGAAGGTCTATCTCGCGGCCTTCTTGCCTGAAGAACTGTCACTGCTGAGTTCTTCTGGGCCATGGACGGAAGAGTTCTCCTGGAGACGCGAGGGAGCGTTCAAGTGGGTGCCTGATGTTCAACGCTCCGACGACCAGCTTGCCCAGTGGGTGACCGAAGATATTGCCGTGGCTGGCGGCCCCGCCTTCCAAACCGATGGCGTACTTCACCTTTTCTCGGCTCTGCGCCCCCAACCACCCCCCGAAGGCTCGCTACGTCTGAAGGGACTCAGGCAAAACGTCTTGGCGGGCCTGGTATTCGCCCTGCTGGCGATCGTCGGACTCGTGTTCCTCCGCAGTTCTTTCATGGTCAAACTGGTGGCTATTGCCATCTTGCTGATCGCGGCAGTGGGCTGCGGCGTGTTTACGCCGACCTTGGCCCAGCAACTGACCAACCTTCCGACTTACGCTGGGTTAGCCGTCATCGGAATTGCCTGGTCTACCTGGTATGCCGCGCAGGGCGTCCGTCAGTTCCAGCGAGCCCCATCACCGCCGGACCGCGAGGCAAGCGGTACGCCGGAAGCGCCAGCGAAGCCCCAAGACGCGATGACACAGGAAAACGCGACACAGGAAAACGCGACACAGGAAAACGCGACACAGGAAAACGCTGAGCAGGAGAGCACGGAGCAGAAGACGTCGAATCAGGAGAGCGAGCAGCGGAGCGTTGATCCGGGCGATCCCAATACGGGGCAGCCGAAGGAGGACGAAGCCGATGATTAAGCGAGTTCCTTGCCTCGTCGCATTGACGCTCACTTGGTGGCTGACGGCCGTGAATTCGGGGCGTGGGCAGGAGCCAAGCCAGGCCGCTCCTCCGTCAGACTCAGAACCAATTCGCGAGCTTTTTGTGCCGTTTGAGGATCTGCGCGTCCTGCTCGGTGACGAAACGCAGCGGGTGTTTATGACTCGCGAGGAATTTGAGCAGCTCAAACAGCGAGCGAAACAAACGCCTACGCAGGAGCTGCCTCTGAACGTGGCTCTGTTGGCCGCCGACTATCAAGCAGTCATTCAGCATGGTCGCGCCACGATGCGCGGCAATCTGATTGTCGAGGTGCTTCAGGAAGGGCTGCACGCGCTGTCCCTGCCGTTCGCTCACGTTGGCTTGCGTTCAGCCTCACTCGACGGCGCACCGGCCAGTTTGGCAAGTGCCTCTGGCGGTCCGGTAACCTTGTTCGTCGAAGGCATCGGAAAGCACCGGCTAGTCGTCGACTTGGTGATGCCGGTGGCTACCGAAGCAGCACAACAGACGCTGCGTTTTCAAGTTCCCACGGCACCGGCGAGCCGCCTGAGTCTGGCGGTGCCCGGCAATGTGGAAGTCAAATCAGGTGCAGCCGTCCTTGACCGCACCATCGATGCCGAGAAAAACGAAACCCAATTCGATTTGCTACTAACCACGGAACCCATGGCGATCGTCATGTCGCTCAACAATCGCAAGTTGCGCGAGCAAAGTACCGTCATGGCGCGAGGCGTTCTCGTTGCCGAAGTGACGGAAGCTTATGAACGTCTGCACGCCACGATGTCCATGAACGTTCTCAACGGTGCCGTGGATGAATTTCGATTCGCGGTGGCCGATGACCTGGATGTCAACGCCGTCTCCTGCGACCTGCTTAGCCGCTGGGCCATTGAATCCGCCAACGGAAAAAAAGAACTGGTGGTTTCCTTGCGGACTCCCGCGACGACCCGAGTCGTCGTGAATGTGCGGCTCGATCGTATTGCACCCCAACTAGCCCAGTGGCGACTGGCAACGTTTCGTCCGGTGAACGTCGCCGGTGACTCCACCGTGGTCGGCCTGCTCATTGAAGATCGATTGAGAGCCGCAAACATCGCTCCCCAATCACTCATCGCCATCGACAGCCAGGTGCTGACGTCGGCGTTGCCTCAAAGTCTATTGGACGCCGAGCCGGGTGCGCCGCGCGTCCACGCCATTGCTGCTTTCTATGCCCCAACCGCTCAATTCTCGCTCATGGCAGACCTCAGCGTTCCCAAGGGTAGGTTGGTCGTCAGCTCCAATTCTCTTCTCACCGTGGCTGAGCGGGGTATGGAGGTAACAGGTGGCCTGTCATTGATCCCCGAAAATGAAAAACTCTTCTTCGTAGACTTTTTGGTTCCCGCAGGATGGAACGTAAACTGGGTCAAAACGAGCGAAGATAAGGACCTGAATTTTGAACGTTATGTGACCGATGAAAAGACGCGTATCCGAGTGCTTTTACCAGGCGGCGTTGCGCCGGGCGTCCAACAAAGCGTTCTATTCCACGCCGAGCACACGCCCGCCGATTGGCTGGGCGACTGGGATTCGCAGTCCATTGATTTCCCTGCATTTCCGGTGGCTGACGCCCAAGCTCAGACCGGTGCCGTCGCGGTGCAGGTGGAAGACGATCTGGTCGTCATGCCCGAGACGACCCAAGGGCTGCTCGTCCTGAACGAAAACGAGAAGGTAAAATTTCAACTCGGCGGCATCCCGACTGCGTTGGCCTTTCGTTACGACACGAATCTCTGGCGAGCGTCATTGAATGTGACGCGTACTGCCCCACGAGTGATCGGCCGAGCCCTGTCGTTTTTTCAGATTCAGCCTCAAGCGGTGCAGGTGCACTGCGAGTTGGTTTTCCTGGTGGAGCAAGCCAGAGTTAGGCAGGTAGCATTCTCGCTTCCGGAATCGACGCCTACAGAGATCTCGATCCGAGGTCTCGCTGGCCTCACCGTCAAAGAAACGACCAGTTCCGTTGCTGCTGGGCGTCGAGTTTGGGAAGCCAACTTGTCAGAACCTCGGATGGGAGCGGTGCGGCTGGCCGTGGACTTCACGCAGCGACTTGACGAGGAAGAACCTCAGGGCCTGCAGCTACCGGTCGTTCGAACTGAGAACGTCGCTTATCAGTCGGCAGCGGTGTCCATCGAAGGGCATCCTGAACTGGAGATCACCTTGACGGACGTGCCCAGGCCGGTCGATATCGGCGAACTGGTCGATGCCGATTATCAAATTGGCAAACGTTTGCTAGGCGCTTTCGGCTACGTAGGAAACGACGACGATGTCGTGCTGGATGTCACGCGACGCCCCGTGCACGGCTTGCCTACGACCATCGTGGAACGAGCCGAATTGGTCACGTTGGTTTCTTCGAGCGGAGTCAGCCAAACGGCGGCCCGCTTCCGGCTCCGTACGAAAGCCATCTATCTTGAAACCCGTTTACCGGAGGAGGCGTCGCTTTGGTCTGTCATCCTCAACGGCAAACCGGCACTGCCCCAGCGTGAACAGGATCGCGTCATCATCGCTTTGCCCGCCAACTCGTCAACCACGACTCAGGATCTGCAAATTGTATACGAAACGCCGTCGGATTCGATCTTGTTTCGCGGGAACGTGGATGTCATCGCTCCGGAACTGGCCGAACGAGAGGATCGAAATGGTGGCGGTCAGCCGATTCCCATCGCCGATCTGCAGTGGCGGCTGGTGCTGCCCGAGGGCTATCGGCTGGCCTCCAGTGGCGGAAATGTCACTCCCAGTCGCGACACCTCGCGGGCATTCGCGGTGCGTGGGTTGCTGGAGAGACTTGGGCAGCTTGGTGGAGGGCTCCGAGCGAATATTGGTCTCCGAGCGGGTACCTCGGTCACTGGACAGACATCGGATAGTTCGGTGGCCACTGCCAACCAGTCGGTTCCTCTGGACGGTCTTGACCTGAGAGACGAAGCCTCGCTGGAAGAAGCTCCAGGGGAACTACGTGCATCGCTCGATGCCCCGGCGACCGTGCAGAGCGAAACGGCGGAGATGAACGCCACCCAGGCGGAGCAACCACCCGCTGAAGCTCCCAACGTGTCTTTTGCAGACGGAGATACAGCACAAGCTTCCGCAGAGACGGATCAAGAACGCAAACCAACTCAAGATAAAGGCGATGCTCGCCAGCGTCGCAAATCCAGATTGTGGGCACTCGAAGGTGTCAGAAGTCTGGCAATCAACTTATCGCAGCAACAAACAGGCGAAACAATTGATCTGGCCAGCCTTGGCACCGAGCCTCGCGCGGAGATCGTCATCGTGCATGCACGTCGTCTCACTTATCTGGCGACCGCTTGCGGCATTCTGGTCTTCGTCCTGGGACTGGCATGCGTGGCTCGCTGCCGGAGGGCACGGGTTCGCTACATTTTTATCGTGGCGCTACTGGCCGTGCTCCTGCCTCAGATAGTTGGCCGGATGGTAGAACTTGAGTCGATCCAGCAGGCGATCTTGGAATCGCTCATGCTATTGGGAATCTACTTCTTACTTGAGAGCATCTGCCGGATGCTAGCCTCGCGTTGGGGCAAAGGGGCTCTGAAAGCGGCACCGTCACCCGCCGGTAAAGTAGCGGTGCTCTGGCTGGCTGGCATGACGCTACCTATGCAATCGAGTTTGGCTCAAGCCCCCACAACGCCCATACCACCGATTCAGACGGTCTCCGGTGCTGACCAGTTGGCTCATCTGCTTCAGGCACTCGGCGATGAGACAACCGTGAGCATTCCGGAAGACGCGGTAGTCATACCGTACAGCTCAGAAGACCCAGCGGGAGTTGCCAGCGCCGAAAAACTGCTGGTGCCCTACGCGACCTATGCCGAGCTCTGGAAGTTGGCCAATCCCGATCAACAACTGGAGACACCGAAACCTCCGGCCCCATACGCTTGGTCCGCAGCTTCGTACTCGGTCGTACTCGACGGCAGCGACGATTCTCCGCGCGTCGTAGGCCGGCTCGGAATCGACCAGTTCGTTGACGGTGAAATCGCCATTCCATTGCAACTATCCGGTTTTGTGCTCGAAAGCGCGACGCTGGACGGTAAAACCGCTCGATTGCAGTTGATCCAAGCGGCGGTGCCAACGGACCAACAGCAAGTGCAGCAGATGCAGCAACCTGCAGGCGATTCCAGCAAAACCATGCTGATGCTCTATCTATCTGGGAAGGGGCGAAAGCAGCTCGATATCTCCTTGCGCCGGCAATTGGAAAAACGGGGCGGTTGGCGAGTGCTCGATGGCATCGTTCCATCCGCGCCCGCAGGTGAGTTGCTCATGACTGCCGCCAGACCGCGTACGGAAATTCGACTTACCGGTGGTATCGACCGAGCCGTTGTCGAGACGACGACGCCCAACGAACGGATCGAGACCGCACTGCCACACCATGGTCGCCTCTCGGTGCAGTGGCGTGAGAAGGTGACGCAAGCAGCCGTCGATCAGGGCCTCACCGTACGTTCGCGCGCCGTATTTGATGTACGCGAAGACGCGCTGCGTCTGGCTTGGAACGGCACGCTCGAATTTCGGCGTGGTCTGCGCGAGTCGCTAGCGTTTCGCTTACCGCGGGACTACCTGATCGAAAAGGTAATCGGCGACAATGTCCGTGGCTGGACTAGCAAACAGGTCGACGGTGCTCAGCAGCTCGATGTTGAACTTCTGAAGGCTGCCACCGACCGCGAATCACTTTCCATTTTTGTCTCCCGTCCAACATCGCTGGGCCAAGAGGGCAACCTCGATTTGGCGGTTCCACGGATTACGGTACCGGACGCCATGCTACACCAGGGGCAATTCACCGTTCGTCGCAGCGCGCTGCTCGATCTACGTACTAGTACCGCGGAGGGATTGCGCCGCATCGACGCACCGGATGAAAGCCAGTGGCTCGGTGACCACCAGGATGCGGGCCCCCTCCCATCAAGGGTTTATCAGGCGTTCCAGTTCTCCCAGCCGTCGTATGCACTGCAGCTGAGCGCTTCGGTCATCGCTTACAAGATGGACGTTGAGGCTCACACGCTGGTAAAAATTTCTCAACGTGAAACGACGTTCGAAACACGATTGCTCGTTACCTCAGGCGGCCGGCCGATACACCATGTACGCGTCGCTCTACCCTACGATTTACAACTGGAGACGCCTGGAGCCCCAGGTGACTTTCAGTGGTCTGTCAGCAAGGCCGAGCAGAATCAGATACTGGAATTGTACCTGGCCAGCGGACAGCTCGGCACATTCCCTATCATCCTCCGCGGCAAGCTCACCGGTTCGGACGCGGAGGCATTTGTGGGGCCACCTGCTCCCCCGACACCAGATGACGCGTCAACCACGGCGGCCGCGACTCGGTCACCGCTGATGGAGCTCCCCAAGCTACAGGTACTCGACGCCCGGCGTCAAACCGGCGCCATTGTCGTCCAGGCAGATCCCGCTTACGGTATTCGGGCTGAAGATCTCCTGGGATGTGAAGTCGCTTTGTTGAATTCCGTCCACTCCTGGCTGTCCGCCAGTCAGCGCCGGTTGGCAAGAGTGGTGGTACGATACTCGTCAACCGACTTCAGCGGCACGCTACGTATTGCACCACGCACGCCTGTCGTCAGCAGCTATAGCGTGACCAATGTCAAGGTAACGGACCGTTCAATTGAAGAAACCATCTACATCGAATCAACGGTCCGCTCCGCCGGAATTCGAGAGTATGTCTTCTTACTGCCCGCGGAATTGGCCGCCGCGCGCATTCAAGCCCCCTTGCTGCGGCAAAAGACGGTAACGCCCATCAACGCGCAGCCCAATGCGCCGGTTCGCGTCCGGCTCGAACTGCAAGACGCCATCATGGGCCAACTCCGCATCATCGTGGAACACAATCGCCTGCTTACCACGGGAGAGCAAACAGCTCCCTTGCCCATCATTGAAACGGGTTCGACCACGCGTAGATTGATCACGCTGGAGAATGCCAGCCGCGATGAATTGATTCCAACGCAGAGGCGGTCGGTGGAGCGGCTCCAACGAGAGCAACTTCTGCAACGGTTTCAAGCCGATTTGTTGGGAGGCAAGGCGTCGGAAGCCTATCTGGTGCGAGAGGGGGATGCTTCGCCGCTGCTCACCTTTGAAACCAAAGACCGAGAGACCGTCGAAACCGCCGGCGCGCGTATCGGACTCGCCCAGACGCTGCTGGTAGTAGACGATTCCGGAGCCTACCGAGCCGCGCAGGAATATCGCGTCGAGAATCGAACAGAGCCTTTTCTTGAGATAGAGATGCCCGCCGACGCAAGATTGTGGACCGTTCTGGTTGCCGATGAGCCCGTCAAACCCGCAAGAGCCTCTAGCGCCACGCCAAATCACATCCGCGTGCCACTGATCAAAACCGCCGAAGGCGACTTGGATTACGCCGTCGTGCTCAAATACGGTGGCAAGCTCAAGCGTCCGGGCCTATTTCGCCAGTATCACTTCCCGCTGATTCGCACCGTAAACATCAATGTCGAGCTATCGCAGGTACGATTGCGATTACCCGAAACCCACCGTTGGTTTAACTTCAGTGGCACGATGGGACGCGTCCAGACCGAAGGGGAACTCCAGGCGGGTTGGTTCGAGTTTCGTACACGACAACTGGGCGAGCTGTCGCAGTTGTTCAGCTCATCGGGAAAGATGTATTCGAAGGCTCGAGCATCAAACAACTTGAAGCAGCTGGAATCGGCAATCCAGCAGACGAACAAGTACTATCAAGAGCAGACAACCGTCAGTGATGAGCTACGACGTCAGATGGACGCTAACGCCGAAGCGTTGCAGCAAGCCCAACGGCAGGCGGCCCAGTTGGATCTGAGTTCGTCGGGTGAACCGACGCCCGGAAACCGGTCGGTACTCAACGATCTCTACAACTCGCAGCTCAACACTCGCTCGTTTAACATCGTTGAGGAAGCGGGGGCCAATTTTACCGGTGGCGCACTGCTTGCGGGTGATAGCGCGCAGCCTTCGGGGAACACTGCGGCAACTCTCTCGCCTCAGTTTGACAACGGGTGGCTGTTTAGAAACAGTCTCGGCGAAGTCCAGACGAAAAAAGACAGGGGCCTCGAGCGACTCGAAAAGAGTTCCCAGAACGAACAACGTTTGTTCGGTGGCCGTTACGCCGCACCCCAGGCTCCCGTCCTGAACGGCGGGAAAGCCCTCTCCGGCGACGGGCGTCCGGCAACGGATGACACGACGCAGCGTTTGCTGGGAGACCATCGGCGTCAGGTCGAACGCTACAACAAACGTCTGCAGCAAAAGAGTCCCCGCGGAGGCGAGCAAAGCAACCGTGCCGCTTCTAATAGGGCGATGCGCGTTGGCCCAATAAACCAACCATCGTCGAGTACCTCGTCACCGGCGGCAGGACCAACAATCGTTGCCGGCGTCATGCAAGAGCCTCAAGCGTTCGAAGGGGGCTACGGTGGCGCAGCGTTCGGTGACGTAGGGGGCGGGGGTGGCTTGGCTCAAGGCAGCCCCACCTTGGATTTTGCCCCTAGCGCCCTGCCGAATGACCAGCCAGCGAGCGGTCTTGCCGATGGTGGCCTAAGGGGTGCCTATATGGCCAGTCTCGACGTGGAATTGCCGCAGCGTGGTCGCGAAGTTTTATTCATGACACCGCGCGGACAGATTAGCATATCGGCTCAAAGCGTTTCGGCCGAAGTCTACCAACGAGTTGTCTCAATTCTTTGGATCCTGGCGCTGGCCGTGGCGGTCTGGGTGGGGTATCGACTCTATTGCCTGGCCGCACGAAGCCGAACGGGACGCGTTTGGTTGGCAGCCTTCCTTGCAATCGCGGGAGCGGCCAGTCTGCTACTCGGCATTCTCCCCATTTATGGCCTACTGGCTGTCTTCGCGGCGATTGGACTATTTCTCTACAGTAGCGACACGATCGCAGCCGTGCCCGAGGCTGCCTAGCTGAGCGTGTCTGCTACCCCCAAAAAAGCGAATGCGTAAAGCACGGGCGCTGTCCAACACGCTGCGCGGGAAATCCGTGCCCGTCCAGAGCTTTCCCGGACCTGGGGCCGCTCCTATCGATGCCGCCTGTTTCGAGTTAAGATTATCGATTCTCATTCGCAGGGACTCTACTGCTTGAAATCCGCTCTAAGACTGCTCGAAATCCGCTCCATGGCCAAAAGACGCTCGACCAAAAAATCCGCTCGGCCCGAGCCGGCTGCAGCAGGGCCACAGCGTCTGAACAAGGTGCTGGCAGCCGCAGGGCTAGGCAGCCGGCGGGACGTAGAGGAGCTGATCGTTCAGGGCCGGGTCGAGATCGACCGGGAAATCGTGACCGATTTGGCGTGCAAGGTGGATCCGACCCAAGTCACGATCA
>JANQJJ010000486.1 GCA_028281725.1 Pirellulaceae bacterium | reverse complement strand
GATTGAGCGTGTGCGAAAGTACGAGGCACAGACAACGGGCTATCGAGCGAAATGGAATGATCAGCAGGCGCGGCGGATTGATGAGTTGGAAACGCAAGGCGTCGATGCCCAACTGGTGGATTACGGAGCCAATGTCTCCAACATGCTGCGAAACAACGCGCTCACGATCCGTTCGGGCAACATTACTGCGGGCCAAGTGAAGGCGTCGCAGAGCCTATCGAGCGGATACTACGGCGCCAGCGATGGCTACAGCTACGGCTACGCCGGCTACTATGATCCGAACGTTTCCACAGATTATCAACGTGTCACGGACGCCCAAGCCCGTGGCGCGGCGTATTCCGACTACCGCTCCACACTCAGTGCCATCGACAAAATGACTGGAGACATGCGGAGGGCGATGACGGAAAAGTACGACACCCAGTTCTAGTGTTTCGTGAGGTCGCCCACGAGCGCGTGGGGCGGAGTCAATGCCTGTAGCTCTCCAGCGGTAGGGCGTTTCGGTCTTTGAGTCTCAGCCCTAGGGCCCGCTTGGGCCCAGGCGCGCTTGCCCGGCGGAAACCGAGTCGCCTGGGGGCAGCGATCAATCCGCCAGCAGAGACACCGGCCGGCCAATCGAGCAGCGCATGGGCAGAGTTCCAGCTTTTCCAGACGAAACTCTCAATCGCGATGAAACCCGGGAGCGATTACGTCGATAATAGGAACTGGTCCGATAGGGCTGTTGTTTCCCGCAGGCGACTTCTTTGCTGAAATAGATTTAGTCATGTCGCCAATAGCCGCCAAGCGACCGATGATCGTGCTCTACGATATCGTTGTGGTGGTCACGCTGGGCGCCTGCTGTCAAACATCGCTCGGCCAATCCATTGCCCCCTTGCCGATGGTTCCGCCGCAAGGCGTCGTGGTTTTGGCAGATGAAGGCGGCATGATCTCCAGTACCGCCAGCATTCCAGACCTGTCGATGGTCGAGCCGGATACTCGCAGCGCCGGCAGTTTGCCTCGCGACGTCACGGCCGTTCATGCCGACGTTTTGGCCTCCAGCCAGATGCTCACCGAATCGGGCGATTTGCTGTCACCGGTTCGCGTTGGTTATGACGACGGCTTTGTGATCGCCAGTCAACGAGACTTGGATCTCGACGCCGGTGACTATGCCTACCGGCTTAGGATTAATGGCTGGGGGCAGCTGCGCGATACCGTTTTCAGTTCCGACGGCAGCAATCCCGATTTGAATCAACTGCAGCTTAAACGTGCGCGTCTGATCTTCTCGGGGCACGCCTTCAGCTCAGATCTGTCCTACCTGGTTCAGCTCGACGGACGTAGCAACGCCGGAGACAACCTCAGGATTTTGGACTACTACTTCACCTTCGATTTGGGGCACCGACTTGGCAACCGGGACCCGGGCACCATCGGCTTCAAGGCCGGACTGTATAAGATGCCTTTCTCGCTGGCTCGCTGGCTGAGTGGAAAGCAGTTGGAGTTTTCCGACCGGTCGATGTCCAGCGCGTACTTTGACGTCAATCGTAGCCTCGCCTGGGGCTTGTATGGTGTGACGGCTGGTCCCTGTTTGCCGCTGCACTGGGAATTGGCCCTGTTCAACGGTCTGGTTACCGGAGGCGCAGAGACGGGCAGCAGTGGAACGCTAGACAATAACAATGCCGTTTCAGGCCGCGTTCATTTCTATCCGCTGGGGCAGTGGGGAGCCAGTGAACTGGCCGATCTAACGGGGCACGAAACGATCGCAACCCGGATGGGAGCCGGCTTCGCGTTGACTACGATCGACCGAAGCGGGCAGACCGAATTTGGTGCGCTGCGAGTCGTTGATTCCGGCCAGCGATTATCCGATCTGCTGCCGCTTGCGGTAGACGGCTATGACGTGGCCCTGTTTTCTATCGACACATCCATGAAGTATCGTGGTCTGTCACTAACGACCGAGGTCTACCTGCGCAGCGTCAGCGGTTTTCGAGGAGCAGCCATTGCCGATTTGTTCGATCATGGACTCTGGCTGCAGGCTGGTATGTTTGTGCTGCCAGAAAAACTGCAGATTCTCTCGCGATGGTCGCGTGTGCATGGCAACTCAGGCACCCTGGGCCTCGGTGATCAAAGCTCAGAGGAGATTGCCGGGGGCCTGGTGTGGTACTTTCGACAGCAGCACATGAAGGCGACCGTCGATGCTACTTATCTCAACGGCGCGTCGATCAGCTCCTCGGCGCTGGACATCAATCCCGGAGATATTGGCTGGCTCTATCGCACGCAGATCCAATTCAGTTTCTAATCTAGGCTCCCCCTGACGAATAAAAATGGCAACGGGAGTAGAGCATTTTCGTTAGGCTGGCTCCCGAATCCATGGACCGAACAAGCTAGTGCTTTGTCAACACTAAAGATTTGGGTAAAGGGGGCAGGAGTCAATTGTGCACAGCACCCGAAGGGCCGCTGGCGGCAATTGACTCCTGACCCCT
>JANQJJ010000457.1 GCA_028281725.1 Pirellulaceae bacterium | reverse complement strand
CTACTCGGACCCGCATATACCCGAGTTGCCCGAAATGCGGCACTATGATGTTCCCAAATTGTCGAGTGAACCTTTGACACCGGAGTATCTGGCGTCCCTGGATTGCGCTCTGATTGCTACCGATCACTCCGCATTTGACTACGAGGATATCGTGCGGCACGCGCCGCTGGTTGTCGACACTCGCAACGCAACCAAGGATGTCACTCAGGATCGCGAAAAGATCGTCAAGGCCTAGGTGAGAAGGACGAAAACGGGCATTTTCTAGCTCGAAAACTCCGCTCTTCCGCTGAACCGGTAGGCTGACCGCGCGCCCCACGAGTTCGTGTCTTTATGTCAGTAAGCACGCCACGGAAGTCGTCCATTTCGTGTAAGTTAGACGACAGGGGAGCTAAAAAGCGCGCGGTGTTCCACCTTCAGGCTCGCATCTTGTCTGCAGTAGTCACGGGTGGGCCAGACTGAAACCGCGCCGACCTTGACCTTCTGCGGCTCGTGACTCGCCTCGCGCCAATGAGACTATGACTACCGCAACCGAAACCATCGATTCGTCAACGGCAGCCGGCACGCGGATGATTCGCCTGGCTTTGCTGGCCATCGCGTGCCAACTGCCCTTCGTCGCAGTCTACTTCGTCAACCTTTCCCGGTTTTCGCACTACGAGTTCTTTCCGATCATTCTGCTGGCATTTGGCTGGCTTCTGCGAAGTCGCTGGTCAGGCGAAGTGCACTCGGCTGGCTGGCGAAGGCGGCTGGGCTGGTTGTTGCTCGTCGTGTCGCTCGTCGCTTCGGCGACCGCATTGGCGTTTATGTCATCATGGATCGCTTATTTTGCGACGCTGCTGTCGGCGGCCGTAGTTTTCGGCTCGGTTCGCGACCGAGAGTCTGGGCGTAGTTTGCTGTACCTGTGGGTATTGCTCGCAGTGCTCTGGCAGCCCCCCTATTCCAGCAAGCAGACCGGAGACGTTATTCTCACCAGCGTCATGCAGCGCATCAGCACTCGCCAGGTCAGTATGTTGCTCGACTGGTTCCAGGTTCCGCACGTGAATCAGGGGACGGTTATCTCGATTAGCGGACTGGAAATGGGAGTCGAGGAGGCGTGCAGCGGTATTCAGTCGCTATTCCTATACGTGGCCATCGCCGCGTTGTGTTCGGTCTACTTTCAGCGTGGGTGGATTCACCTCTTGGTGCTGCTTGGATCAGCCCTGCTATGGGCTCTAGTGACCAACACACTACGGATCTTTACCATCGCCATCGGGCATCTCGGGTTGGGCATGGATCTGACACATGGCTGGCTGCATGACATGCTGGGCTATTCGATGATGGTTCTCGGAATCGCGCTGATCGCCAGTTGCGACCGACTTTTGGAGGCCCTTGTGAGGCAGCCGAGCGGAGTGGCCAGTGATCCTGGGGCCTGGAGACCGATGTGCGAGTTATGGACGCTCCCGTCAATTCGATCTGTTTCATTGGGCGATATGGCGTTTGCCAGCGTTTGGGGGCTGCTGCTGGTCGGACAGTTGGTGGACCTGGGGACTTTGTTTGGTTCCGATCGAAAGCAGGTCGATTTTTTTGCTGGGGACTCCCTGGTGGACGTAGACGAGAGTTGGATGCCAGAGCAAATCGGCCCGTGGGGGCTGACGGACTACCATCGGCAGTCGCGTTCGGTTGTATCCGACCTTGGGCAACGGTCCGACGTTTGGATCTATCGTCGAGGGAGCGAGGAGATCATCGTTTCGTTTGACCAGGTCTTTCCCGGCTGGCACGAGTTGACACGCTGTTACGAGGGCCAGGGGTGGCAGTGTCGCCAACGCCAAGTGGTTCCGCTGGCCGGCCGCGAAAGTTCCGGTCTGTCGGTCGTCCGCTCCGGAATGGCGCGCGGCAGAGATCAACAGGGACTCTTGCTGTTTGCCCTGGTGGATCGTTCCGGTTGGGTGTTGGAGGCGCCTGGGCAGTGGGATTTGGCGTCATCCCTGTATCATCGAATTCGCAATCGACTGTCCCCCAGAATTCGCAGCAGTATCTTCGGTGCGGAGGCGTATCAGATACAAGTGTTCAGTAGTTCCGTGGATGTGGAATCGGAGCTGGCCGAAGTGTTCGGCACTGCCATCGGGAGAATTCAGGAGAAGTTGCCCATCGCCATGGCTGGTGGAAGCGAATCTAGCTAAAATAATGCAGCCTGTTTTGTGGGATTCACTCCGCTGTTTCGGTGGTTTTGGGAATTATTGAGAACTTGGGACCGTAACGTTGACAAATTGGGTTGTGTCGATGATACTACACGCCGAACTGGAAATAACTCGGACGAGAGTCCGCATAAACTCAACAAGAATAGCTACTGCCCTTACACGGAGAAACAGCATGCGTAGAAGTGGATTTCTGGCACTTGGACTGGTGCTTGTACTTTTCACCGGCCAGCAGGCGACTGCCGCCGTGGTTGGTTTTACTGGAACATTTTTGAATCAGACGCTCGGGATTGGTGGTGGAGCGGGATCTGCATTTGGCGCAGTTCCTCCGCCTGTTCCATTCCACATGTCATTGACGATTGCTGATGGTGCCGGCCCTATGGGAGCGATCACCGGAGGCACATTCTTCCTCGGTGGTGCTCCGTCAGGGATCATCGTCAATGGCGGATCGGTGACACTAACGGACGGCGGTGCCAACGATACGGCTGAGTTTGTGGTGAATGTTGCCAATGGTGGCGGTGCAGACAACGGTCAAATAAACTACACGTTTACTGGAGGTGACTTCTTCAGCGGGACCGCAGTCAATCAAGCTGCGTTCGATGACGTGCTGGTCCGCGACAAGGTTTCGACTGGTCTCAACTACATCGACTTCGGTAACGCCCAGCTTTCTAACTACACAGGTACGATCACAGCGGTTCCTGAGCCGACATCGATGGCTGTCATGCTCGGTCTCGTGGCCGGTGTTGCTGGTCTGCGACGGCGGCGTCGAGCCTAAAGTCAGTTCGCAAGTTCGAGCAGATTTTGAATTCAAACAAGGCGAGAGCGTTTGATGACGGTCTCGCCTTTTTTCGTATCTAGACGAAGTGAATTGGGTACCTGCTATCACACTCAGGCGCGGCAGGGAGGATATTGTTGCCGATCATTCCGCCGACCGGTGGTCCCGGGAGAGGCGGAGCGGTCGACGACAATGGGGCTTTCTGATCGAAGCACTACCTTGGCTGGTTCTCCCGTTAGCCCAAGTCCACACGGCGAGATGATCAGCTTGGGTAGCCAATGATTCTCTTTGGCTCGGTTCCGTTCCCGGATAGGCAGGGTCCTATCTTTGCCGGTGTTCCCCACGGCCCCGAGCCTTTTGCGGTGCAACCGCGCGCCTGTTTCGGCGAAGAGGCTCTAGACTTGCGACGGCACCTGCGTGCGTTCGGCGGATAAGGGGCCAGGGAATCTTCTACAACTACCAGATTATTCCATCAGCGGTAAAATGGACTTACAATCCCTACGTCCCGCCTACTGTATAGCGTCCTGCCACCAATCGGATGATTTTTAGCTCATTCGAGTCGCCGTCCCGCGAGCCAGCTAACTAAATTGGACGGAAAACGAGTGCCTAGTTTTTCTGGATAACTGCTCGCATGACCTCCAACCGTAAACTCACAATTCCCTTTTGGTGCCTTGTCCTTCTGGCCCAGATTCCGCTATTAGTCTACTACTTCCGGTACCTGACGGTGCTGGAAATCTACGGCTGGATCCCCTTGATCGTCATGGCCACGGTGGTCTTGCTGGTGGCCATTCGGTGGGATCGGAAATTGTCGATGCCCTTGCGTTGGCCTGGGGTCTCACTGGTTGGCCTGGGTTTAGTCGCGGCGGTGATTGCCGCAGTGGAATACGGCTGGTTCGCGATCATTGGTCTGGTCTTAACGACCGCTGGATTCTTGGCGGCGCATCACGACCGGCAGGGAAGGAGCCTGTTGACGATTGCACCGCCGTTGATCGCTTTGATTCGCCCTCCGCTGGGTAGCAGCGAAACCATTTTGCAGTGGTTTGCTGAGCAGGTGAACAGCTTCAGTTGTCAGATCATGCGCTTGCTGGAGATTCCCTATCTGCAGTATGGGCCAGCTATTGCGATTCCGGGAAGCCGGATCTACGTCGACGACCAGATACAGACGCTGTGGTCCTGGCCAGCATTCATGGCTGCTGCACTAATCTACGGCGCATGTCGACGTCGAGGTTGGGCTGAGGCTCTGCTCAATGCCTTATCGGCGGTATTCTGGTGCTTCGTATTCCACTGTGGATTCGTGGTCTCGGTCGCCTACGCCAGGAATGCCTGGGACGTGAACCTGATGGAGGGGGCTTATCTGCTAGGCACCCAGCTGATCTGGCTGCTGGCGACGGCCCTACTCTTTCTTTCGGCCGAACGCGGGTTTCGGTGCGTGTTGTTTCCGATTGAGGACGGGGCGGACGACTCGAGACAAGCCAATCCACTGGTCGTTTGGTGGAATGCCTTGCTAGACAGAAGCCGGTCTGAGAGATCTTCCGAGGAAGCTTCGACCAGTAGTAAGCGTGCCAGTCGTCTCATTGCCGGTGCGATTGGGGCCGTTGCCGTGTTGGGGCTGGCGACGATATGCGTTCAGGCGGCACAAGTACCCCGAGTAGCAAGCGCGATAACAAAAGATGTTGTTGATATTCAGTGGCAGCCCGCAGCGAAGATGTTTGACGGCATTTGGGGCCAACAAAACGCTGGGGACCATCGTGTGGTCAATAGCCACTTTCGCAGCCAGTGGGGCACGCACGCAGACGTCTGGACCTACTATCTGCCGGGCCGCACAACCGAGGTGGTGGTGACTCTAGCGCCGGCCCGTTGGCGCGAATTGGCAGCTGTATACGCTGGCAGTGGGTGGACGGTAGCGGAACAGCGACAGACGTTGACGGCCGAGAGCGATGCTGGTGAGCCGTGCACAATGGTTGAAGTAACCCTCCGGCGCGGGGAGGAGTACGGAAAACTGATTTATTCGGCGACTCGCCCTGACGGGAAATCGTATGCGCTGCCCGGTTCAGCTGACCATGACGCTCGGGCTCGGTGCGTCATGGTCCAGACGTTTTCCAGATTTTTGCAGCCGCCAAAACAGGAAACGACGCAACAACTAGCCAGTGAGTTTGCTTTGGTGTTTTCGGCGGTGGTCGAGCAGTTGCTCTCTGGCGATGCGCCAGCGAACGTGAGTCCTTAGCTCGGGTGGATTACCGTGACTTGCGAGACGGTGGAAGTAGGCAGAGAGCGCTGAGGCAGACAGCGCTGTGTCCACAAGAAAGACAAAAGAGATATGAGTAACTCCACACAGAAACGGGCCTCGCGATCGGGGGGAGCGAAACCTGGCGAATCCGCGGACCATCGCCGTGCATCGTCTGCGCACTGGTTTCGACGTATGGCTGGCGGCTTCGGAGCCGTGCTGTGGTCTCCAGTGAGCATGGTATTCGGCTGGGTTGCTCATTGGGAACCTGGCAGAGTTATGTCGGCAGTGCTGCTGCGGTCCACAGATTTCTTCATGGAATTGATGTGGTTTGATGGTCAGGACTACACCGTTGGCAAGGGTGGTAGGCGAGGATTGATCCGGACTTGGCCATCGACGAAGACGTTGGTCAATCCTGTATGGTGGTTCATCTGGTGTGGGCTGTTTTTCTGGCGTTGGTTGTTGACGCGTCCCTACATACCCATGCTGCTTGCGATACCTGCCTTGGCGGTGGTCCTTAGCTTTTTCTCAGCTGCGTCCGCCGGTGGCCGGATATCGAAAGGGACCGAAGCAATTCATTTCCGCAGGCTGCTTTTGACCGCAACAACGAACAACCAAATCGAAGTCGCGCGTTTGGCGAGTGATGCGTTGGTCCGGCTCTATCCGAATTCCGAGGAGTATGCCTTCAATCGGGCGACCATCGAGGCGCAAGCGGGTAATGATCAGACGGCAAAGGCGCTGATGTCGGAGCTTGCCACCTCTAAGAAATCTGCTCAAGCCGCGTTGTGGCTGGCGAATTCCGTTGGGGATCGCAAAGATTTTGGCAACTGGTCCGACGAGGACAGAAAGGCCTACGTCCGCTGGCTATCCCTAGCCGTCGAAAACGATCCAACGAGTGTCTTGCCCCGCCGCCTACTGTCGGACGTGCTGCTTGTCTATGGAGACAATCGTGGGGCTTACACCACGCTTCTGCCCGTGGCAGACGCCGATGAAGACATAACCTACATCGTGACGTTCCTGGAGAAAGAACTTGGCATGCTGGAGGCGGCTCGCGGCAGGGCTGAAAAGCTAACTCGCGTTTACAAAGATCGGTTGTCTGAGACTCCGCAGGACATTGCCGCCCGATCACGCTACGCAGCATTGTTTATCTTGAGGGAGCAATATGCCGAGGCAGTGGACTTGCTCAAGCGTGGTTTGGTCTTGGCGAGTACGCCGGAGGACACAAAGATTCTGCGGAACGCCATCGCTGAAGCCATGGTGTTGGAATCGACGATGATTGCCGATACAGACCAATCGCCGCGCGGATTGATGCGCAGCTTGGAGCGTTTGCGGGAGGCTATGGCCGTTGATCCGACAAATCCCAGTTTGCTTGAGGCCGTCGCGCAGGCCTGTTTGAGGGCGGCCGACTCGAAGAATGATGAGCTAATCGTCTTGCGGGAGGCCTTGGTCCAAGGCGTTTCTTCCGACACAGCGCATTTCATTCTCGGTACGGTCGCGCTGAACGCTGGGGATATCGAAGAAGCCAAGCAGCATCTGGAGATCGCGGTCAAGAGTAATCCAAATCTACCGGGACTGCTCAATAACCTGGCTCATGCCATTAGCCATGAAGAAGAGCCCGATCTGGAACGGGCGTTGCGACTTTCAGATGCCGCGGTCGCGAACTTGCCAAACCATGCCTACCTCCGAGAGACTCGTGGGCAAATCTATTTCAAGCTCAAGCGATACACTGAAGCGATTGCCGATCTGGAGATTGCGCTCTCAGCCAAGGAGCTGCGGCCTCGCATCAGAGAGTCTTTGGCGACCGCCTATGATGCTCTCGGGCGGACCGATATCGCCGAGAGACAGCGTGAACTGCTCAAGCTTGGCCGTTAGAACGACATGTTGCCGAGAAAAATGCTCTATTGGTAGACGAACAGCGTTGTCAGAAGCTCGAGAAATCCGAAGAAGTCATTTGTGGCTAGGCATGCCTTCCGTGGTCGTTGCTGTCGTGGCAGTGGCTCTGTTCGGCTTTGGCTACGGGGTGTTGCCGGGACGATTGCCGACTCAGTACCAGTCATTGCTGGAGTCTTACCAGTCGGAGTACCTTCAGGCGAAGTCGCTCGACAACAGGCGTCTCTTTCGACTGGCGAGTTCCATCGATCTCTGTTTTGCTCGTCTCGAGGCGATGGGCGGTGTTCAAGGCGAAGCGTTGTGGCAGCGAGCTGATTTTTATCAGAGCCATGCGAAGGAGTTGCAAGCTCGATTAGAGGATTTCGTCGGTCCTGTTGAACTACGCGAAAAAGTCGAGACACAGCTTGCCGAGTTTCAAAACAAGCACCGCGAAATCGTGGAGACGGCGGCAGCGGACGATTCACCATACTTTCGCGATGCCAACCTCTGGCTGGCGCGCCGACTGCTCGGCTCTAGTCACTATCAAGACGACGCTGGCAAAAAGTTGCGGGAACGACTCAGTCGGTCACTCGAGCAGCGACCGGCCGATGATGAGTGCCGAATCGCGCTGACTGAGCTTCTGGTGGAGGCGGCATGGCGCATGAAGCCGACTGAGCCGAAGTTGGACGTAAACCTTCCAACGCTTCGCAGAGCACTCGAAGTCGCTCAGGGCATTACGGACAAGCGGTCCGCTAAGCGCGTGCAGCTCGAGTGTGAAATCCTGGTACATTTGGAGCCCCAACGCGCGATTGCAGCCAGCCAAGGGTTTGTCGCCAGTGAAGCGAAGACCGGCGCGGACACCGAACGGCTCGCACCGGACATTTTTATTGGATGCGTTCGAGGCGACTGGCGATCGGTGCAGACCGCTGTCGTCAAAGAACTCAGCACCGGTGGCGAGGGTGAGCGGGTCCAGGTATTTCGTAGGATGTGGGCTCGGGCTATTGGTAGACTCATGGTGTCGAAGTTGTCCACCGCAGATGGCAAGTGGTGTAGCGCTTGTCCCCAAGGGCTGCGGTTGGCTCTGCAAATGGATCCTGCAGCGGAAGAGCTCAGTGCATTGACATGGCAGGTCGCCGCGCAGCACGCCGGCGCAGCGGAATCACTGCCGGCGGTGTTGGTGGAATCGCTTTTGATTGGTGATGTTCAGGAATTCCGGTACCTGGTCTTGGCTATTTCCAATGCGATCCGGCAGCAGCCGGAAGATGCGAAGACCTATCTGGGGCTGGCCGGCTCGGCGGCGTTGCCCGTACTGGCCAATGGTGCGATTTGGTATGTTCAGCATGACGATCAACATTACGAAGTGTGGCAAGAACTGTTGGAGGCTTCCGTCCAGCAAGACGCGCAGCTTGGCGTGAGCTGGTTTGCTCTCGGTGTTATCAAGCTACGGCGGGAACAGTTTGCCGAAGCTGTCCAATCTCTGACGCGCGCCGAGGAATTGCTAGGCAAACGACCGAGCATCGAGTCGATGCTCGACGCGGCCAAAGAGAGGCTGCAAACTGTGAGCGATCCGGAGCAGGAGACTCCCAGCCCAGAAACGAGTGATTGATGGTCAAGACGGCTTTAGTCACCGGAATTACTGGACAGGATGGAAGCTATCTCGCTGAGCAACTGCTTGCCGGCGGATATGAAGTGCACGGTATTGTGCGTCGAAGCAGCAATACAGTACGTCGGCGGCTTGATCATTTGACCAGCGATCCGTCGCTCTACAACTCACGGCTGTTTCTTCACTACGCGGATTTGGACGATGTGACGACGATCCGGCGGTTGATGGCCAGGGTTCGGCCAGACGAGGTTTACCATCTGGCGGGGCAAAGCCACGTGGGCGCGAGTTTCGAGATCCCCGAGTCCACGTGTGAGTTTACGGCGATGGGGACCTTGCGTCTGTTGGAAATTCTTCGCGACTGTGACCCCATGCCCAAGTTTCTGCACGTTAGCAGCAGTGAAGTATTCGGCGAGCCCGACTCGCAGCCTCAGCACGAGCTAACCCCGTTCAGGCCGGTTACTCCCTACGGCGCAGCCAAAGCGTTTGCGACGGATATGGTGCGTGTCTATCGGGAGAGTTTCGGGCTTTTTGCGTGCAACGCCATATGCTTCAACCATGAATCGCCGAGGCGAGGTGAATCGTTTGTGACACGCAAAATCACCCAAGGTGCGGCGCGTATCAAGTTGGAACGCCAGGGAAATTTGACTCTGGGCAATATCGACAGCCGTCGCGACTGGGGATTCGCTCCAGACTATGTAGACGGATTTCGGCGAATGTTGCAGATGGAGCACGCTTGTGACTTGGTGTTGGCAACCGGTCGGTATCATACGGTGACGGACTGGCTTGACGTGGCATTCGGGCACGTTGGACTCAACTGGAAGGACTTTGTGCAACAGGATACGAAATTTATGCGGAAGGCGGACCCCACCAAGTTGATTGGTGACGCCAGCAAGGCAAAGCAGAAAATTGCCTGGCAACCACAGACCAGTTTTGATGAGATGGTCGTTGCCATGGTGAACGCGGATTTGAGAGAAGTCTGATACGGCACCGACGAAGTGAAAAATGAGTGAATTGCAAGCAGGTGAAAAGAAGTCTACCGCCGTCGATACGGAATCGCCGGGGTGGCGCGGTTTGATGAAATCGAGATATGACCGGCTCATGCTGGCGGCGGTGTTGTGCCTGACACCGTTGCTGGTCTCTCAGATGCAGATTCTGTGGTCCCAACCTGATTTTCAGTTCTTTCCGCTTTCGTGGATTGCCTGCGTCCTCTTCATTTATTTTCGCGGTGTTCTGGGAACGACGGCGAATCCGATTCGCGAGCGATGGGCAATCGGTTTTGGGGGAGCCGGCCTGTTGTGTGCCGCCATCGCGGCGTTTTTATTCTCGCCGTGGCTTTCCCATTTGGCACTGGCTTGTTTTTGCAGCGCCTGGGTGCTGATGCGTTTGGGCGGAGTTACCTGGTATCACGCGATCGCCTGGTCCCTGCTGATTTGGTTTACGCTTCCACTGCCAATGGATATTGGCGGCCGATTGATGTTCAATCTGCAGAGCCTAGCGGGCCAGTCGGCAAGTTCTCTTCTAGACTTGGCCGGTACGGAGCATTTGCCCTCGGGAAACATCATTGAATTGCGCGTCGGAAAGCTGTTTGTCGACGAAGCGTGCCATGGTATCAGCAGCATCTATTCGTTGGCAACGATGGCTTTGCTGCTAACTATCTGGCTGCGCACTGGCTTGCTGGTTGGGCTAGTGACGCTATTGACGGTTCCGGCCTGGACATGGTTTGGCAATGTGCTGAGTATCTTCACCATTGCTTTGATGTTGGACACATACGAGATGGGGTTTGCTCATGGCTGGAAACACACCGTATTGGGCTTAGGTAGTTTCGCCTTTTCAGCCTGCTGTATGCTCCTGATGCAAAAGGGATTGCAGCGACTTTTTGAGCCTTTTCCGGTCAAAACCGTTACCAGCGGACCTTGGCACACCGCGTTCAATCGGTTGGTCTGTTGGCCCGCCAGAGATCCGACGCGCTCGCAGGTTGGGCGCCGCAAGGCGCAATCAAAACAGCAGCTCCTGGTCGTGGCAGGCTCGGAGCAGTCCTCGACGTTGGCACGGCGGTGGAACCTTGGCTTGGGACTCGTGTTTGCTGTTTTAGGCGTTACCTCAGCCTATGGATTGGTGCGTGAGTCGTTGGCGACCGGAGCTGCTTCCAGGACGCGGTTTCTTTCTGAAGAGGTGGCAAGTGTATTTCAGCAGGAAGATTTGCCACAGAGTCTGGGAGAGATGCAGATGGTGGCTTTCGAAATAGTCCACCGGCCAAATTCAAAATTGTTTTATGGTGAGCATTCTGTAACTTGGCAGTATGTTGACGGTGAGAACGTGGTTCATATCTCTCTCGATTTTCCTTTTCGAGGATTTCATGTGCTCGAGCGATGTTACGTCGGCACGGGGTGCGAGATCACCAAGCCGCGCGAATCGATCGATCACAGCGACTATGTCTCCTCCAGGGGCCAGCAGACCGTGTTGGTTGAAGAGGTCATCCTATCCGATCAACTCTATGGAGAATCCTATCTATGTTATGCCGAGTTTGATCGCGAGGGTGTGGATGTGTGGCGACCGGGCAATCGACTCTCCGGAGGCTTGCTCACACGAATTGCCCGTTCTTTGAAGGTGCAGCCTACTGCCTTTCAAGTCCAGCTGTATGTCGACGGGGTTGGGCGGCTGACGAAGAAACAGCGAACCCGCTATCAGCAGATCTTGCTCGATGCATGCGACCACTTGCTCAGCGAGATTCAGCAACTCTAGTTGCCCATGGGAGCAAAATGGCTGGGCGCGAGCGATGCGTCTTGTTCGTGCAGACCAACTTCATGCACGCCGCGCCAATTGCGAAATGGATTGTCACCAACTTGGCACAAGGGTTCGATTTGCCCAAAATGGACGGCTGTAGTAAAGACGATTCGACCGTCTTCAAACAGGATGTTGATACCACGACCATCGTGGGCAACAAACGAATCGCGACTGTTGACGATCACAGGCGCGTCAGCCAATATGGCAAAATGACTACGGCCCTCGTACTGAGGGGCTTCTACCTTCCCCTGCTCTACGACTCCCAAGTTGTAAGCGTAATTGCCTCCGATCACGCGTTGCAAAACCTCGAGTTCTTGCAATGCCAGTTGATGTAGCTCAGCTAGCGTCGGGATCGAATGTAGCTGAATGGGTACCGCTTCTTCGTAGCCAATCAGGCTGGGACAGTTCAATTGAGATGTTGAAAGCAGGTTACCCGAGTCACGCAAGCGGACTGCATAGACTCCGGCGAACGACTCAGGTCCCTGCAAAGGTACTGCGGGAAATCGACCACGTGAGTCAGCTAACGCGTAGTGGAAAAGACTGTTTCCGGTGGACCGCAAATTGCTAGCACACTGAAACTTGCGCGACTCAAATCGGGCTCGAACAAGCGCTGGCAAAGCCAGGCAGCACATGACCGTCAAACAAAGGGTCAATGCGGTCGAGTCCCAAAGCGACCGTGGGTTGGAAGGATGGTTGAGCGCGCCGAGCAAAGCACTGGAGTCGCCAGCTGGGACAGGTTTTTCTCCAGAGCCCGCGGTCTGCAACGTATCGATTCGAGCCATTGTGGAATCGACCAAATCGGCGGGAGGCTCATAAAAATGTCGCAACGTTTCCATCTGGCCTAGCACCATCCGTAGATGGCTTAGACGCTCACGTAGACCGGGACTGCTGGCAATTTCCCGTTCCATACGCTCGGACAGTTCCGGCGGCGCATCACCCAGGAGGTATGCAATGAGGTCTTCGTCAGATATCTGCATATTGCTCGGCGAAACTGGGAAGAAACCCGGAAGGACGCATTGGGGTAGGATTCAACAAGGTGAATTGCTTCAAAAAACAGCGATGCCTATTCAGCAGTACGTTGCCAGATCACAGCAAGTTTGCGAATTGCGGAATGAACACGACTTTTTACAGTGCCTACCGGTACCTTGAGAACCTCGGCAGCATCACGGTAGGGTAGGCCCTGCAGATAGATCAACTCAAGGGCACTGCGACCGGGTTCGCCCACTTCCGCGACCGCGGCACGCATCCGCGACCGGAACTCGGCATCTTCAAGAGCATCCCCCTCCGGCAAACGGTGGTCCGGAATAGTGGTCGCCTGAGTGGCGCTGCGAGAATCCGAGTTATTCGATGCGATATCGAGACTTTGATGTGTGCGGCGTTTGTCCCGGCGCTGGAGGTCGATCGCCTGATTGGTTGCCACACTGTACAACCAGGGACGAAAACGACGAGACAAGTCGAATTGCTCTGCTTTCTGATAGACGCGCACGAAGGTTAGCTGAAACGCATCCTCCGCCAAGTTTTCGTCCGACAGGTATCGGCGCAGGTAGTTGTAAATCTCATGCTGATATCTGCCAACTAGAGATTCAAAACTGGCGCGATCACCGCTCTCGACGAAAGCCCGTAGAAGATCTTCGTCGCGCAACTGATGGCTACACGTGTCAGGCTGGCCAAGCAAATTGTCGATCCCGTTAGAAACGGATGGCATCGTAACGGCTCCGCTGAACGTAAAACCAGGTGGAGCAAAAATGGCGCGAGACTTTTTAGCGTCCTTATTGTATTACAACTTGGCCAGCGAAAGCAATCAAAGAGCCCTTTTCTACTGTTTTTGAAATGCGCCGCGGGGCACATCGGGCATCGAATTGGCCCACCCTAGGACTCTGGTCCTCCTAGGGCCTTAGGTCATCTGTCGTGGAAGGCTGACCAACTGGGGGGGGCGTGTCTCCGTTTTCGGCCGGTTGGGCGGCTGTTTCGGCGGGCTCTGCGTCTTGGGCAGCTTGTAGCTTTTCGATGATTTCGGACTGGATCTTGGCCATGTCACTTAGGCCAATTTTCTCGTAGGCTTCCCGAAGGCGATTGCGAGTTGAAATGCGGGATGCATCCAGGCCAATTGCCGCTTCGAAGCTCTCAATCGCTTGCATCGTGTCGCCGGAGAGCATGCTGACTTCACCCATCGAGTCGAGCAGCTCCGCGGAGCGGCCTCCGGCGCGTAAGGCCGTCTCCAAGAGTTTTTTGGCTCTTGGCAACGTCTGTGGGTCGGTTCTGGCGAGCGACAACGCCAGATTGTTGAGCACGACTGGGTTATTGGGAGCTTGACGCAAGGCCAGTTCCAGGTGCGGGATGGCGCGCTCCAGGTCACCGTCTTTCAGGGCGCGGCTAGCCAGAAGGATGTGTGTGAGCGCGGTAGCTTTTCCGGCCGCTAATTGTTGTTTCAGGCTGTCCACGAGTTCCGGTGGCGCCTGTTGCCCCATCGCAATCAATTTGGCTATCTCCTCAGATACCGCCGGATTCGATGGATCGATTTTGAGAGCAATGTCCAGCAAGCTCAAGTCAACTTGGGTACTGCCTGACGCGGTTTGCGAGCCTGAGCGATACTTTAGACGGTATGCCTCGGATAAGAGTCTTCGGAGGTTGGGGTCTTTGGGATTCTTCTTCAGTCCCTTCTGCGTGGCTTCGATGATGGCAGCGAAGTCCTGTTCCAGGACGGCAATTCTGGCTAGCCCTACGTAGTCAGCCAACTCGAGCGCGTTGTTTTTCGATTTGTTTTCAATGTCCTGCTTTGCCGCCGCCACGGCCTCTTCGAAAACGGCCGTGCGGTTATGCTTGTGTGCTATCGCAGCGATGCCGACATACAATCGAGGTTCTTTGGCGGCGGTTGCACGCAAGACGGATATCGCCTCCGCAACGCGTCCTTCACTTTCGAGCGCTTCGGCATAGAGGCTGTGCATCAGCGGCCCGGTCCCTTCCCATTCCATAGCGTGTTCCAAGTCGTGGATCAACGACTCTTTGTCCTGCTGGCTTTTGACGCCGGAGCGAGTGATTCGATCGCTGACCAGCCAGGCATGCCCTGGAGCGAATCCGCGAGTCGATTCGGGGCTTATGCTGCGCATCAATTGCCGTGCCTGACCAAATCGGCCCTGACGCTCCAGTTGGCGAGCCACCAGATACGTGGCGCGCTTATTAGATTTCTCTATCTGCAGTAGCCTGCGTAACAAGATCTCCGCGAAGTCGGAGACCTGCTCGTCTCGCATCAGCTGTTCTTGAGGGGGGCCCTCCACCGCATCTGCCCCCGGCGGCTTGCGAGCCGGCTCCTCCTCGGTTTGGACCGTCTCCCGATCGATGAGCTCCCAATATCGCTCCAGAAGTGTTGCTGAGCCTAAGAACTGGCCGTAGGTCGATACGCCAAATATTACCAACAGTAGCAACAGTGCGGGTAGGAACGCGAGCGCTCTCAGCCAGGCGCGAGTCACGAACCAGCCGACGACAAAGTCGCCAAGGCCTAGAAAGATGCGACCAGGATTGCGTAGCACCTGATACCATTGTTGCCAGACCGAGTCGGATGTAACCATGGTTAATCTTGTGTTTGCTGGGGGCTTGGTGAGACTAGCAAGTCGTCAGGTAGTTCGCCAAGCAACGTTTCACGGAAGCTCGTGAATGCCTGTTGCAATTGATCCAACTCGCTCTGACTGAGGTCATCTCCCGATTCACATTGAACCTGGAAACGGTAGGTTGCTTGGAGCTTGCGGCTGCCTTCACGCAAGATATTGACGATAGGGGGGATTCCACTCTCGCCCTCAAGTACGGCCTCAGCCGGCTTGGTGATGGGTTTTCCGGCACTGCTAAGCCCGCACTGGAAAATGTAAACACGTCCGCCCAGTTCGTTGACTAGCGCGCCAAAGTACCACGGCCAATCCGACTGACCTTGCGGAGGTTTCGCTAGTTGCAAGGTGCCGCGACTCCAGCGGTTGTCGGTGCCAACAGGGGTAGAATTCCAAGGGCCATGAGGAAAGCTCAAGGTGGCCGATACGATTTGGCCATTCCATTGATACCGCCAGATGAGAGATCGCTCCGAGTCGTCCGAATTCTGTTGGTTTTGGAAGTCCAGACGCTTTAGCTGACCAAACTGAGCTGGTAGCGCCTCTTCGCCCGGCAAATCGTCGCGTGCACGCGACAAATGTCCAAGCTGCGTTTTGGTTGCGACCAGGTCTCCTCGGGCCAGCAAAATGAAGGGCGCGATGCCGGTCAATATCATCAAACCGCTCGACGCATAAACAGCGATCTGCGCCGGTTTCTTTTTGCGCCACTCCAGGGGAGGCCGCGTTTCGTCCGTCGCCTGTAGATTGGCCTCCTGCATTCGCAGGAACATCTCTCGTTCTTCCGGGTCATCAGGAGGAATCTGATCTTCGTGCTCGCGGGGCCAGCAGAACAGAGTATTGAGCCCGGCATAGATCGGTGCGAGTTCCGGTTCGGCGAGCGGAACAGGCTGAAGCAGGACGCTCAGGAGACAGTCGGTTAGCCAGAGACAGCCGGCGGCGAGTGCAAAAGTCCCAGCACAAAGAACTGCGTAGCTGCCACCGACAGACCAGTCCTGGCCATAGTTCCGAAATGCATATACCAATAGCGAAATCTGAACAAAATTGGCAACGAATATCCAAAGTAGCGTACTGAGCAGGATCAACAATGAATGGAAGAAACTCCGATTCCGAAAGATGAGCCATGGAATGGCTAACGCTGCCAGGGCAAAGGGACTGCCCAGGCTATTCGCGGACGATTGAATGTCAAAATCTCGGCCTCGCATCTCCAGCAGACCTTTGTCGACCAAATGCGGGACGGAGAAGGCATCCAGGGACCGGGAACAGTACTCCGTAGCCGTCTCGTACAGCCAACCGAGTAATATGGCGTCAGCGTTGAAAGGCAATACGAGCGTGGTCAACAGGAGGCCCGTCCACGCGGCGACGGTTGGCCACGCCGTACCGGCCATGCGGCCAAGGGCCCAACTGAAGTAGGTGACGATTGCGGAGAAATAGACAAGCCACGGAGAGAATCTCCAGACGCCTGCGCCAAAGATAATCACTCCCATGGCGAGTCCGACAACGGCTGCCCATTTTCTCGTTGGATGCGTTGTCTCTCCATCGCGCATTCGCAAAACGGAAAAGAGGCCGACGGCAAACAACGCCAACGGAAAGAAACGCATGTGCGGTCGAAGCCACAGCGAGTGCATTTGAGTGGCCAGCATCGGACTCATCGCAATCAGCGGTATGATCGCGACGAGGATATCCCAAAGTCTGATTTGCCAGCGTTTGCTCTGTACTTGCGGCTGGGGTGCGACGGTAGTGGAAACTGCGGTGTCTATTGACATTGCGGATTAACGGCCCGGGGCAATAGGGGTTACCAGAGGGTACGTACTGTGAACCAAAAGTATAGTCCGTTGAGCGTTTTTTGGGGGGACGGGACCGGCCAACTGGCCCGACAGGAGCCCGCACTTGTCGGCGGTACCCGAGTCTATTCTGCAAGCCAGAAAAAAGCCTCTCGCCGAAAAATGCGGCACGGTTCGCAGCTGGGAGCTAATGCGAGTCGCATCGATATCCATGCTTGCGCCGTCAACCATTTCGAATACCAGCGGGACGAAAACAAACACCAACCCAAGCAAGAGAAACTTCTGGGATTGGCGTGGAGCCGCTGGGTCGCGGGAAGTTGCCTGGCGGCGTCTCCATGTTAGTTGGTCCGGGCGAGCCGCATCGACTGGAAACTACGTAGCCTGCGTTTGGGATACAAGTCGGAAGACACAGGGTACGAGCGTTAGGGAAATGAGGGTTGCGCCGACCACGCCAGCACCGATCGCAACAGCCAGAGGGGGCCAGAACCCTCCACCACTCAGGAGAAGGGGTAAGAATCCAACGACCGTGGTAGCCGTCGTCGCCAGGACGTGACGGGTCACATCGACTACCGTATCGGCGGTCGCGGCGACATCACCGGCCCGGACTCGCGCGTTCGCACCGAGAGCCGCCACGACGACAATGGAGTCGTTGATCGCTATTCCAATCAAACCCATGGTGCCCACAATGGCCATAAATCCGAATGGGTAGCCGAACAGCCATAGGGCGGCCATGCCAAGCCCGATCGATAGCGTTGCGACCAGACCGATCAGCGCGGCCAAACGGAACGATGCCAGGGCCAAGACTAAAGCGGCGACCATCCCAACGGCTAGCACGCTGACATTGGCCAGCAAACGACTGACCGCTGCGTCTCGCTCGGAGGCCTCGCCGCCGAATTCAATGCTGTAGCCGGGCGGCAAACGAATACCGGATGTCTCGAGCTCCGCTTCAAACTTGGTGAGCACCACCGATGGAAGCGTGCCGGCCGTAATGAAGCTTTGAACTTCATTCATCCGCCGGCCGTTATACCGTGTGATCACGGCCCGCTCCGGCTTCAGTTGAACCGAGGCGACCGAGGATACCGGAATCAGCGACGCCAGAGCGGGCGAACTGCTTGAACCACTGTCCGGTAGCGAGCCCATGCTGGTGAAGAGGCTTGCATCTCGCAGACTCTCGACCCGGGCTCGATTGCGGCCCGCGATGCGCACGCGAACGGGGATCTCTTCGACTTCCTCAATGACTGTGCCAGCCTGCAAGCCTTCCAGCCTCGCGAACAGCTGCTGCGCGATTTCAGCTTCGGAGAGCCCGGCCCAACTGGCCTGTCTGGTGTCGACGGCGATGGACGCCGAGGGGCGTGTGTCACTTAGGGCAGTCCTCGAATGGAGTACGTCAGGGATGTTCGTAGCCAAGGTTCTCAGCCGCTCACCAAAGTGTTTCAGCTGATTGAGGTCGGAACCAAACAAGCGGATTTCTACCGGCGCGTCGAATGGCGGTCCCTGTTCAAGTTGTCGGACCAGTAGCCGTGCCTCGGAGAACAGGGGATCAAGCTCCGTCTGCAACCGGCGGATCAATTCCAAAGCATTGTCATTGCTGTCGAGTGTCACGATGGCTTGCCCGTAGTTCGGACTATTTTTTCTGCGAGCAATCAGGTTGTAATAGAACGGTGGCGCGCTTTCTCCCAGAAACCATGCCGTGTGCTGCACTCGGGGCTGCTTGCTCAGAAATGCATCGATGCGTCGCGCCATCTGCTCTGTTTGGGCCATCGTAGAGCCCGGAGCTAGTTCCAGTTCGATATGGAACTGGTCGCGGTCCGCCGGAGGAAAGAATTGTTCGCTCAGTTGAGTTGCGGCAACAAAACCGGCGATCGGTAGCGCCGCCCCCAAGAGAACACCTGTCCAAGGGCGGGTTAGCATGTGTGTCAAAAAAGTTCGATAGCCTGCAGTGAGCGGCGGAAGACTGAAGCCATGCTGCAGCAGCCGCTGAAACGGGTGTTGGGGGCCATGGTGGGCACCTGCTGCATGCTGGCTGTCGTCGGCTGGCAGCGTTCCTGGGGCGCGATCGGGCACTAGGCCGCGCTGCAGCAGAGCTGCCGAGGCGGGCAGGACGGTCATGGCCAGTAAAAAGGAGCTGAAGATGGCCAGCATCACGGTGATAGCGATGGACCCGACAAATTCTCCGGCCGGACCCTCCATCAAGGCAATGGGAGCGAAAGCCAAGGCGGTCGTAATGGTTGAAGCCAGCAGCGGCGCAAACAACCTGGATACCATGTCACCAACTGCCTCCGAAGGCGAAAGACCGCGGCGTAGGCTGAGATCAATCTCATCGGTGGCAATGATGGCGTTGTCGATCAACAGCCCCAAAGCGAGGATTAAACCGGTAATCGACATCTGGTGGATGGGAATATCCAGGAAACGCATGCCGGCAATCACCATCAGCGATGCAACGGGAAGCGTGGCGGTCACCAGTAGAGAACTACGCCAGCCCATAAAGAAAAATGTCACCACAGCGACAGCGGAGACACCCAGCAGAAGATTGCGAGAAAGTGACTGCATGCGACTCGCCACATACCGGTTCTGCTGACCATCAACTAATCCAAAGCGCAATTGTAAAATACGAACTTCACGCGGTGTCAAGCTTTGGAAAATCTCATCGATAACCTCTCGCAAAATTTGCTGACCAGCTGCTTCGCTTGGGGCGTCGGCATCTTCGTCTTCGATGAAATCTCCAAGATAGCTGTCTTCTTCTTCCCCAACAGGCATCTCCAAGCTCAACGGGCGTTGACTTACACGCATGATGTGTTCAACTTTGCGTGGCGAGACACCGAGTTCTTCTGCAATCTCTTCGGTCGTCGGGTCACGCCCTAGCTCTTGCACAAGTTGCCGACTTGTGCGCGTGAGTCGATTAATCTGTTC
>JANQJJ010000400.1 GCA_028281725.1 Pirellulaceae bacterium | reverse complement strand
CTTAATCTTTGGGTCGGGTAAAAGGGGTCAGGAGTCAATTGCCGGAACGGCCCTTCGGGTGCTGTGCACAATTGACTCCTGACCCCTTTACCCAAATCTTTAGTGTTGACTCAGCGCCTAACTCCGAAGCTTGATCAGTCTGCCGATCACTTCGGAAGCAATTGCTCCACCTTAGGAATGACGTCACCTTGATAGGTTAATCCGTCCTCGCCCGTGTTGGCGTCGGTCAGCCGATGGGCTAGTTCTCCATCGGGGGCGAAGAGGATGATGGCCGGTAGCGACTCGGCACCAAATTTTTCAAGAATGTCGCTGTCGGGTTCGCTAGTGGCAAAGTTGTGAATTGTCGCCCGTTGTTTGACAAGAAATTCCTCCACCTTTGGCAAGTAGCTTTCCGGTGGCTTGCTCTTGATCCCGATATAGTCGACGTTCATCGAGATACACTCAACCCGGTCGGGGAACTTGTGGCTTAGTTCCACCAGATTCGGAAACTCTCGCATGCATGGCAGGCAGGAGGTACTCCAGATGTCGACGATCACGACCTTGCCAGCGAAACTCTTGACCTGCTGCTGAAGTCCTTCATAGTCGATCAAACGGACGCTGACTTCTGGCGTTTCGCCTTCTTCTTCGGCCTCCCCTGCTGGGCCGGTCGATCCGCTACTTTCAGGTATCGCCTCTTCTGTCGTACCGGCAGACGACGGAAATGTAGGTAGGGTTTCTTGCGGTGGTGAACATCCTGGTTGCAGACAGGCTATGGCAATCGCAAACGCAGAAAGAACCAATGGACATCGGGTCGGCATGAGCAGTGGCCACCTAGAGGAATGAGAACGCAGTTCTGTTGGCTGCCGAATTGTAGCCTTTCCATCGTCGCCTCGCCACAGTCGCGACAACCGGGTGGCTCCACCGCGACAAGCTTGGCCCGAGCGACGTGTTTCGAGGCGAGAGACGAAAAAGACTCGTACCGCGAAACGCTCCTGTTGGCTCCTCATACCCGCCGCGCCGGCGGAAAACCCTGACCCGCCGGGCCAGCGGAAAACCCGAGGAGAGCGATTGGTCGAAGGTATTTCTGACGCAGAGGCTTCCTTACAGAACCGACAGGAAGGTGAGCTAGCAAAGTAGGAAGGTCGGACCGGGAAACTGGAGGAGTGACCGGGACCGGCAAGGTATCGCTGCCAGCTGAACATGCAATTATCGAAGGGGATGGTGCGGCCGCTTGCGCCGCCAAGTTCACTTGCCAGAATGCCATACTTTAAAAACAAGGATGAAAAGCAGGTTGGTTTCTCGTAAGATATGCGTTGGAATACGTCCTGCCCCTTGACATGTCTCATCACCTACATTTTTGATTGGTTCCATCATGCCTCGTTTTATATTGATCGGCGGTTTTCTGGGTGCCGGTAAGTCGACTAGCGTGGGTAGACTGGCCAGGTACTACACAGATCAGGGCCGCAAGGTCGGCATTGTTACTAATGATCAGACCACCGATTTAGTTGATACGCATTCGCTACGAAATCAAGGCTTTGAAGTCGGAGAAGTGGCAGGTGCGTGCTTTTGTTGTAACTTCCATGAACTCACTCGCACGGTGGAGCAGCTGTCAAGCCACCAGTTGCCGGACGTCATTATTGCCGAACCCGTTGGTAGTTGTACCGATTTGGTAGCGACCGTCATTCGACCGTTGGTTAGCATCTACGAATCGCCGCTGGATGTGGCGCCCTATGGTGTGATCTTGAAACCAAGTCACGGTCTTCGCATTTTGTCGGGGGACGGACGTGGCGGTTTTTCTCCCAAGGCGGAGTACATTTTTCGCAAACAGATCGAAGAGGCGGATTTCGTCATCATCAATCGTATCGACGAATTACCGGCAGTCTTGGTGCAGGAACTAGCCGATCTTATCGAACGCGAGTATCCGGGACGGACCGTCTTGTGCATGTCTGCCAAAACGGGTGAGGGATTTGATACGTATATCGAGTTCTTGCAACAGCAGGGACAGTTCGGTACGCGCGTCATGGAAATGGACTACGACCTCTATGCTGAGGGCGAAGCGGAGTTGGGTTGGCTGAACAGTCAGTGCCGCATAAAGGCCGGGCAGCCGATTGAGATAGACTCTTTGCTGATGGAGCTAGTCAGTGGCCTCCAGAGTCGGTTGACAGGCGAGAGTGCCGAGGTGGCTCACCTGAAGGCTATTGGCATGGCCGACGGTAACTATGCCGTGGCGAACGCGGTCAGTAGCTTCACGCTTCCAGAGTTATCGTTGCCGTCAGGGTATTCCGCCGAGCGTGCGGACGTGGTGGTCAACGCCCGTGTGGCCACTGCCCCGGAAAGACTCGAAGAGTTGGTGCGGGAGCAGATTACCACTATCTGTTCGCGGTTTGGCGCTTCGGCAACGATCGACACGATGCAAAGCTTCCGGCCGGGGCGTCCCGTTCCAACGCATCGCATCCTTTCGTAGCACAGCGTCCCCAGGCCACGCGGTGCTGATGGTTTTTTGAGCCCAGGGGCCAACGGGCAACTGGCTCGCGGCGGAATGGCCTTTGGGCTTATCGAAACTCAGGCGTCCCACGTGGGGCCTTTCAATCGACGGTCTCTTGCCAAAATCGTGATGCCACCGGAAACACCTCGCCTACCGATTCACCTGGGTTGCCCCGTCTGGAGCTGCGCGCAGTGGGGAGGCGTCATGTATCCAGCCGGGACGCCTAAACGCAGCTGGCTCAGCTGGTACACGCGGATGTTCAACGCTGTGGAAGGGAATAGCAGTTTCTATGCTATTCCGACGGTAGATACCGCTCGGCGCTGGGCAGGTGAAGCGGCTGCAGGTTTCCAGTTTTGCATGAAGTTTCCGCGTGAAGTCTCTCATGAGCATGCGCTCGTCGGCGCCCAGGCGGCCACGCGGCTTTTTCTCGACGCGCTCAACGTCCTTCGTCAAGCGGAGCGACTCGGGCCGACGTTTCTGCAATTGGGGCCTGAATTCGGGCCCGACCGTGCCGCCGTGCTCGAAGCTTATCTCGACGAATTACCGCCTGAAATGTCTTGGGCCGTCGAAGTGCGACACCCAGGATGGTTTGATTCAGGGCCGAACGAGCAGCGGATCAACGAGATGCTGCGGCAGCGCCAAATGGACAAGGTCCTCTTCGATTCGCGCGCGCTCTTTCAGCTGCCGCCCGACGACCAGATCGAAAACGCTTCCCAGAAACGCAAGCCGAAGACGCCCGTTCGGCAGACCGTCACGGGCCGGCGCCCCATGCTGCGTTTGGTCGGGCGCAACCAGCTGGATTTGGTCGATCGATTCACCGAACAATGGGTGCAGATCGTCGCGGATTGGATCGCTCAGGGCCTCCAGCCTTACATCTTCGCTCATGCTCCTAACGATGCGTTGGCGCCCGAGCTGGCACGGCGATTTTGGAACCGACTAGCCCCGCTTCTTCCACCTCCACAACCCGAGTTGCCCCGACTACCGGCCAAGCCCAGGCAGCTCGAGTTGCTTTGAGCTAGCAAAACCCAAATAGTGATGGCACCCAACCCCGTAACACTTCAGCGGTCTGAGGTGGGTCCTGTTGAGTTCTGAACACCTGTTCCGCCTAAACATCGGTAGGAGGCGAGAGCCGGGGGGGATTGCACCAGGGCACCACCATCGATGGGCCAAGTCACTGGCAAGCGTACTGAGCCGCTCGGCTGAAATAGAAAAAATCTCTCTTTTCTTAACAGCCACCGACCCGCTATACCACCTGGATAGTTTTTGCTCGCGGGGGTGATACTCGCCCTGGCGACTTCGGAAACGTTCTGGGGAAGACTCTGGTGCAACTTCGTAAGCTGACCGCTGCCGTTTTGACGGCTCTGCTTCTGATCGACGTGGCCGCCGCTCAAGACAGTGCGTGGCGAGCCCGTTCGCGTTCGACCCGCCCGGCTACCGTGCAAGCTACGCAGAGACATGGTTCGGCGGTGTCGGGTGATTTGCTCGATATCTACGCCAAGACCAAGGCAGCGACGACGGAGGCGGCAGCCACCGCCATCGCGCGGTCCTGTGCTGAGGTTGTGCCTGACGAATCGCGTAGTCAGGTCGATCGGGAGTATGCCGCCAGTTTGCTGGCTTGGGCGTTGAATCGACGTGGTGAGTTACGCAATGACCGGGCGGCCAAGCTCGTCGAGCAGGGGCAATTTGAAGAGGCCAACCAACTCGATCGCAAGGCTGCGGACGATTTTGAAACGGCCATCAAGTACGGCCCCACCAACTGGCGAACCCATCACAACTTTGCGATCTCGCTGTCTATGGAGGGCAACTATGCTGACGCTATCGACATGTTTACGCAGGCGATTGAGCTGAAGCCGGACTATGCAAATGCCTACTTCAATCGCGGCGAATTGCACTTCGAACTCGAACAGTATCGGCAGGCAGTGGACGACTACGGCCGGGCCATCGAACTGGATAGCCAAGATCCGCAGTATTTCAACAGTCGCGGACATTCCAAGTTTATGTTGCAGTCTTACGTCGGCGCGGTGGCGGACTACGAGAAGGCCTGCGCGCTAGGAAGCGACAGTGCCGTCTACCAAACGGACTTGGCCGACGCCTACCAGTTTCTGGGACGATGGGAAGACGCGGCTACGGCATATCGGGCTGCCATCGCGATCAACAATCAATATGCTCGCGCCTATCAGAACGCAGCTTGGCTGATGTCAACCTGCCCGGAGGAAAAGTATCGCAATACCAAACTGGCCCTTTCCGCCGCGAAGAAGGCATTGGAGTTCAGCAACGAAACCTCGGCCCGGTCATTGGACACCTTGGCGGCCGCGTTGGCTGCCTCGGGTAAACACTCCGACGCCGCGCGCACTCAGCAGAGGGCAATTGCCATGGCCGCCGACGCCGAAGAGCGAGCAGAATTGGCGGAGCGACTCGGGCTGTACGAGCGCGGCATCGCCTATCGACAAACTCGCACCATGAGCACCATCGCGGGTGGCCTTCAACCTACCGAATCTGCGTCGATCCGCACCGCCTCCGGGAGCAGAACCAATCGGAATACGCCGCGTTAGCAGCCGGCATGCCGACCGGTTCCGGCTAGAGCGCGTATCGCTCAGGGGGCGTTTTATGACGCGGCCACGCTACAAGTCCTGCGAGCGTAGTCTGCCAGTCCTTGGGCAATCTCTTCATCGGTAATGCCGTAGCCCTTGAGTAGCTGGATCATCAGAGCCCCCATTCTCACCGGCTGGTTGCATCGCTCCGACTGGAGTTGCTGGCTGCTCTCACCGACATGAGCGCGCGAACCCTCTACCGGCTGGGCTACATCCTCTCTCACCGACGGCAGTACGGCCGACTCGGTCGCTTCCGGATACTGGTTCGCCGGATATTGGGTCGCCGCGGGATACTCGGTGATGGGCGAACTATGCGACTCCTCGCCCCAGGAAAAATGCAGTTGCGAAGCGGTTACCGGCGATTCGACTAAAACGCTTGACATGGTACGTTAGGCTCTGGGCCACCCTTTTTCTGGAAATCGTTGATTGGTCGGTCGGACTGAAATCAAGTTTCGCGAGGGTGTGGACACCTTCGGTCACGCCCCTGAGAATTGGTTGGGAAATCGACCAAACAAGCCAACTCCGCGTGGGAAACCGCCGCATCAAGAAAGAAGAAACGCCGTGAAAGCAGCATTCATCGAACAACCAGGACCGCCCGAATCGATTCAGTACGGTGACCTCCCTGATCCTCAAGTCGGCGAGGGCCAGGTCTTAGTGCGGGTGGGGGCTGTTTCGGTGAACCCGATCGATACGTACCTGCGGGCCGGTGCCAACTACTGGGAACTGCCGAAGCCCTATGTGCTTGGTTGCGATCTGGCCGGTACGGTGGAGTCGGTCGGTCCGGGTGTGCAAGGTCTCAGCGTAGGAGATCGAGTTTGGGGCAGCAATCAAGGGTTGTTGGGACGGCAAGGGACGTTTTCCGAACTGTGCGCGGTCGACGCTCAGTGGCTCTACCCAACACCTGACGGCGTCAGTGACGAGGAGGTGGCCGCCTCTGCCCTGGTGGCCATCACAGCCCATCTGGGCCTACTTCGTGAGGCTCGGCTCAAAGCGAGTGACACCGTTTTCGTCCGCGGTGGAGCCGGCGGCGTCGGCTCGATGGTGCTGCAGATCTCCAAGGCGCTCGGAGCGACCGTGATCGCGACGGCCGGTGGAGCGCAGAAGGCAGAACTCTGCCGATCGCTAGGAGCCGACCATGTGCTCGACTACACCCAAGGGGACCTGCAAGAAAAAGTTCTGGCCATCGCGCCGGACGGAGTGAACGTCGTTTGGGAAACGTTGCGCGAACCGGATTTCGACTTTGCGGTCTCCCTACTCGCCGAACGCGGACGCATGATTGTCATGGCTGGACGGGATGCCCGGCCCGAGTTCCCGGTGGGACCGTTCTATGTAAAAGACTGCTCCCTGCATGGCTTTGTGATGTTCAAAGCGTCTGCAGAAGAACAACGGGTTTGCGCGTCGGACATCAACCATTGGTTCGGAAGCGGGAAGATCCGAGCCCTAATCGATCGCGTTTTGCCACTGAGCGAAGCCGCCCAGGCCCATCGGTTGCAAGAGGAACACACCGTTGCCAAGAAGAGCATCTTAGCCGGCAAGATCGTGCTCAAACCCTAAACTGGACCTTGACATCCAGTTTAGTTGGGGGCAAGATGAGAGCATGCGGAAAAGAGGGGGCAGACGCCCAAAATGCGAAGTACCCGAGGGGCCATTCTGGCTTTGGGTGCCTGCCCACTTTTCCGCAGATTCTGACCCGCGGAGGCCATCGTGTCCTTAAAAGCCTGCCTGAAAAACTCCTCTGCCGTGCTAGTGTGCCTAATTTGGAGCACACCATCGACCCTCGCTCAATTGACCTACGAGCGAGCGCCCATCGAATACGGTCGCGCCCAGCCATCCGACCGCGTCGCCCAGCTAGCTCGCGCGATCGATGATGGCCAAGTCCGCTTGGAATACTCCGACCAGCAGGGCTGGCTACCAAGCCTGCTCGAGCAGTTGCAAATCAGCGAGCAGTCGCAGTTGTTGGTCTTTTCCAAAACTTCCCTGCAGTTGCACAAGATCAGTCCCAGAACGCCACGGGCGCTGTACTTCAACGATGACGTGTACGTCGGCTGGTGCCAGCGCGGCGACCTGCTCGAGATTGCTGCGACCGATCCCCAGTTGGGGGCTGTGTTTTATACGCTCGATCAGGATCCCAGCGCTCCGGCTCGCATCATCCGTGATCGTGGACAGTGTCTTACCTGTCACGCAACCAGTCGAACCAAAGGGGTGCCCGGCTATTTGGTGCGTAGTATCTACTCCGACAATAACGGTCGACCAAGAGCGGGCTCACGAACCTATGTGAGCGACCATACCAGTCCGTTTGAGAAGCGGTTTGGTGGTTGGTATGTCTCGGGGCATCACGGCGATATGCGCCACCTGGGAAATGCGATTGCACGAGATCGCGCTGAGCCAGAATCGGTGGATAGGGAAGCGGGCGCCAATCGGAAGCGTCTGGGAGCCTTGTTCGATACCTCTCCCTACCTGACGCCGGAAAGCGATTTGGTAGCGTTGTTAGTGCTGGGGCATCAGACGCAAATGCACAATCTGATCGCTCGGGCCAGTATGGAGACTCGAATTGCGCAGCACTATGATCGCGGCATCAACAAAGCTCTGGATCGTCCGCTCGATACGGTCAGTCCCTCCACGGTTCGCCGCATCGAGGCAGCGGGCGAAGATCTTGTCCGCTACCTGCTCTTTGCGGACGAAGCTGAGTTCACGAGCCCGGTTGTCGGCTCATCGCGTTTCTCAGAGCAATTCGAAAACTGCGATCAGACGAAGGCGCTCCCCGACTCTCGAGGACGAAGTCTCCGGCAACTCGATCTGGAACGTCGGCTGCTCAAGTATCCCTGCAGTTACCTCATCTACTCCGACGCATTTGACGCGTTGCCCGCCACTGTCGCCCAGTTCGTCGCCAGGCGCGTGCTGGAAATACTTACGGCCAGCGAACCTGTCCGTGGGTACGAGCGTCTATCGGTAGCCGATCGCAGGGCGATTTACGAGATCTTGTCTGAAACCAAGCCAGGATTTCTTCCCGCGCCGGGCGAAAGCAAAGTGCCCTCGACGGAGCCGACTGGGGTAAGCTCTACCGATCGTAGATCTCCGCCGGATCCTTGAGCAGCGGTTCGACGATCTGAGTCCGGCCGCCGGCATCTTCGACCTTGCGGAAAAAGCAAGTCGCGTAGCCTTCGTGGCAAGCCGCGCCCTGCTGATGCACGCGCAACAGGATGGTATCCGCGTCACAATCCACACGGATTTCCACCACCGTCTGCACGTGACCACTCTCCTCGCCCTTGCGCCACAAACGATTGCGACTGCGGCTGAAGTAGACGGCCCGGCCCGAGGATAACGTCTCACGCCAGGCTTCTTCGTTCATCCACGCCAACATTAGCACTTGGCCATTCTCGGCATCTTGAGCAATCGCCGGCAGCAGGCCACCACCGGACGCAAAATCGGGAATGGGTGTCTCGGTCACAAGCAGGGTACCTTGTTTGTTCCTGTTGCGTTCATTCCTGTCGCGTTCATCTTGTTACTGCTCAATGTAATTCAGCTGGATACTTACATCCGGTAGGGCGTCTTGCACGGTCTGGACACCCGCCTCGGTCACCGCGGTTCGCGTTACCTTGAGATCCTTCAGCGCCGTCAGGCCGGTGAGCTGGGGCATGCCGCGATCAGAGACACTCGTCGACCCAAGATGCAAAAATGTCAACTTGGTCATCCCCTGCAGATGCACCAATCCGTCGTCCGACAGCTGGGTATTGTCCAGGTTCAGCCACTGAAGATTGGTCAGCGCTGCCAGATGATTCACCCCTTCGTCGGTAATGGCGTCGCGCCACAAATTCAGCCGCTTCAGTGATGTCAGTTTACCAACGGAGACCATCGCGTCGTCGAAGATCTGGCTGCATTCACTGATGTCCAGTTCTTCCAGAGGCAACGCGGTGAGCGTTTCCAGACCGGCCGCACCTACGGCAGTTTTTGCCAACCGCAGTTTTCTCAGACTGCTCATGCTGGCGATGAGCTGCATCGACGCGTCGTCAACCAGGGTGCTCGCTAGATAGAGTTCGGCCAGCTTCTTGTTGCCGACCAAATGTTGCAGTCCCTGTTCACTGATCCACAGATGGTCAATGGCCAGTGCTTTCAGTTCAGGGCAACCGGCGAGTACCGCCAAGCCATCGTCGTCGATCGTCGTCACGTCATTGTCTCCACTGAGCCGTAGCGCCCTCAGCCGCGGCATGCCGGAAACCGCCGCCGTTAGTTGCTCGTTGCTGACCGGACAGCCGCGAAGATCCAGCTGCTGCAGTCGGGAGAGCTGACCGAGCTGCTCCCATCCAGAGGTAGTCATCGTCGACCGGTTCATCGTCAGGCGTGTGACCGAAGTGAGCGCCGCCATCTCAGCTGCCAGGGAGTCTGCGACTTCGATGTCTCGCAGATCGATGGCTGTCACCCGATTCTGAGAATCCCGCGTCAGCTTGGCACCGGCCTGCTCCAGAGAGGTCGTGTCTTGGTTGACGATTGCGTCGGTTGCGGGCGGCGCTGCCTGGCGGTCGATCGCCTGCTGCTGAGTTGATGACTCGCAGCCGGCGGCCAACAGACAGCCTGCCGCCACTGGCGCCAGCCTGGATAACGCGCGTCGCCACCAAATTTGCTCAGACATCAAATCTATCCTGTCGGGTTAGCCTGCCGATGAATCAGAAGCGGCATTTTAGTTCACCACGGACGACATGAACATGGTCCGCAACGCCTCAAACCCTTCCGAAGCCCAGCGGCCTAACAGCCTGCGAGAAAAGGTGTCTGACCCTCTACAACCGTCTCCAAAGGGTCAGACACCTTTTCTGGCAGGCTGCTAAAAGGCCTTGCATGTCGGTTATGATAGTAGCCGGACAGATCCCTTTCAAAGGTGCGGGCACGGCGGAGTGTGCCCGCATCATTTGAACATGGCGCTGTCCAATTGGTTTTCTTGTTCGTCTGATAGTTTTGGGGGAGCCTTCCAATGCGCCGTTTGAATCGTCGAACCTTTGTTCAAGCGACAGCTGCAGGGGCCATGCTGGCAGCTCAAGCTCGTGCCCAAGAGAGCCCGGGCCGGGCGCTTCTCTGGCACGACGTGTCCGAGTGGGGTGTCGAAGGTAAGGGCTGGGACGACACGACTAAGTTTTACGATCGCTTGCCAGCGAAGGCGGAGCAGAGCGTTCGATCGGCAGTCTGGAGCCTGAGCCGCCACTCGGCAGGGATGTTGGCTCGCTTCCGAACCGATGCCACGCAGATATCGATTGACTACCAGGTAACTTCGGCTCGACTTGCGATGTCCCACATGCCGGCAACGGGGGTCAGCGGTGTCGACTTGTACGCCGAAGACGAACGAGGCCAGTGGCGCTGGTTGGCGGTGACGCGGCCCGCAGCACAGACAACGCGGGGCGAGTTGATTTCTGGGCTACGTCGCGGGGCTCGCAACTACGCAGCCTATCTGCCGTTATATAACGGCACAGAGTATCTGAAAATTGGCGTTCCCCGGCAAGCGATGTTCGAGCCGATCAAGCCGCGAAAAGAAAAGCCAATCGTATTCTACGGCACTTCCATTACTCATGGCGCGTGCGCGTCGCGCCCCGGCATGCCTCATCCGGCAATCCTCGGTCGGCGACTGGGGCTGCCCGTGATCAATCTTGGTTTTTCCGGTAACGGGAAAATGGAACCTGAGGTCGGAGCCTTGTTGTGTGAGCTCGACGCGGCAGCGTTTGTGATTGATTGCCTGCCTAACATGGTCGAAGCGGAAGTCGCCGAGCGTGCCTTGCCGCTAGTCAAGCAGCTACGAGTGGCACACCCCAAAACGCCCATCCTGCTGGTCGAGGACCGGACCTACGCCAACGCGGCATTCCTCCCCAGCCGGCAAGAGCGGCACGCCGGCAGTCGCGCCGCTTTGCGGCAGGCTTACGATTTATTGCTCAAAGAGGGAACAACCGATTTAGCTTATCTTCCCGGCGGCAAGCTACTCGGCCGAGACCGCGACGATACAACGGATGGATCGCATCCCTCGGATCTCGGCTTCTATCGTCAGGCCCGTGCCATGGAACCCTTCCTGAGAGAGTTACTCCAGTTGCCGGCCGCCTAGCGCGGATCATTCCCGTCGGTTCCAAGGGGGTGGTGGCTTGGGAATTGGAGTTAACGGGAGCTCCAGGCCCGGCGAACAAACTCACCGCGCGTTGTCGTCTGGTCCAGATCCGGCGCGTTGGGCGCGACCTGCTTCGCCAGCCGGATCCACGCTGAGCGGACCGGCTCGGTTAGCGGCTCGTCCAATCCAATGGCATGTTCCGGAAACGCGTGGTAGTACTGTCCCAAGCGATGTTTGCCTCGTGTTCCATACTCGGCAGGTGGTTCGTTGTCGGATCGATCCAGAGCGATCAGGCCGCCGGCAGATCCCCACCACTGCACGGCTGCAAAATCGGATGTCCCCTCGGGTACGTCCGACACGTAGATGGTGGCAACGTCGGTTTCGTGCAGTCGATCACGAATGTCCTGCGGCGATACGTGGCCCAGCGCTGCCGTTGATTTCAGTGCCAGGGCGATGGCTTCGCCGGAAGCCTGTCCAAGCGACATCCAGATCGGCTCCAGGCGCAGCGCACAGAATCCGACGTGGGATGCGGAGCAGGCGACGGGAACGGCCAGATTATCGACATCGCGAGGCAACAGCGCCCCGTATGGAATCTGATACGGTGCCGCCTTCTGATAAAATTCACCGGTATGCCTCCCTCCAAACAGCGGGCCTTCATGGTGTGTGCCGTGGCAGTTGGGACCGTAATCGCCCATGGCAATCGCGTCGGCGTGGAAGATGGCTCGAGCATGGCCCGTTCCGGGAGCGCGCTGCGTATCACGTTGGGTGAACACGTAACGCCCGACCATCCGCCGTCCCTCGCGAACGTAAAGCTGCTCGGGAAGATGCTGGTTGTCGGTGAACTCGTCTCGGCAGAGCCCCCACAAGCGGGCTTCTTGCCGAAACCTCTCAGAAACGGCCTCGTCGTTCTGCAGGAAGTACAGCATGCCGACATTGTGCCGCATGTGCCGGTCAAAGATTTGCTGCCGCGTTGCGACGTCGCCGTCAGGCCACTGCCGGTTCACGCCCGGCATCGAAAGCCGCACGATGCTATGCGAAACGTCATTGATGTCTCGCTTCCCGCTGGGCAACTTCGGCGTCTGCCGTTTGTAGATGCCGCCAGGTAAATTCATGAACGGGTCGCCAAAGATACGTTTGACTGAGCCGTCCTGCAGCAGCGGCAGGAGCTCGAGATAGTCTTCGCGACGATAGCCGGTGGGCTTGGGGACCGGCGCTTGGTTGTCCGGCCGGTCGGTCATGGTCAGCCGAAAGTTGTATCCCTGAAGCTGGTCGTCGGCAGTCGGCGGAGCCAACGATTCGCCGTACTCATCACGCGATTCACGACCAATGCGGTACGCCACTTTCGCTGCGGCCAGCAAATCGCCCTCGTACGTTGCGTCGACGAAGTAACCGGCCGAAAACGTCACGAGGCTCCTGGGGCCGCGTAGCGTCAGTGAAACGATACGCGCACCCTCTCTTTCGACAGATTCAAGACGGTGTGCCGTAAAAATTTCTATTCCAGGCAGCTTATCCAGCATCTCGCGCAGTACGGTATGGTTCACCTCGGGCCCGGCATGCGTTCCCTGGAGACTGTCTCGCACTTGGGGTGAATCCGGGCCGAACTTCTCGCGATAGAACTCCTCTACCCGCTCGTTGAACTCACGGAACAACCCGGTTCTGGCTTCAAAGGTTCGGAAATCGGGATGGGTCAGGCCATTAGTGATCATTCCGCCGATGCGCCGGTAGGGAGTCACCAGGGCGATACGCGCTGCGGGGTGACGCCGTGCGACCGGGATGGCCGCTGCAATGCCTCCGGGCGTCGCGCCGTAGACTACCACATCGAACTCTGACATCGATTCCGCCCGCGCGGAGCCGGCAGAACAAGCTATCGACGCAAGCAGCAGCAACACCATTCGGGTCTTCATTTAACGCTCCCCATGCGATATGACTAATCGAACTCTTTTACGATGGCATAACGTGTTTGAACAAAGCCACAATCAAAGACTACCGTATCGACGTGATTCAACTGCACCTCAGCCTCGACAGGACCGAACAGGGGTATGCCTTCCCCCAAGACCACGGGGATGACCGTAATCGTGATTTCATCCAACAATCCTTGGGCTAGGAACCGCTGGATCGTGACTCCGCCGTCCACATACATGTGTTTCGCTCCTGCTTCCGAAAGCCGATCGTAGAGCTGGTGTGGCGTTTCGGATGAATGGGACAGTGGTCCGGGCAATTCATCCGGAAAAGTGACCGCGCTGCTACTGAGCACAACCACCGGAGTCTCTCCATAGGGCCACTCGCCAAAGGACAGCACCTGTTCATACGTCTTCCGGCCCATGATCAGGACATCGACCGTATCCATGAACGCCTGATAGCCGCAGTCCTCGCCTTCCGGCACGCTGGCGCTGGCGTCATTGAGCCAATCGATCCCGCCGTCTATCCTGGCAATGAACCCATCTCGACTCGTCGCCACGTAGGCCGATACTCGCGCACTCATCCTCACGTCCCAATTCCTGAACTCTTCTGACCAATACCTGACGCTTACTCCCTGACATCTTATACCTTAATACCTCTCACCTTACACCTTATAACTAACTCCCTATATACCCTGCTACCTTTCGCCCCGACTCGAATAGCAGCTCACAGCGATAACTGGCTCAAGTCGATTCATGTCGATCCAAGAAGAAACGATCAAGACGCCCGCTGACAGCGGCGGTAATTCGACGTCTCCGATTTCGGATTACTACGACGATACGGTCGTGGATTATGGTGCATGGAGCCGCGAAGGCTATTTGCATTTCGGCTACTGGAGGCCTTGGATGAATCCGTTCCGGCGAAAACCGATGTTGGAGGAGATGAATCGCTTGATCTTCAAGCACCTTCAGCTTGACCAGTTGGCCAGTGGGCAAGTCGCGGACTTGGGATGCGGAATCGGAGCGGTATCGAGATTTGGTAGCGAGTTGTTTCCGCAGCTCGACTTTCACGCCATGACCCTATCGGCCGGTCAAGTCGCCGAGGCGCGGCAGCGGCA
>JANQJJ010000371.1 GCA_028281725.1 Pirellulaceae bacterium | reverse complement strand
GAGTGTTCCGGGTATATACGGGGTGTCTGCCGAAACGATGGCCCACTTGATCGCATTTTCATAAGATCGGGTGATTTCTCCCGCATCCCGGCTCAGCTTTCTAGCAGACTTTGACATAACGGTTCTCTCGAGGTCGACTTCTGAAGTCTGATTTGGTAACGAGTGGTCTGTCAAAGCTTAATCTTTGGGTCGGGTAAAGGGGGCAGGAGTCAATTGTGCACAGCACTCGAAGGGCCGCTGGCGGCAATTGACTCCTGACCCCTTTACCCAAATCTTTAGTGTTGACAAAGCACTAGGCGTGAGGTGGTTAGCGGAAAAGGTCGCGAATCGTTACAGAGAATCTGAGAAAGAGCTTTGTTGTTAGAGGAATAAGAGAGCGATCCATATCACCCGCGCTGTTCAATAGACTGTTATCTCGGTGTGTTCGACATGGTAGGATGGTGGCGAGGCCCGGCACGAAGCGGAATCAGACCGGCCGTCGGCCGGCTCGCCAGGACGGTGATGGATGTTGGTGTGTGTTGACCGAAAGGCTTTTGTTGGGAGAAACGAATGGCGCCACGGAAACGAAAATCGGTCGACCGCCGAGCGTTTCTGGTTGCTTCGGCAAGCGGGTTCGCTGGATTGCATTTCGGAATGCCCAGGCGGCTATCAGCCAGCGATAAAGAGATAGGCGGTGGCTCGACTCGAGAGCGGGGCACCGGCGGAGGCAAGGCCAAGTCGGTCATTCTGTTCTTCCTCTGCGGGGGCGCGTCGCACCTGGATACCTGGGATCTCAAACCGGAGGCTCCGGCCGAGTATCGCGGTCCGTTTTCGGCGGTACCGACTTCGGCTTCCGGCATTCGTTTGTGCGAGCATCTCCCCCTGTTGTCAAAACAGGCTCATCACTTGGCGGTGATCAATTCTGTTGGTGGAACGGTCAGCACCAACGATCATCATGCGGGCTACTATTACAACCTGACGGGCCACCAGCCCGATTCCACATTTCAGTCGCTGGGGAACGACCGTCGCCCGACCGCTGACGACTGGCCGTTCATGGGCTCGGTCGTATCCCAGCGTCGCCCCTTGCGTTTGAGTCTACCCAACGCGATTACCTTGCCTCACAAGCCGAGCAAAGCACCGTACACACGACCGGGGCAGTTTGCAGCACGACTGGGTGTCGAGTTCGATCCGCTTTACGTCCACGGATCATGGGATGATCCGCTAAAATTTCAAGCGCCTTCCCTGGTCTTGGCCGGTGATGTGACGGCAGAGCAGCTACGCACGCGACAGCAGCTACTGGAAAAGCTGGATGGGGCCCGACGCGGGTTCGAAAACTACGCGGTGCAGCGAACGTGGAAGCAACATCAACGGCGGACGCTCGATCTGTTGTTATCGTCAGCAGCGACCAACGTATTTGATGTTAGTCGGGAACCCGAATCCATACGCGATCGATACGGCAAATCGGTCAACGCGACGAGCCTGCTGTTGGCTCGCCGTTTGGTAGAAGCGGAGATTCCCTTTGTGACCGTGTTCTGGAAAGAGAATGAGGCGATCAAGAATCAGTGCAAGAGCGCCGGCGGCTGGGACACGCATGGCAACAACTTTCAATGTCTAAAAGATCACTTGCTACCGAGCTTCGACCAGGCGTTTTCGGCTTTGGTGGAGGATTTGGATCAACGCGGTTTGTTGGAGCAAACGCTGTTGCTGGTGACTAGTGAAATGGGGCGTAAGCCTAAGATTGGTGACCCACGATCCGGCGGTGCAGGGGGCGCCGGACGCGACCACTGGACTCACTGTCTGAGCGTGCTGATGGCCGGCGGAGGAATTCAAGGTGGTCAGACGTACGGTTCGAGTGATCGATTGGGCGAGTATCCCGCTGAGCATCCGCTCACGCCGGCCGATATAGCGAAGACGGTTTACTTCGCCGCCGGCATCCATGACCTGGCGGCGCAGGACTCGCAGGGCAGGCCCTACAACTTGCTCGACGAAGGCGATCCGATTACCGCCCTGTTTTGAATCTAGGTGACGAGGGCGTATGCGATGGAAGTTCTCGTAAACGCCAAATCTCCGGTGGCGGTTGGATCCACCGTGGTCCTGCCGCCAGTCAACTCAAAAAATCTATAAGATTAAGCCGGCCAGCAGATAAAGGATCAACGTGGCCACACCGGCACACGACGCGTAAGGCAATTGAGTACGCACATGGTCGATGTGATCGGTTGCGGCCGCCATCGACGAGACGACCGTTGTATCGGAAATCGGTGAACAGTGATCGCCAAAAACTCCGCCGCCCAGTACGGCGGCCACGACCAGTGGCTGGTTCAGTTCCAGCTGAACACTCAGCGGCATGGCAATCGCCAGCATGATGGCAAAAGTGCCCCAACTGGTCCCCGTTGAAAAGGCAATCCCACTGGCGAGCAGGAACAGCAGCGGTACCACGACGGATTGGGGAACATCTTCGCCGACCACAGATGCCAAATACGAACCGGTCGATATGCCGTCTTCACCGCATAACTTGCCAATCGCAAAGGCCAGCATCATCAACAAAGCCAGTGGTAGCATGCCGGCAGCTCCCTTCAGGGAAACATTTACCAGTTCCGGCAACTTCATGATTCCCTGACAACGATAGAGCAACCAAGCAAACAACACGGCGGCAAACACGGCCCAGTAAACTGATGTGGATCCGGAACACGATCGCAAAACATTCCACAGAGACAGTTCTCGGTCAGCCGGCAGACTGGTCATGCCGGTATATGCTAAGCCAGCCGGCAATAACGCAATCATGACGACTACAGGCAGTACGAAATTGATCGTTCTCTTCGGTGTTTGCAAGTCTGCATCCAGCTCGATGACCTCATCCGCCACGAGGGGCGTTGCGCCCGGGCGGTGAATCTGGCTGGTTTCCAGAACACGTTGTTGCGCCGTCTGCATGGGTCCGAAATCGATGTCTCTGGCCAGAGAAACCAGTAGCAGCGCCAGCGTAAAGAGGGCGTAGAAGTTCAGAGGCAGAGAAGCAACCAGCAGCGGAACCGGGTCCTCGACACCTAGCGTCGTCAGTTGTGCCAGAATATAGGCGCCCCAGCCGTTGAGCGGGATGAGGATGCAAACCGGCGCGGAGCAGGAATCGCACACGTATGCCAGCTTTTCCCGTGACATTTTCAGACGATCAAAGATCGGCCGTCCGACGGTACCGGTGACCAGGCTCGACATGTTGGATTCGACGAAGATGCAGGCCCCTACGGCCATCGTCAGCAATCCGGCACGTTTTCTACTGGCGAGCAATCCGCGCCTTTGCGCCGCGTTGACAAAACCCTGTACCCCTCCGCTGCGCTGCAGCAGTGCAATCAATGAACCGATCAGCAAGCTGAACAGAATCACTTGAGTGTTGTCCGCATCGCCGAAGACGCTCACGGCCGCTTGCAACGCGGCCATGGTACCGGTTATTGCGGATCGCTCAATCAACACGTGCCCGATCCAGATTCCGGAGGCCAGCGAAACGAACACCTGTTTGGTGCCGATCGCCAGCACAATCGCCAGTAGCGGCGGCAACAGCGACCATGCACCGTACTCGTGTGCCAAGTCCCCGTTCCCTATTTGCCGGTGGCTGTGGTGTCAAACAATTCGGAACACGCCATCAACCCAAAAGCTCCTCCCGTATGAACGAATACCGGAACGGACTCGCGACGAGCCCGGCCCGCACGAATGTTAGCTAGCATGCCAGCCATGGCCTTGGACGTATACACCGGATCGAGCAGCAATCCCGCATAGCGGGCACAAGAGCGGAGCGCCGCTATGGCCTCGGCGTAGGGAACGCCGTACCCGGGCCCCTTGAACCCGTCGAGCAAGTTGATGGGAGTCAACTCCTCGCCGACGTCGAGACCAAACTCCGAGACAGTTGCCCGTTCCAGCCGTCGGATTTCGCGTTGAAAATACTCGACATCGTCACACACTGGAACGCCGGTTACTGTCCAGTTGTCGCATCCGAACAGAGCCTTGCCTAGCATCAATCCGGCCTGTGTACCGCTGGAGCCAGTGGCACAGTACAGGTCGACAGGGCTGTCCGCTCCCAGCTGATCGGCCAGTTCTCGAAAGCAGCGGATATAGCCCCAACTGCCCAGAGGAATCGAAGCACCCATGTCAATGAAATAGGGTTGCTTGCCAGCGGCCCGCAGGACTCCCATCACACCTTGGATCAGGTGTTGACGACCGGAGCTGAACTCCTCGCCTGAATGGTAGCTGATGTCGGCTCCCAGCAGTTCGTCTAGCAGCAGGTTGCCGACGGGAGTAGAGGGCTCGGCTGCATCGATCCGCAGCAACAACCGGCAATGCAATCCTAGTCGGGCAGCCACTGCCGCGGTCGCCCGACAGTGATTGGACTGCACACCACCGATCGTCACCAGCGTATCCGCACCGGACTCCAGAGCCGCAGCGACAACGTATTCCAGTTTGCGAATCTTGTTTCCGCTGCACTCCAGACCAGTGAGGTCATCTCGCTTGAAAACCAGCCGGTCGATGTTCCAGTGGTCAGCCAAGCGCTGGGCCTGAACGATCGGCGTCGGCAAGCTGGCCAGCTGCAATCGATCCGGTTCTTGGGGGTGGATTTTCATAGGACGGAACTAGGGTGATTCGGGAGTCGATTGGTGTGACCCAAGTTTACCGAGATTTTGGCGCCGTGGTTACGTGAGTTGCAGAATTCCTCGTTGGATACCTCTGAGATGCCAAATGAGAGTCCTTCTGAATCGTGCATTCTCACCATTCAGTTGACGCCAATGCAGGTGATCGCGAATACCTAAAGACTCTCAGGGCAGGCGAACTCGATTCGAACAGCTGGAAACGAGCATCTGCTTCCAGGGCATCCCATGCTGGGCCGTATCGACTTAAAATCTTGCTATTGTCCAATCGGGTGACGACCAAGTCCGCGCCAAAGGCTTCCGCCAAATGGGCAACACTTTCCGGACCGTAGAACAGCATAGGCTGAACTATTGGGTGTTGCCTGCGTGCTCCCAAGAAGGGATCAGCACGGCTGGTCAATCATTCGGTGATTCTCGTCCTCTAACATGGAGTGAGCTGCCGTTCTGTAGTAGAGATTGAGTCGTAAAGATTGAAATGGGTGGCAAATCCTCCGAGCCAACGATCTGAGAGGAAAAAGACAGCACATGCTGTTTTACGAAACAGCCTGGTTCCTACGAGTACAAAGGCCAACAGGCACAAAATCGGAATCGAACCAGTGGCGATGAAATGCAAGGGCCTGCACAGACGCCAGAGTCTTTTCACGGCTTCGGCTTAATGAACAAGACCTCGGCCCGCTCAATCCATCCTTTTCGCAGATCCACCCGGAACCAGCCATCGCTGTTTTTCGGGTGGAAGCGAACGGGAGACCGCGCGCCATACTCGGCCAGATCGTACTGGGCCCAAGTCTTGCCCAGGTCAGGGGAAACGGTAATGCCCGTGGCGTAGGTGGACGCGGGGGCGCAATGTCCTGCCAAGATGACACGGTCTTCGATGATCATATTGGCCAGTTCGAATTCTGGATCAAACAGGAGCGTGTGCTTAGTCGGGTCGGCGAGATCCGCTGGAGCGCAACGGAAAATGCCTCGATCGTATTTCTCTTCAGGCTGCTTGGGACCGTTCGCGTCGGCAGCCCAGTACAGCTGTCCGTCCACGAAGTTGATGCCGCCGGACTTGTAGCGTGAGTTCGCATTCACCGACACCAACACCCGCCAGCCCCAGGTGTCGCTCTGCACGTCATACACGCCGCGCAGCCAGTGGCATTCATTCCCGTGTCCGCGATTGATGTCTCCGGTACAGGCGTAAAAAGCTCGCTCGGCCGGGTTGTAGGTCACCGCATGGACATGCCGACAGATAACGGAGTTATCGGGATCGCCCAGCATAGCCCCGGCCTTAGTGCCTTTCTCCTGAAAACGAGGATTCCGGCCGAAAGAGTAAGCGATCTTGACCGTCTCGCCGCCGTCAGTCGAGTAGTAAATATTCACCGGCGCCGGCCCGCCGAGCACGTTGCAGTAGTTTCCCCAGACCAGCATCTCCCAGCCGTCGATGTCCCAAGTATGAATGCCGTCGAGCGGATGAAAGTACCAACCGGGCTGGTCCGGATTTCGTGGCGTGTGTGGCAAGTAATCGTTGCCTTCACGGTTCTTGACAATGACTTGCCGAATCGTCTTCAGGTCGTCGGTGCTCATGAATAATTTTTGGCGGGTAGCGAAGAGGACGTTCCCGTTTTTCAGCAGACAACTGAAAGTGATGTTCTCCGCATCAGGAAACTCGACGCTGCGAGTCCACGATTGCCCATTGTCCTCGGACAGAAAAACCTGACCGTCACCAAATCCGAAAGCCTTGTTGTCTCGCTGCGAGTCGATGTAGGGCCCGGCCGGTGCGAGGCGACACCAAAAGTGTTCCGTTTCGCGGATTGCTTCTGCCGCATGAAGCCTCGAACTGCCCGGCTTCGGTGAGCCGCCGACCGTTACCGCGGCGGCTGTGCCAAGAAATCGACGGCGATTGAAGTGTGATCGTGAATTCATCGGAGGGAAACTTTTCTGGGTGGAGGGTGCAGGGCGAATTCAAGCCGCAGTGCATGCGATTCTACTGGCGTGGTGGTCGTGTTTGTCCCAGAGCCCCGCCAGGCAACTCGCCGCAGACCTGCAGGGCCAGGACGGCGTAGGCGCTGCCTGCATTGGAGATCAGGTGGCCACAGTCGTTCACGGGAGACTGGGTGAACCACTTGCCGCTCTCACGTTGATTGGCACGCAGCCAGTCGACGCCGCGCTGCAGTCGTGCGTCGTTCGCAGGAAGGCCGAGTTCCCGAGCGATGACCATCACCACACCGGTACCATAGCCGTCACTCGTCTTGGTTTCGAGCGGTCGGTCGTCGCTGCGGGTGAGTCCCTTCCAATCGGTGAGCAGGCTCGATGTCGACCAACCGCCGTCCTCAAGCTGAAGGGCAAGCAGTTCAGCCAGTGTTTCCCTGCGCTCCGATTTGGTGGCGATGCCGTCGACTCGAACCGAACACCAAGCCAGCATGGCGCGATGGTGCAGCGATTTGGGAGGATTGTGCTTGAAGTACTTGCGAATCTTTTCGAGGCCCGCGCGAGCCTGTGGCGTATTGGAGTAGCCGTCCGGGGCGATGCCGACGGCCAACGCGGCGATGGTGACGCCATAGTGATCGTCGATTTCCATCGGCGCGTAATCGCAGTCGGGCCAATTCCAGCCACCGTCGTCTCGTTGGACGGTCCACATGATGTCGAGCACCTCCCGCGCGACTTGGCTCAGTTTGCCGGTTGCCTGCGCATCATTGATGGTCAGACCAGCACCAACAACAATTGGCCAGAAGCCTTGGGATTCGGTGGGCCCCTTCTTCTCCCAACGCACCTTGCGATAGTCTTCATAAAAGCTGCGAACTTCGCCCGAGTCCGGCAGGATGGTTCTCAGTGCGGGCCGCGCGGCCAGATAGAACAGATTGGTATGGCAGGTGGCACAACCCTTGGTCTTCTGCCAATTCAACGCGGCACGATCCAGGTACCGCGCCGCTCTTTCCGCGGAATACTTGGTCGCGATAGGTTCGTCGGCAGTGATAGCCGGCAAGCCTTCTTCCACGTCGTCGAGCGTGAGCGGCTGCTGTGCGGTGAGTAGAGGAGGTGAGGCTACGCCGACGAGTAGCAAAGCAGCGAGGAATGAAGATAGGATCGATCTCATGTTTTTAGCCACCAGTAAAGGAAATCTATACACGAGTTTAGTCGACAAGTTGGATCGGTCGCGCCGAGTTCGACTCTGCATCAAACGCAAAACCAGGAAACGCCGCGCCATGTATTGTCTCTGAGATGGTCTTTGCATCGATACCAAGTGGATTCTGGACATAAAGAGAATCGTGCTCGAGCAAATACTCTCGCCACTGTCGCCATTGTTCGGGCTCATCATCTGGGAACAAGATTCCCGCGAACGTGTTTTGGCGACCGACAAACTTGATAGCTTCACGAAGTGATTGAAGGTCCAGTTGCTCTCCATCTTCAGCAGCCAGCGCCTCGGTTACGAACAGCACGGAACCGTCGATGTAGGAGACGTGCGTGACCTCCTCTTCTTCCAATTCGTCCGCTTCGATTTGAAATGCCAAGTTGCAAATGACTCGACTGTTGCGGAGTGTTAATCTGTGTGCCAAGTTGCCAACCAGATGAAATCCTACTTTGCCGGTGACCCATGATTCTTGCAAACTCGTTGATCCGCCATCATTGTTGAACAAACCTGCTGCCGCGGAGCGCGGAGCGTGCAGGTGACAACGGACAACATCGATTGTCGATTCCGAATCACCGCTCAGGCAGTACCCCATGTCTTCAACCACCAGCCGGCAATCCGTTAGCTGCAGAGATCCTTGATCGCATACGTCAATCAATGAAAATGTCTCTTCATCAACGTGCGCAGGAAGCCGGAGTTCCAGGCCAACCAGCTTCAGGCTTCCTTCCGTAGCTATCATCGACTCGTATTCTTCTTCCAGGTCCGGCTCAAAATGCAGCGAGGGTGTGAATCCCGGAGCCGCCATCATAGTGACCCCATGCCCGTCGATCGAACACGGTTCGATGTCGATTGCCTCGTTCGAACGAATCTGAATCGTCGCCCGCGACGGTAGGTGATCAACCGCGTCAGCGAGCGTATCAAAGGCTCCAATCAGTTCTTGGCCTTCATCAATCACTATGAACACATTTTCTTCGACATTGCCGTCTGTTTTCATCGCAATTTCTGATGATGCGATCCTGCCGATTGGTTTGTTCGGTCCCGCGTCCCCGCTCGCTTGGGATGGTTTTTCGTTGCCAGCCTGCTGCCTCCCGCCATCATTGCTTAGCAAGAAAACGGCTAGCCCCAAGGGAAGCAGAATGGATGCAGCGATTCCAAGGTACTTTGCTATTGGATTGACCGTCTTCCGCTTAGCGCGAACACGGACACTGGAAGCGCTTCCTGATTTAGACGAGGTGCCGGGAAACGTCTTCAGGGGTTTCGTTTCATTGACCGCCGCTGTCCGTTCTGACGATGCGTTCTCAGTTGGACCACGTCTGAGTGCTTCGCAGACGTCGACGGCTGATTGGAACCGATCATTGGGATTTTTCGCCAACAGTCGCATGACGACGTCGGATAGCCAAAGGGGAACATGCGGCGCCTGATCGGAGAGTTTAGCTGGATCCACCGAGGAAACGCGATGAAGTGTCCCGAGCAGCGAATCCGTTTGGAATGGCGAATCACCACTGCACATCGCATATAGAACGGCACCCAGACTGAATAGATCGGCGCGATGATCAGCACTGCTCTCAGATTCGATCGTTTCTGGAGCGATGAAGGCCGGGGTACCGACGATCGTACCGGAACGCGTGAGGCGGGAGTGTCCGCCTACTCGGGCAAGTCCAAAATCGCCTAACATGACTTTGCCAGCCTGCGCATTTAGTATGATGTTGCCAGGTTTGATGTCGCGATGGATCACGCCCTTGCTGTGTGCGGCAGTGAGCGCGGCGCCAAGCTGTCGACCGATGCGAACGACATTGACAATGCTGATCGTTCCACCTCGATCAAGTTGCTGTTGGAGCGAAATTCCTTCGACGTATTCCATCACTAGGTACGGCTGCGGCGGTTTCTCGGAAACGGTATAAACCGTAATCACATTGGGATGGGTTACTGCGGCTGCCGAACGCGCTTCTCGCAGAAACCTCTTTCGCGCGGAAGGATCGATAACCAGCTCGGGCGCCAACGTTTTAATCGCGACAACGCGGTTCAACGATTTGTCACGGGCGCGGTAAACAACGCCCATGCCACCACGTCCGATGGTGCCAAGCAGTTCAAAGCCATCGTCGGTAAATGCGGTGGGGTTGGCAGCGGCTTGCGACTCGTGTGGATCGGCTTCGTGTGAGCCGGGCAACGGCGTGGATCCACGCAGCAACTTTACCTTGTCAATGGCCTGTCGCAGATGCGGCTTGTCGCTTTTTGCATGCTTCAGTTCCGGTAACCAGGCTTCAAGATTTGCAAGACTCGGCTGGGTCAATATCCCTCGTTGGCAATTGGCGCAGGTGTCGATATGTGCGGTCCATTGCTCGACCAGGTCCCACGCCAGCCGGCCAGCGACAAGGTCTTCCAAAACGGAATCGTCTGGGCAAGGGTTACTGGCTGTCATCAATCTCTCGGATCTTTTCCGCAAGCCGTTTCGTCACGCGACTCTTCGCCACATATACGGCTCCGACACTCATGCCAAGTTGTTCAGCGACCTCTTGAGGCGACTGTTCCTCGACCGATGTTAGCCAGAATGCCCTCCAAGTAGCTTCCTTGATATGAGGCCGGACATTCTCGGCCGCCCAATCGATCAAGTGCCTCTGGTACTCCCGGTCCCAGAATTCTTGAACTTCGTTGTGAGAGTCGGGCTGGTTCGCGATCATTCTAAACGCTCCGCTCTGACCGGAGGCAATCGGTTGACGCGCCTGCTTTTTGTGGATTCTTGAAATCTTTCGCTTGGCGATCTTGTACAGCCAACTGCGAAACTTGCCGATTTGCGGATCGTATTCAAAGCGCTTGATCGACTTGGCGACCTCTCCCATCACTTCCTGCACCAGATCGGCCGCGTCGCTGTCCTGCAATCCGCATCGACGAGCGAAGCTGAAAATCAAGGGACTGTATATTTCGACAAACTGCGACCACGCGTCAGTATCATCACTGTTCCGCAGTCGAACCAGCAAGCTCAGTCGTGTTGGCGCCGCTTCAGCCACGCGCATCCTCGGAAAAGTTGGGGCCCCGCAGCACAGCGTTCGTTGGTTGACCGTGGCTGGAACGAACCCGCCGCTACGTTGCAGTATAGACCAATTTCCCGTTTTTGCAGCCGGCGCATGTAAGAAATCGGGAACGCCCCTGCAAGGAATGCATCAGCGAACCGTTTCCGCATGATCCAACTTGGGGGAGAAAACGATGTACCATCTGTTCAATCGAAACGTAGCACTGTACGCCGTCGCACTGATTGCATTGCTCATGGTGACGTTCTCGTTCACCGCTTTTGCCCAACTCAACCAAGAGGTTGGAGGCGACCTGACGGCAGAAGTTCCCACTCACGCGAACCAGTATGGCGAGGTAGACGATCAGGAATTTCTAGAAAACGAGTTCGCGACGGAGGAGGTGGAGCACGAAGAAGTCGAGGACGAAGAGTGGCTCGAGGACCAAGAATGGATTGAGGACAACGAGGAAGAGGAAGGCATCGAAGAGGAAGACGAAGAGTTTGATGAAGACGACCTGTCATGTGAACTTGGCGCACGTATCGAGCGAGTGCAGGAAATTGCAGAGATTGTCGATAGCAAGTTAACACTTGTCGCGTTCGCGTTAGAGCTACTTGCTGAAGAAATGGAACCTGGAGACATTGTGCAGTCACTTGAACGCCTGCTCGAATCCGTCGATGAACCTGCTGTTCGTCGCGTTATCGGCCTTCGGCTCGCCCAGCTTTATGCCGAGCTGGATCAGCCGGAGAAAATGCAACGGCAATTGATTGACATCTGTAAGTAATACCGCGGGAACCACGCCCGGTTGGGCTCTCAGTCTCTGGCAACCGCCGCAAGAGTCACCTTTGCGGCGGTTTTTTCGTTTCCCTCCACACTTTATTTCGGAATCCGTGTAAGAACTCAAGCCTGTCTCGACCAAGGAAATGGTACTCGCCAAGTCCGCGATGCGACTTGGCAGCCTCTTTTCATTGAACTGTCGTATCTAACACGGCGAATGGGAGAACGAAATGTCTTGCAACTGGATTCACCAATCGCTTGGTCGCCGGTCGAAAGCCAACGGTAGAAAAGTTGGCCGGCTGAAAAAAAGAAATCGTCGCTTGTTGTTGGAAACGCTCGGTGCCCGGCAACTGCTTGCGGGCGACGTTTCGTTGGTTGATCCGGTCGCGGAGATTGGGTCAATCACGGAATTGGCCGCCGGCGAAAGTAGCGTTTCTGCGACGATGGAATCTGGCCACGAGAGTCATCAGCACGCAGCCAATCCGGCCGCTATGGCTCTAATTTCTGCGGATCAGGCAACCAATACCGTCGTCGCTTCCGGCAATTGGTCCGACCCGGACGTTTGGGAGAACGGTGCGCGTCCCGAAGCCGGAGCGCGGATTGTGATTCCGCAAGGAGTGACGCTGACTGTCGATTCGGTCATATCGACTGAATTTAAGACGATCGGTATTCACGGCACGCTGCGATTCGCCACCGATGTCAACACGCAGCTGCGCGTCGACACGATCGTCAGCGCTCCCCACGGTCGATTCGAAATGGGTACCTCCGCCAAACCTATCGCTAAGGGCGTGACCGCGAAGGTTGTGTTTGCCGATGATGGTGCGATCGACACCACTTGGGATCCAAGTCAACTCAGCCGCGGTGCCGTGTTGCAAGGACCTACTGAGATTCACGGCGTCGAAACGACACACCGCGTCACGCTGGCCACGTTCCCCGCCGCTGGTGCGACATCGATTCAGCTTAGTACGGTTCCGGTGAACTGGAACGCGGGCGATGAAATCGTGATTACGGGGACGCAGGGTGCCACCAGTGATGAAGTTCGCGTCATTGAGTCGATTGACGCCGATTCCGTCACGTTCAGCGAGCCTCTCGAGCTGGATCACATCCCGCCACAATCGGACTTGAATGTTTATGTTGCCAACAAGACTCGGAACGTTCAGTTTTCATCTGAAAATACGGAAGTTGCCCGGCGCGGCCACATCATGCTGATGCATACGCTGGACGTCGCCATTCAAAACGCGGAATTCAATGATCTGGGGCGCACTGATAAGACTCGTCCGTTGGATGACTGGATCTTTGATTTCGATGATGATGCAGTAGGTAATCAGACCAGCGCTCCGGTGGTGTTCACCGCAACAACTGGCGCACGCACGAACATTCGCGGCCGCTACCCTATCCACTTTCACCGTGGTGGAGTGAATCCAGATAGTACGCCAGCAACCGTCTCTGGAAGTGTCGTCGCTGGCAGTCCCGGCTGGGGGCTGGTGAACCACTCGGCGCATGTGAACATGATCGACAATGTCGCGTACGGTGTTCAAGGCGCGGCGTTCTACACGGAAGTCGGAGACGAGATCGGGTCGATGGTTGGCAACATCGCGATCCGCACCGTCAGTCCCACTTTCACGCTGGATGATGCCGGCGCAATCGATCCTGATCTACGAGCTGACCGCATGGACTTTGGCGTCGATGGCGATGGATTCTGGCTGTCGGGCCATATGGTCAGCATGCGAGACAACGTTTCCGCCGGCGCTTCTGCCCATGGAATCATCATTTGGAGCGATGGGATCATCGAACCGGATCTGACGCGAGGTCGCTCGAGTGTGCTCGTGTCGCATCTTGAAAACGGACAATTGATCACAGGCCGCGATACGATCCCAACTTGGTGGGCTCCGCTATCTGAAATCAGCAATAACGAGTCCTACGGTGCGACGATTGGATTTCGCTCGCGATACGTTCATTCCGCTGGATACCTTGGCGAAATCGGAAGCGCCTTCCACACGCCGCCAGATCAAGCGTATATCGACACATTGAATCCGACCATCGATGGCCTGACCGTATGGGGATCACGCGACGGTATGCTGATGAATTACAACGAACGCATGTCGATTAAGAACGCAAGGCTGATCGGCATCGGAGCTCCGTATGTTCAGAACGGCGGTACCGCCGATACGGGAGTTGGCATTGATATGTACAACGAAGTCACACGCGGCCCCGGTGTGATCGAGAACGTATCGATCGAGGGTTTCAATATGGGGTTGCTGGCGCCACGTCAGGATACATGGCAATTGAACAATGTTCGGCTTAGCAACACAACCGACATGCTGATCAAGGAAGCTCGGCAAGCCCCTCGAGACTTGCAGATGACTGACGTTACATTCGGGTCACTCGAAGGAACGGCGGTCGCAGAACTGGCTGGCCAGCGCAGGAACATTGTGATGTCCGCCGATTTCGATGCCGATGCGCATCAACCATTCTTTTTCTTGATGTCGGATTCGATCACTTTCAACGGACAACAACTCTACTTTGATGAGCAAGCTGCGGATTTCGTGCCAATTACACAGCAGATTGAACACGAAACGGTGCGATTGCCCGAAGAGATGATTGGGCAGACCAATCAACAGCTGAAGGATCGGTACGGTACATCTTTCGGAGGAGCAATTGCTCCGGCAGACGCAGCAAGTGTTGAATTCGTCTCAGGTGGCGTCGTTGGAAGCATCGCTCCACCCGCCGCGACGTCGCCGCCGCTGTATCACATGGCCAACGAGGGAGCCGGTGGCGTGCTGATTGATCCCGGAACACTGACAAACTTCAGTGGCGGCGTGCCGGTGCCAGATGGCGATGAAGGAGGAGGTGACGAAGCGGACGAAGATTCGGACGAAGGTGATTCCGAAGACGAAGAGTCCGACGAGGTCGATGAGGGTGCGTGCGACGACGATTCGGGTTCAGAGTCTGACCAAGACGAAGGTGATTCTGAAGACGATGATTCCGACGAGGTCGATGAGGATGCGTGCGGCGACGATTCAGGTTCAGAATCTGACCAAGACGAAGGTAATTCCGAAGACGACGAGTCCGAGGAGGTCGATGAGGGTGCAGGCGACGACGATTCAGATTCGGAGTCGGACCAAGACGAAGGTGATTCTGAAGACGATGAGTCCGAGGAAGTCGATGAGTATGCGGGCGACGACGATTCGGGTTCAGAGCCTGACCAAGACGAAGGTGACTCCGAAGACGGTGAGTCCGAAGAGGTCGATGAGGATGCAGGCGACGAGTCAGAATCCGAGCAAGAGGGCGAGGTCACCGGCGAGAATGACGAATCCGATAGTGATGAGGACGCAGAGTTGGACTTCCACAACGATGCATTGCCCACCGACGTTGACAACAATGGGTCAACCAGTCCGCTGGATGTGCTACTGATTCTGAATTTCTTAAATCGGCACGGCTCGGAGTTTCTGCAAACGCTGACGTTGGCCTTGGAGCACTATGTAGACGTCAACAAAGACGGATACGTCTCTGCGCTGGATGCTCTGCATGTTGTGAATGCAATCAACTCCAACATGTCGAGCGACCGTCAAGCCAACGCTATCGACTTCGTCATTCAGTCCGACGACGACGAGGAAGAGGATGAAGATGAATTGTTGACGACACTCGCCGAAGGTGTCCGTTAGCAGGTTCCCATAAGATCCCCACTAAGTTTTCTTAGCGTGGTGGGGATTTGTTATCTTCGGTTTCAAAGCGTTGAAGGCGGTGATCCCTTTACCCAAATCTTTAGTGTTGACAAAGCACTAGTAAGCGAGCCCAACCGAATTCTGTTACTCTCGATGGGATACCTGAGTGGGGCACTGAATTGTCTCAACGTTTTGCAATGCACGAAGTAGAAAGATGTTTTCCTATGGCACGGCACCCGGTTTTCTTGTGGTCCCTAGCGCTCCTTGGCATCAGCTCGTCCGCCGAATGGGCAAGGTCGGATAAAATCCAAGTTGTCTTGGCAGGAGGCCAGAAAAACGCGACTGAAGCGGCACCTACCGTGGAGTTGGAAGCACAAACTACTCCTGAGCGGGCCGATAAGGTCGACTTGAATTGGGTCCAGGTTACTAAGAAAGCTGCATGGCAAGCCCGAGACTCGCAAGGAGAATTGGTCTACCAGGACAAACTCTGGATTTTTGGCGGCTGGTTTGATTCCTATGAAGCGCCCCCTCGGGATGTTTGGAACTCAGCCAATGGTGAACACTGGACGCTCGTCAAGAACCGAGCTCCATGGATTCATAGCGACTTGTCGATGTCATTGACCTTTAAGGGCAAAATGTGGTTCATGGGTGGTTGGTACAACGGGCGTCTCGCCGGCCATTCGGCCAGCAATCAAGTGTGGTCATCCACCGATGGAGTGGACTGGGAGCAAGCGACCGACAATGCGGGCTGGTCACCGCGTCTCGCCGCAGGTGTGCTGGAGTTTCAAGGTAAGATGTGGATACTCGGTGGTTCCGAGAACTACTATTTTGGTGACGCGAAGAGTCTCAAAAACGATGTCTGGTCTTCGCAAGACGGCAAGAACTGGACTCTGGTGACTGACGACGCTGGCTGGGCGCCCCGGGCTTATCATGGAGCGGTTGTGTTTGACAACAAGATGTGGGTCTTCGGCGGCGGGAATTACGTGCCTGACTACGCGGAGCACAACGATGTTTGGTCATCGGAAGACGGCATCCACTGGACGCAAGTCGTCAGAGCTGCACCGTGGCGTTCTCGACTTTGGTTTTCTGCTGCCGTATATCGAGACCGCATGTGGCTGCTAGGCGGTTGGCATGACAATCCGTCGACGAACTTGGGCGATGTCTGGCATTCGCTGGATGGCAAGGATTGGAAGCTGTTAGAAACTGGCAATAGTTGGAAACCGCGGCACGAGCATTCGGCGTTTGTTTTCCAAGACAAACTCTGGGTTGCTGGTGGGCACGCCCGTCCACTCAACAGCGAAGTTTGGTCGCTCGAGATTCCGCCCGGGTGGTTGGACGATTAAGGGAGTTCCGTTGAATTTTCTAAGCGAATCAATCGACGGAACGCCGTTAATGGCGCCGTTTGTCGCTGAGGTGGATTTTTTTGAATAGCCGGCAACATTCTAATTTGAGCGTTCTGAATACTGCCTTTCACTATTTGGGCTGCCTGACGAATGACACTGGAAGAGCTCCACCCCAATCAAAGGGGGCCAGTTCTCGCTCGACGCGACGGCATGGCACTCCATCGCCGGGGCTAGCAGTACCTGCGGTTACAAATCTTGATACGGCAGCGAGCGGCAGAGTCGAAACAACTGCTCTAGGGCTTCGTCAATTTCATCTGTCTGGCGGACATTGCCCAATGCAATGATGACCAAGTTATCCTCAGGAATGCGCATCATTTTGCTGAAGTACCCTCCATTGGAACCAGAATGAGTTTGATAGAGGCGACCGTCCAGACCGGACTTCTTGACGATCCATCCGCAAGCATAGTGTTTCCTAACCGGCCGGAAGAGCTTGGCCTGCTGCTCTGCGGGAAGAAAGCTCTCGTCGGCGAGGATTCGATCCCACCGCAATAGATCGTTCGCGCTCGCATAGATTCCACCACTTCCGTACCCGGTGCCGTAATTGCGACCGCTATCGGTGCTCACAAACGACGGCTCACGCGTGCGATGATTTTGCACCACGAAGCTGACCACTTCGGCCACTCGGGCCTCGTCTGACGGTTGGGAGATCCGAGCCACGCCGGACTGCCGGAGACTCAGCGGAGTGAACAATCTCTCCTCCATGAAATCTGCGTATTCTTCACCGGTGATTTGGACGATGATTGCCGAAAGGACGCGGTATCCGAAGTTCGAATACTGAAAATCCTGCCCCGGTTCGAATGTGAGTGGACACTGGCAGGCGAGCCGAACATAGTCGTTGACTGGTGTTGGTGCCCTAGACATGGCATCCCAGCGAGCATGTCTTGCCGCCTCTTCAGGAGTCCGCGGCAGCCCGGACGTGTGAGTCAACAGGTGATAAATCGTGATTCTGCGATAGGGCTCGGCAGTGAACTCAGGCAGGTAGCGGTGCACGGGATCGTCCGTGCTTAACTTTCCCTCGGCTTCGAGCGAAAGGATCGCAGCGGCCGTGAATTGTTTGGAGAGCGAAGCGATTCGAAATGGCGTATCCAGTGAGTTTGGGATTCTGGATGCGAGATGTGAAAATCCGAATGCGCCTTGATAGACCGGTTCGCCCCCTCGAGCCACCACCACGACCCCGGAGAAGCCAGTCTTGACTCGCGCGAGCTGCAGGAATTCATCGACGCGCTGGTTGAACTGCTCGGCGTTGTCGATGGAGACGGCAGCTCGCGCGACACGCTTGCGCTGTGGTTCCGGAATCGCTCGCTTATCAGCCGCATCGTAAATCGCCCGCCGATTCGCATACGTCATGGGGACGTCTTCCCGGACCTGGGTCTCCGACGACGTCAACGATTGAACAACCAGCGTAACCTGATCCCGGGGCGGATGCTTCATTCCGGTTAAAAGCTCGACGAGGTCTTCTTCGAATCGCTTACGCCACCGATCCCCATAGGTCCGCCGGCTAAAAGCCACGATCTCGGCGGCAGGAAGTTCATCCAGCGACACGAGCTTAAACCATTCCTCACCCAGTCTGACTTCTGGTTGGTACTGCTCCCATCGCACCGCGGCGAAAGGAGATTTCTTAGGGTAGCCTTCCTCAGAGAAGAGATAGGGGGCCGTGTTGAAAATGAACACCACCAAGCCCACTGTGACCGTCATGATCATGACAGCAGCCAACATACCGATGGTAACTCTGGCCCGAGAATAGCCTGGCGTCCGGAGACTCCCATCTCTAAAGGGCAATGCAGGCAAGCTGACATGATCGTCGGCGTTTTCACCCGCCTCATCCTGGAGACTTGCGAGCAGCGTCAACAGTTCCTGACGTCGCGGCTGATACTTTTTAGGTAGGGTGTATTGATTCATGAAATAAATAAAACCAAAAATTACAATCGTCAGGGCGAAAAGGGGCGCGTAGCCAAGAGCGTCCAACCAATCGTCGGACCCTAGCCATGTGGCGTGGGCAAAGTATACCAGCAGCAAAATACCAGCCGGCAGAGAAGACATCCAGAAAGCACTGCGCTCCGACCAGATTTGCTGCTCCAACTCAGCGAGCGAACGTTCCACGCACCCCAGTAGCGGTTCATCTGGCTCAATCGGTTTCTGCCGGCGACGCATGCGTTGCACCAGCACAAACCCCGCTTGCCAAACCAGAGCTGGCACCACTAGATACCACGTCCAGGGTGATGACGTCGCGATGCCCAAATAGATCCACACCGGCACCAGCAGAATGGCTATCCAAGCTTCACCAACATCTCCCCAGAAGACTACCGTTCGGAAATCTCGCTGGTCACGCTGCATTTCTTTCCGAAGTAAGTCGGCATGGATGGTAACACGCGTCTGAGTTTCATGTGCTTGCCATGCCTGCTGATACTTGTCAGGGTCCATCTGATTCCCCATTCATCAATGTACTCAGAGACTTCTTTGCCCGATTCAGCTTCACGCCCACGTTACTCTCTGAGATGCCTAACACTTCCGACATCTCTCGATAACTCAGTTCGTCCAGGTACAACAGCACCAGTGCTGCGTCGGTTTTCGGTAACTGGTGAATTGCTTCGTAGAGTCGCTCAACGGTATCTCGATGCTGAGCTTGCTCTGCACCGTCCAACCTGTCAGTGACTACGGTTTGCACCTCCAGCAGCGGCTGTTGTCTTGATCGGCGAGGTTTGTCCTTACGTTGCCAGTTCATGGCGGTGTGGAGTGCCACACGATAAAACCAAGTTGCCGCGTTTGCCTCGCCTTTGAAGTTTGGCAAGGACCGCCAGGCCTGCAGTAGAATCTCCTGGGCAAGATCTTGACATTCCTCGCTGGTCAGGGTGTAGGCGCGCGCCACCTTCATGACCGAAGAGCCATGCTCGCCGAGCCAAGTCATGAAGAGTGATTTTTGATCTTTGTCAAGCAACGCAAAACCTCATTCCAGAAGTATTGGTAACTTGCTCAGGGGCCTCCTTACAAAAAACAGAGACACCTCCAAAGAAAAGTTCATTTCGTCGCTTGCTTGATAAAAGCTGGCCGATCTGAAGGCGGATCAGACACCATACAGCCGCGTTCCACTGGCGCCGATCGGTGCGTGCCGACTGGATGAACAGTCGTGTTACCCAAGAGATCGCGACCGACTTTGGCTTCAGAGTCTATCTCTGGCTAGAGGCGCCAGCGAATCCACTGGCAGGAAACGGTCCACTTCGACAGCGTGTCGTTGGGCTATCTACATAGAACCAGTCGAGGGCGCACCGACCTGCGGAGCGGTAGGCGACACACCCAACTCTCGCCCAGTGGAACGTCTTTCACGAGCCTCCGTTGCGTTTGCACCCAACGGCATCTGCCCCGCTTCCACAGGCCGTGGCCGTGTCAAGGTTTGGCAAGCCACGATTGCGTCAGCGATCCGTCATTACCGTTCCAAATTCGAACTTCTCCATTGAAAGCACCACTGGCCAGCAGTGAGCCGGACGACTGGAGCGTTGCGGCCAGGACCCAGTCGGAGTGTCCCTGATAGGCTTGCGAGACTTTGTTGGTGTTCAGGTCGATGCGCAGCAGCTGTTGGTCTGTACAGGGCACGAGCACAAAATCTTTGCCTCGAACCAGCTTAAAGGCTTCTCCGCCGAGCGCGATCTCCGCGGTACGCTTGGCCCCGTCGATCTGCCATCGGTGGAGCTTGTTGTCGGCGCCGGTTGACACCACCTGTTTGCCATCAGCCAGGATGGAGACACCGCGGACGGCGGCACCGTGTCCCAGATAGCTAGCCAGCAGCTCACCCGACTGTCCGTCAAACACCTTGGCCGATTTGTCCCGACTGGCGGAGACCAATCGGCTTCCATCGTCGCTCCATGCGATGGCGGTTACCCAGTCCGCATGGCTGGCAATGACTCGCAATTCTTCGAGCGTTTCCACGTCAAAGATGCGAATCAGACTGTCTGCAGAGGCAACCGCCAATTGGTTGCTGCCCGGCCGGAAGGCAGCGTCCAGTACGACATCGTTCGATCTCGCGATGACATCTCGGACTTCTCCAGATTGGAAATCGACCAACCGCAACTCGCCGGTCCTGCCCGGTTCGCCGCAGCCGACAGCGATTGTCTTTCCGCCAGAATCAAAAGCAATGGAAAATACGCGCTGGCCGATGTTCTTGATGCGGCGGACCAGCTTGGCACTGCTCACATCCCAGATCGTTAGCTCGTGATAGCCACCAACGAGCAGCTGATTGCCATCGGGAGAAAAGGACGTCGCCGCGATAGGTACCGGGCTGGCGTAGGACGCCGGCGGGTCCGCGTATCGGGGGGCAGGAATCACGAGAGACAGCGGATCGTCGCGGGACTGGCCGTCGAACTTGGCACCACCGGCAATCCAATTTTTAACAAGCGCGATTTGCTCGGCGGTGAGAGGTTCGCTCTCGGCAGGCATGCGTTCGGATTCGTCTTCGCTGACGATGCGTCTTAACAGCTCGCTCGTTTCTCCCTCGCCGGGCACTACGGGAGTCTCTCCGGAATCCCCCGGAGCCAACAGTTCGTCGTAGTTGTCAACTCGATAGCCGCCTTCGGCCTTTTTGGCACCATGGCAGGCCAGGCAGTTGTCGAGCAATATGGGGGCAACCTCTTTGCTGAAGCTGGTCGTCTCCGATGGCAGGGCAGGGCCGGTTGGCAGAAGCATCGTGATCGAGCACGTCAGGATGAAGCGTTGCATGGGGATTGATCTCTCTAAATCACTTTCTTGAGCCACCAGCTATGCTAGTGCGAATTACCATGGCTCCGCCACCACTCTCTTAGGTGAGCGAAATGGCGGGAGGCGGATGGCACGACGGAGCGTGCCTGCTACTTTACTCCTGGGACCGTGGCGTCCCGCAGGTCGGTTAGTGCTGGAACAGAAATTCATCGGTGTTAAAGAGCGCCCAGCTAACGTCTTCTAGTCCCGCCGCCGCGTCTTCACGTGTTGCACAGTGATCTATAGCGGCCTGTAGTTCTCCCGGCGATGGCGGACGGCACACGGCGGACAGGTACAATTCACGGATCGTCTCTTCGACCGATCGTCCGGCCGCGATGGCTGCCCGAAACCGATTCTTGGTATCGCGTAACTTTTCGTGAAGCATCGGGCCGTTGAAAAGTTCAATGGCCATACCCAGATTGGAATCGTCCGTGCGTTCGCAGGCGCATACCGTGCTACGCTCGGGTTGACCGAAGATCTTCAGGAAGTCGACTTTGACGATATCCGGCGCGGGCAACTGGGTAGCCAGCGTTCCGTCTGGTAGGTTGCCGAACTTCTGTTCTAGCCCCAATGCGTGATTAATGGCGTCGAGCAGCTGTTCGGCGCTCAGCAGCCGTGGTTGCTGGTGGGAGAAGTATAATTCGTCGTCCTGGTTGAATTCGTTCGTCTCGTAGCTCGCCTGATAGGTTCGGCTGCCGAGCACAGTCCTCAACAGATGCTTGCGATCATATCCACTTTCGATGAAATCCTTGGCCAGCGCTTCCAGCAAAGGCACGTTGCTGGGTGGGTTAGAATCGCGAAAGTCATCAATCGGATCGACGATACCGCGTGAAAACAGATGGCTCCAAATCCGATTGGCTTCGATTTTCGCGAAATAGGGATTGTCGGCATCGACCAACCACTGGGCAAACTCGGTGCGACGATCTCGGTCATCCGCTGCCGCGATACTGCCGACTTGAGGTAGCCAGGGCTGCATGACCTGTCCCGTTCTTGGCTGCGTGACCTCACCTGAGAATGAGGTGTAAATGAACATCTCGCCGGGCCGCCCCGTCTGGCGGCGCTCGACCCGGTGAAAGAACGCGCCCAGCCCGTAGTAGTTGTCCTGCGTCCAGCGCTCGAACGGATGATTGTGGCACTTCGCGCACTGCAAACGAGCGCCCAGGAATACTTGGGAAATCGTCTCCACACACTCGTTCATGTCGGTGGAAGTGCGGTAGAAGTTCGCCGGCGGATTAGCCAGCGTGCTGCCCGCTCCGGTCAGCAATTGCCTTGCGAACTCGTCATAGGGCATGTTGTCGTGCAACGCTTCTTCTACCCAGCGCTGGTATTTATACACCCCTTCATCTCCGACGGTTTTGCTCGTCATCTTGAGCAAATCGCCCCATTTGAGCGCCCAGAATTTGGCGTATTCTTCCCGCTCGAGCAGCCTGTCGATCAGGATGGTTCTCTTGTCGGTGCGGTCGTCTTCAAGGAATTCCTTGGTTTCTTCGACCGTTGGCAGGATGCCGACCACGTCCAAGTAAACTCGCCGCAGAAACTCCGCGTCAGTGCATGTCTGAGATGGTAGGTATTGCAACTGCCGTAGCTTGGCGTTGACCAACCGGTCGACGTAGTTGTTCGGCGTCGGCGCCTGCCACTGAAAATTCTCCAGGTTTTCAACGAACATCAACGGTACCGATTCGATATGCTCCAAGTAGCGTACGAGAATCACGGTTTCACCTCTCTCACGAGGCGTCACGAAACCGTGTTCGTCCACCGTGGCGACACTCGTGTTGGAACTATCGTACGCGACTAAGTGCGTCACATCCTGCTCGGTGCCGTCGGCAAAGTGAGCCGTGGCGGCCAGCTGTTGCCCCCGCGATGCCGCCTCCAGCACCCGTTTTTCTCCCGGGAAAACTTCCAGACGAACGCAGCGAGGCGTGTCGGCAGGATCGGCCTGCGCTCCCTCAGCGATCCAGTCTCTCAGAAGTTGGTAGGCCAGGTCCTCCTTATGCAGTTGCTTTCCCCCACCATGTGAGACCTTCATCAGCGGTTTGAGCAACAGCAGGCTTCGTTCGGGGGCTAGTGTGTTGACGCGGCGTCCAAAATCTTCGCGGATCAAAGTCAGTTCGTCGAGCCGCCGATCAAACGCGCGTAGAGACAGACGAAAGCCCCCTTTGCCACTCGGCGAGCCATGGCAAGCTCCCGAGTTGCAGCCCTGTTTAGACAGCGCTACAAGTACCTCCGATTCGAACGCTATCGGGTGTTGCGAATTCACGTCGGATACTTGCAGAGGAACGGTCTGTTGCAGCCCGCCTACCTCGACCAGAATGTCAGTCTGACCATCGGATTTGGGGTGCACCACGCCTCCCCGAACTTCCGCAATCGCTGGATTCATCGAGGTGATTCGGGCCTCATGGGTCCAGTCACGAAGAGCCTCCGCGCTGTCGAAGCCAGTGACAACCAGTTGCCGCTTATCTTTGAGGCCGGCCAGTGCAATCTTGTCGGGATAGACCTCTAGCCGCTGCGGACCGGCAACGAGGTTGAGTGGCACGGAGCTGGAGTGTACGGTGAAGTCGCTTTCGCCGTACTTGCTAGACGCGACCAGACTGAGTTCGCTTTCGCCGTCGAGTTGGACGTCGGGTGATATCTGCAGCTGAAAATCAACCTGCGACGCGTCTGCGGGTACCGTGACCGTTTCCGGACCTGCCAGCCCGGGTGGAGGATTGGAGAGCTTCAACACCACCGGTTGTGAATCAGTTCCCCCGCGAACGATTTTTGCTCGAACCGTGGCTCGGCCGCCGGCGATGAGTGGTTCTGGCAACTCCAGCGTAACCTTCAGCGGATCAAACCACTGTACCGGCAGATCGACCGATTCGATGCGACCTCGTCCTTGGAACTCGCCATAAACTAGTAGAGATAGTTGCTCGGGGGGATCCACGCTCGGCTCGCTTTGAGAAAAGGTAGCCGTATATTTGTCCTGATCGACTTTCACCGATACGTCCCAGCCAGGCGGTAGCCCATTGCCAAGCACACGCACCGCTTGCTTAAATTCCTTTTCGGTGCGTTTCAAGCTCAAGGTTGCCGAGTGCTTTTTCAGTGGACGAGCGAATATTGCCTGTTCAGCCGGCTCCAGCGCAAACGGCGAACCACTCGCGGCAACACCGCCGAGCACGATTGCTCCGTCAGCCCACTCGGCCGGAAACAGGATGAATGGCTTTTTGGCACGCTGCAGCGCTCGACTGCCAATTCTGCAAGAAATATTCGGATCATCCGTGGCCGTTGCGACCAGTCGCATAACCTCGACCGAATCGTCATTCCAATTCGAGTCGGCAAGCAGGTAGACGCGCGCCTCCTTCGACTTGGCGGCAATGCGTGGATTTAGAATGCGAAGTCCCTCGATCTCGTCGTCCAGTGATAGCTCGATGGCACCTTCGTAGCCGAACCTTGCAATCTGCAAATCGATCGCACAGGCGCCGTGTCCGGGCTGGATCGCAAATTGCTCAGGCGTCTTGGCGTCCGCCTTGAGAGCGATCGAAAACGTGCCGGCTGGTGAGATTCCAACCCAGTAACTCAACTCTTCTCCCCCGCGTTTGAGGAGATCCGCGACTTCGAGTCGGTATTCGCCGTCTGCTGGAAACACGTAGTCAAAACTCCATTCGTCTGCCTTGGTCACTTTCGTCTCGGCGACCTTCGAACCGGCTGAATCGAATAGTTGCATCTGCAGCATGGTTGGGCAGCCAAGACTGCGAGTAAGCGACGCCACGCGGATCCGTTGATCCTTTGAACCGCGAATCCGATACGAATCGCGCTCTCCAGGACTTCGGAGACGTCCACTGATTCCAATCGGTATGGGTAGAGGCTCTTCCGGCTGAGTAGCCTGACCCGCTTCGGTCTCGGTAAACTGCGGCTCGGTGAACTGAATAGAGTCGCTCGCCAAAACGGAAATCCAAGCGGAAGAACTTCCACCGTCCATTCGCACATCGACGTTCAGGGAGTCGCCGGTGAACTCGGCGGGAATCTCTACTTCGCGAGCAGCTACGTGCGAGCTATCCGGGCCGGCGAATTCTATCTTCGCCTTCTCACCGGTGCGAATCGCTAGCGGATAACCATGACTGACAATCGGGAAATCACCGATGCGCAGATGATAGGCTTCACCGGAGGCCGAGTGCCGACTGTCATGTACCTCCAACCAGTACTCGCCTGCAGCAAACTGGTAGCTGAATCGGCAATCCGGGCCCACAGCATCGTCATCGGCCCGGTGGAGCCGATTGCCCCGAGCGTCCAAGAGCCGTAGCACCGGATCCATCGCGGAGTGTAACGGCTGCGTCTGGACTTCGAATGCGATGCGCTGCGCTTCGGTCGTCGTTATTCGATAGAAATCGCTTTGCGAGCCGTCGCATACGCCGTCGACTGCGCAAGATGTAAAGACCTGCTGCGCTGATTCCAACGAATGGTTGTCGCCTTGGTCCGTCACCGCATCCAAATCATCCACCATGACAACGAGCGGTTTGAGCGGGCCACCGGAGTCTGCGATCCATAGACCCAGAGGGCCCAGTGGGTGGTGACCTGGCAATCGGAGATCGACGATCGCCTGAGTGGGTTCGATACGCTCGACATGCACGTCGACGGTTGGAGTACTTGCGATGATTTTTAGCGACTTGTCCAAATCCTTGCCGTGCAATGTCAGACGCGTGGTCTGTCCCGGCTTGCACGTGCGCGGCTGTACGGAATGGACGGTCGCCTGAGCGCCGCATCGTCCAGTGATTAACAAGAGAGCTACGAAACAGAGTGCGGTCGCGCGGCAACTCATGGTGGATTCGCCGAAGGTTAGGGGGAGGTGGGGAGCGTAACGAGGAAGGGCCGGCAGGGACGTCTTGACTTCTGCCATGAGGTTTCTAACTCAGGCCGGCAATCGGTTCTCCGTGATATATTTGGTGGGGGCGATCTTGGGCGTCGTGCCAGGCAGCAGTCGCCGGTATGCCCAGGGCGTGGTAGATCGTGGCCGCAAAATTCTCTGGCTTGACCGGGGTTTCTGCGGGGTAGGCACCCAGGGAATCCGATTTGCCCACGACATGGCCTCCACGAACTCCGCCGCCTGCGAAGAATACCGTTTGTACGGCGCCCCAGTGGTCGCGACCAGGAAGCTGATAGTGTTTTTCCAGCAGGGTGATCTGGGGCGTGCGGCCAAACTCCCCTGCCATGACGATGAGCGTTTCGTCCAACTCGCCACTGGCATGCAGATCATCCAACAAGGCGGAAAGGGCGCGGTCGGTTGGCGGAAGCAAGTTATTCTTCAAGTGTGGAAACGCGTTCCCGTGGGTATCCCAAGTTTCATCGTTGCCCAGGTTGACTTGCACCAACTGGACACCAGCTGAGACCAGTCTTCGAGCCATCAACAAGGACCAACCAAACGAGTTGCGTCCGTAGCGATCGAGCGACTTGTCGTCTGCGCGCGTTACGTCGAGCGCTTGGTGCACCGATGGTTCGGTCAACAGCGATACGGCGCCCTGGCGTAGTCGATCGAAGTTGGCGACTTGGGCGGAATGGGCCAAGGTTTTGGATTGGTGTTGCAGCGTTTCCAGCAGGGCTAGGCGACCGGAAACTTCGTGCATTCCCAGCCCGGGTGCAAGCGTCAATTGGGGTGCTTCAAACAGGCGCTGATCCGGTTTTCCCCGTTCTTGGTGGTCAAAACTAAACTCGGGATAAGCTCCGTACGCGGTACTGTGAAAGGGGGACGCTTCGATGAGCCATGGATCGTGCTGGGAACCCATCTCACCGGCGAGTTGGCCCGGAATGACCCGTCCGGTGGAATGCACCAGACGCTCGGGCAAGATGGCCGCGGGCGGCAGGTTGTTGCGTGCTTGACCGACGTAGCCCGCCACCGCGGCAATCGACGGACGATCCGATCGACTGGGGCTGTTGGGCTTGAAGCCGGCCGGCAACTGCGAGTGACCGGTGAGCATGATATGGTGTGCAGCGGAATGCTCGTTCGACCCGTGCGTAAGCGAGCGGCAGAGCGACCACATCTGGCTGCGCTCGGCCAACATGGGCAGATGTTCGCAGATCTGCAGGCCGGGCGTTCTGGTTGCACGGGGCCGAAATTCACCTCGAACGTTGTCGGGTGCATCGGGTTTCATGTCAAAGCTGTCGTGCTGAGCCAAGCCGCCGGAAAGAAAGATGAAAATACAGGACTTGGCCGTACCGGCCGGAATGACTTCGCCGGCCTGCGACTCGCGCAATCCAGAAAGGTGGTTCATGCCCAGGCCCAGGATTCCGATGGCACCGACTTGTAGCGCTTCGCGACGGGAGGCCATAGCGTGCTGCCAGGTGGTACTCCGCATTGGTCGAGTAGAGCGACTCATCCACTGTGTCCTGTATAGAGCGGTGAGATCACGGTTCCGTTGAGTAGATGATGGGGCCGCTGGAGCGGATCGGTGATCGTGACATCGTGCTCCACACCGAGCGCGTTGAATACCGTGCTGCAGATGTCGGCGGGTGACCAGGCCCGAGTTACCGGGTACGCCGCCTGCGCATCGGTTTTCCCAATGACTTGTCCTCCCCGGACACCAGCTCCGGCGAATAGGCCCGAGTACGCGTGGGCCCAATGATCGCGTCCAGGAATCGTTTGCCCCGGCAAGGTGGATACCTTGGGCGTGCGTCCGAATTCTCCCATGACGATCACGAGTGTTTGGTCGAGCAAACCGGACGCGAGCAAGTCGTCGGTCAATGCCGCCAGCCCCGTATCGAGTTGTGGCAGCAGTGTGTTTTTCAGCTTGCCCCAGTTATCGACGTGCGTGTCCCACGTTTGCACTATTCCCATCGCTGCCTGAACGACCGGCACGCCCGCCTCAATCAATCTGCGCGACAGAAGCAACGATTGACCAAACTTATTGCGACCGTAGCGATCGCGTACCTCGTCCGTCTCGCGATCCAGTTCAAAGGCTTCCACCATGCGACCGGACGTTAACAAACCAAACGCGACTTCCTGTTGGTCGCGAAACGAATTGGCGTCGTCGCTCGAAAGCAAGCGGCGACCACTACTGAGTTCCTCCAGCAACTCGCGTCGAGACCGCAGGCGACCTAGCGACATTCCATCGCGCATACTGAGGGCTTCCATGCGAAAGTTCTTGTCATTGGGGTCGCCGCGAATCTGCCACGGATCGTGTTGCGGCCCGAGAAAGCCCGCATGCTGACCGGGCCAGGTGAGTGGGCCTTCGATAAAGTAGTTGGGAAGCGAAACGCCTGTCGGAATCCCATCCTGAGGCGTACGAATGAAGTCGAGAGCTGCCGCGTAGTTAGGAAAGTCACTACGCGACTCGACACGATCCAGATCGCTTCCGCCGCGTGGCAAGGGGGTCGGTCGTCCGGTAAGCGCTACATGGGTTGCCAACAAGTGGTTATGCTCGCGGTGCGCCAAGGTGCGCATGATGGACCAGCGGTCGGTCTGCTGTGCCAGTCTGGGTAGATGCTCGCAGACCGAGACGCCTGGAATCGTTGTTGATATTGGGGAGAACTCCCCGCGGACCTCCGCCGGCGCTTCCGGCTTGGGATCGAGCGTGTCGAGTTGGCTGGGGCCGCCGCTTAGTATTACGATCAACACCGACTTGGCTCGTCCAAAACCGAGTTTTGCTTCCGAGCCGAGATCATCGGCTGACGCCCGGATGCCGGGAAGTGTCGCCCCGACAACTCCTCCAGCACCCACGCGCAAAAATCCTCGACGGTCCAATCCATAGAGTGGGATAGTCATAGTGAACTCGAGTAGGAGTCGGTTAAAAAACGATAGCTGCGATATCAGTTGCGACCTGGTTGGGCGCGTGTGGAGCTTCGTATCAGCACTGGGACTGGGGTGTCCGGGTGGGGGTGCCGCTGGTTCTTTAGAGGCGTCTCGCGGTGGGTACAATTTCCATTGTCAGATACTCTGGCGCCGTATGCAACATAGTTCTTGCCGAGAACAGAGAATAATCCGTTGAACTATCTAGCTCATGCCTACAAGCACCTGGGCGAACCCTACTTCGCCGCGGGCACGGCTCTGCCAGATTGGCTAAGTATGATCGACCGCAAGAATCGCGCGCGTCGACAGTTTGCCGAGCCAGTTACCTCGGACCCGGATCCGGTGGTATCTTCCCTTGCCCGTGGCGTAGTGCAGCACCATGAAGATGATGGTTGGTTCCACCAGGGCGAACGATTTGTCCTACTGAATACCGGGTTCGCGGTGGAGCTGCGTGAGATACTGGAAAAAGGGCTTGGACACCAGGCCGGCTTCGTTGGGCACATCAGTGTGGAGCTGTTGTTGGATTCCATTCTCGTCGAACGCGAGCCACGGCTACTGGACGATTACTATGCCACGTTCGACTCCCTGGATGCCCGGCTGCTGCAAGCGGCTGCCAACAAGATTTGTCGCAAACCGGTGACACAGCTCACCGTCGCAGTGCCTCGATTCATCCGAGAGCGATTCTTGGCCGACTACCACGATGATCGCCTACTCTTGATGAGGCTCAACGGCGTCATGCGGCGTGTCGGACTGCCGCTGCTTCCAGAGTCCGTGATTGATTGGCTGGCCACGGCTCGCCCGAGAGTGCGTCAATCGGCCGACGAATTGCTCACGCCGCCAGATGCAAAAGCGGGGGCTGGGCAACGCAGGTCGGAATAACGTCCTAGTGCGGGAATGGGAAAAAGCGTCTAGACTGGCACACCTGAAATACGACACACAAGCTGAAAACAACTACGACATTGGAGACTTGGTGATGAAATACGGCATGAATCTTTTGCTCTGGGGTGGCGAGATTAGCCAGGACATGCTGCCTACCTTGGAGAAGCTCAAGTCGCTGGGATACGACGGCATTGAGTTTCCACTGTTCAACCTGGACCTGGACTACGCTTACTGGGGAAAGAAACTGGACGAGCTCGGGTTGGAACGGACCGCCGTCACCATTCGCAACCTGGAAGACAATCCAATCAGCGCTGACGCGTCCGTCCGAGCCAAGGGGGTGGAGCTTTCAAAGAAGACGCTCGATTGCTGCGCCGCGGCCGGCGTTCAGACGCTGTGCGGACCCTATCATTCTGCGCTGGGGCATTTCTCTGGCGCCGGTCCGACCCAAGAGGAATGGGCGTGGGGTGTCGAGAGTATGCGGGCTGTGGCTGAGCATGCCGGTTCGGTCGGCGTGAAGCTGGGCGTCGAGGCGCTTAACCGGTTCGAATGCTACTTTCTGAATGCGCATGCGGACGCGGCGCGTTTTGCTCGTGAAGTCAACCATCCGGCTTGCGGTGTGATGTACGACACGTTTCACAGTAACATCGAGGAAAAGAGTATCTCCCAGGCGCTCAGTGATATCCAAGATGTCCTGTGCCACATCCACATAAGTGAGAATGATCGGAGTACGCCTGGTGCGGGGAATGTTCGGTGGGATGAGAATTTTCAATCCATATCGGACGTCGGCTATGACGGCTGGCTGGTGATCGAAGCCTTCGGTTTGGCGCTACCTGAGATTGCCGCGGCGACGAAAATCTGGCGTCGCATGTTTGATGATGAAATTCAACTGGCACAAGAGGGCTTGGCATTTATGAAAAGCCAAGTTGCCAAGTATTCAAAATGAGCGGTTTTCGTCTTGCAAAAATCTAGTCGCCCCGGCGACACTGGCTGGCTGCCCCTGATTGGCAACCATTCGGCTGCGGAGTTTCGCTGGGACTACTTGATCAAACGATTCCAATAGATCTTTGCGTTGTGGGTCGCTCTACCGACGGCAATGATATCGGTGTCGCCATCGCCATCCAGATCCGCGACAGTTAAATCCTCGATCGCGACGGCGCCGGGATCTACGATTTGCCGCTTCCACTGACCGTTCCCAGCGTCTACCGGATCGTAGATTCTCAGCCCGCGTCGATACTGCTGATTCTGGTCATCGCGGACGCCAATAATCAGTTCCTGATCGGCGTCGTCATCCAGGTTGGCGCAAGCGACGGCATGCCCCCAAGCAAGTTGATCGTCAATCACCGAGCGAGACCAAAGGGCACTGTTTGTCTGCCAAGTGTCCGGCGCAACATAGACGACGATTTTGTCTCCATGCCACGGTTCGACGGTTGCAAGGTAACTGCGTCCACCCGCCAAGCGACCGTGACGAATCTCGCTGGCTCCGCGCTTGGGAGCGGGCTCCTCCTGGCCAGAACCGAGCTGCCTTAAGGTCACGCCGCCGGAATCGTCTAACTTGACCCAGGTCGCTCCTTCGTAACTGGCGGTTACCAAGTCAAGGCGTCCGTCGTCATCGATATCGGTGACGTCAAAATTGTGCATCACGTGCAGGGCGTCTGTTAGCAGGCGTCGATTCCAGGCGCCTTCGGCAGGGTTCGCGCCCGGCTCGAAGGCCAGTAAGCGAATTCCGACTTGGTCAAAGCCGGGTGGGCGGCTGCCGCGTCCCTTCAGAGGGGCGACGATGAGCTGAGGCCGGCCGCCAGTGTCCATCCAATTCATGCGATGCGTTGTTGGCTCGGTAGCGATTGGGTGATAGGTCCACGGCCCATCGTCGGTATGCTCAAGCCAACCGATGGTACCCCCGGAATCGGAGTTCCCGAACTGCCAGTCCGCGCCGAGCGCGAAATCGACTCGACCATCGCCATTGATGTCGTGCGGTGCAAAGCAGACGTTATCAAATTTGGCATCTGGTGTTGAGTAGATGACATGTTCCGACCAGGTCGGATTTTTGAGCCAAAGCACTCGCCGGCTATCGACTATGGCGATGTCCAGCTTCCCATCCGCATCGACGTCGACAGCTCGAACCGCATAGCCGACCTTGAGCTTGACTGATAATTCTTGGGGCTGTAAGTCCACGGGGCTGGCACACCGGCAGAGCGAAACCGGAAGAATGTTCAACCCGCAGAAAAGCAGAAAGAAAGAAGTTCTAACTCGAACCACGTTTTTCATCGGTGTTTCCTCCAGGTCGTTGGGCAAACGGTTGGGGCGCCCGAGCGTTCTAGCGCCCGAGCGACGAACTAGCGCGCCTTCCAGGCTGAAAGCGTGTCTTCAAATGAGGGCTTCCCTTCCGGATCGCAAACTCGCCACCTAGCTGGCGGCATGAGCCTGTCGGCAAATTGCTATTCTTGCCATATCGGTTAAGCTCTGATATCGACTAGCTATCTTACCGGAAATCTGTGCCGGAAGGTTGACATCGATGCAGCAATGCAGGAGTTGGAAGAGCAGGGGACAGCTATCATGACGTATACCATTACGCAGGCAGAACGAGAGAATTTCGCCGAGCAGGGATTCGCCCTCGTCCGCAGCCTGTTTTCTAAAGCTGACATACGGTTACTGAGCCTTTACGCGCGAGCCGACAGAGAGTTCGTCTCCAGCGCGACAAGTCGCGAGGACGCAAAAGGGGGCACTACGACTCTCTCGCTCAGCAATGAGCTCCGAGACGATCTCTATTCCGCCGTGGTTCGCTTGCCGCGCGTGGCAAGCAACATGGCCCAGTTGCTCGGCGATGAAGTCTACCACTACCATCACAAGATGATGCTCAAAGAACCTCTGGTAGGAGGCGCCTGGGAGTGGCATCAAGATTATGGTTACTGGTACGACTTTGGTTGTCTTTATCCGACCATGGGCAGCTGTTTCATCGCCGTGGATCGCGCGACCCAAGAGAATGGATGCCTGCAGATTATTCCGGGTTCGCATCATATTGGGCGCATTGATCATGGCAAGGTGGGTGGGCAGACCGGCGCGGATCTGGAACGCGTCGATGCGATCCTGGAACGTCTGCCGGTTGAGCACGTCGAGATGGAGCCGGGCGATGGCCTGTTCTTTCACGGCAACCTGCTGCACCGCAGTGATCAGAATACAAGTTCCGATCCCAGATGGTCACTGATCTGCTGTTACAACACCAAGGGGAATGACCCCTACAAAGAGTCAAGGCATCCCAGATACTCGCCGCTGGAACTCATCGAGGATGCTAATTTTGGGACGTTGGCTCAACAACATCTTGCTCGGTTAGAAACCAGATAGTTGGCGCGTTTGGAAGTCGTCGCGTTTGGAAGTCACTGCGTTCGCTCGGATGGCTGCTGTGGCTCCGGACCGAGCGAGCCTCACGGATCGCTGCACTGCGATGGCGAGCGACGGCAACGCACCGATCGCGGAGTGTTCGGCGACAAGGTGGGAGCGAAGAGCATCGGCTACAATCAAATCGTTTTAGCGAGATCGAGCCAAAAATACTGGACAGACCACAGGCTACAAGAATTGGGAGAGAGAACCGTGAGGCGTGGAACTTCAGCGTGGGTCGGCGCGGACCGGCGGGGATTTCTCAAGGCTTTGGCCGTGGCCGGATTGCCTGTCGCGAGTGCCGACAAAAAAATTTGGGCAGACGAAAAAGCGGCCAAGCCGCAGGTCCCGATACGAACGATTACCAAGGGACCGAAGGCTCACTGGTTCGGGTACTACGACAAACTCCAATTTGATTCTTCCGGCAGGTACGTGCTCGGAATGGCCGTCGACTTCGAAAGTCGTCCCCCGACGCCCAGCGACGTTATTGAACTGGGAATGGTTGACCTCCAGGATGGCGACGCCTGGATCAAGATTGGCGAGACCTCGGCCTGGTGTTGGCAGCAAGGTTGTATGCTGCAGTGGTTGCCTGGGTCCGACTCCAAAGTCATCTTTAACACGCGTTTGGAGGGGCACTACGGATCGGTGATCCAGGACGTCGAGACGGGACAACAGCAGATTCTCGAGCGTCCCGTCTATACGGTTAGCCCGACCGGCAAGACGGCGATGAGTGTCAATTTTGCACGACTCGGCGTGCTGCGTCCCGGCTACGGGTACGAAGGCATCGTAGATCCCTACGGTCAACAAAAAGTAACCGACCGCGACGGCATCTATCGTTTGGATCTCGAAACCGGTGAGCACCAATTGGTCATATCGCTGGCGCGGATGCTGGACATCGCGCCTCAGGATTCGATGAAGGAGTCGCTTCACTGGTTCAATCACCTGTTGTTCAACCCCAGCGGCGATCGATTCATTTTCCTTCACCGCTGGCGACGGGATTTGAGCTCCCCTTGGAAGACCCGCATGCTTACCGCCAAGCCTGACGGGTCGGACATCCATGTGGTAGCAGATCACGACATGGTTTCTCACTTCATCTGGAAAAATCCTCGGCAGATCTTGGCCTGGTCCCGGGAACCGGAAATCGGAAGTCGATTTTTTCTTTATGATGATCAGTCCGGCAAGCAGGAAGTGGTCGGAGACGGGATTCTCAAGGTCGATGGTCACTGTACCTATTCGCCGGACGGTCAGTGGATTTGCACAGATACTTATCCCGGTCGAGATAATCTTCATCATCTCTATTTGTTCCGACCTGCCGACAACCAGCGGATTGAACTGGGTACGTTTTTTCAACCCGAAGCGGTGCGTGGCAAACCGCATCGATGCGACTTGCATCCCGGGTGGAGCCGTGACGGCAAGACGTTGTGTATCGACTCGATGATGTCGGGGCAGCGCCAGATGATTCTGATCGATGTAAGCCAGTACACCACCTGACCAAGCACGGTTTGGCTAGCGAGTCTCCTGGACCGGTACGGGAGGGCCGTCCAGAGCCCTGATCTGCGGACCAAGGAATGTATAGAATTGACTTGTGGCCTTTTCCAGCGCCTGCCCTGTAGCGGCTCCGTGACGGAGGGCTTGGTCTAGCCGATCCCCCGCGGATATGCCCAAGCCGTCGAGCGTGCCGAGCAGGCTCTTGATCTGCGGATCTTCCTTGAGGCGGGCAATGCGTTCTGCGGGTTGACTGTTGGCGTTGGAGGCCGCGCGAAACTCAGCCACCAAGAACCACTTGCCAGGGGCCTCTTGAGCAAAGAAGTGGGACGTCACGATCACTTCCGGAGACAGTAGACTCTGGTTCAAACGCGTGAGCAGCACGCCACGGAATCCATCACGTTCGGCTTCTCTGGTTGCCTTGCGCCACCAGTCGGAAGAGCTTGATGGTTTCTTAAACTCCGGCAATCCCAACTCCGCGCCCAACTGACCGATGGCGTCCAGGCCGCCGCCGCCGAGGAACTGACCGATCAACGCCGCCAGGTCGGTCTGTTCGCCTTTGCGAATCAGGTTGGTGCCGGTCCCCTGATACTCGAGTGCTTCACGCCTGTGGAATTCGACCAGAGCCTTGCGGGCAGACCACTGGCGTAACGACTGTTTTTCCGTCGCAGGCATGCTGCCGGACAGATCGACCTGCTCAGCATCCAAGTCGACGCCTTGTTGCAGGAGTTTTCTGCGGAGGATGGACGCGGGAGTGACCGTCATACCGTGGAGACCATGCTGAAATGCAAGGCCGGCGATTTTTCGGCGATCTGGCGGCTGAAGGAAGACGTCGCGAATCTCTTCTTTAGGAAGATGAATCGACAGCAGCGGTGCGGTCGGCCGCTGAGATGCTTCGGTAGCATCTATTCGCTGGCTTTCCGACCGGAGGAATCGAATCAGCAACTCGTCTTGCTCGCGCTGCTGAATCCATGTCTCGATCCGCGACAGCAACTCGTCGCGCGCCGCTTGGGCGCGTATCTTTTCTCGCTCGACTTCTTTTTCAAACAGACTGGGATAAGTAGTTTCCAGCCAAACGCGCTCCACCGCCAAGGTGATGCTGCGATCCGGGTTCTCTGCCAGCACGAATCCGTAGAGCCGTTTGCCTCCTTCCATACGGACTCGGTCGACTCCCAGGCGTTTGTCCGAGACCTGGGGAAGCTGAGCAACCAGATTGCCTGTTAGAAGCAGGAGCCAACCTACGGCGAACGGTGCTGCCCCGAGTTTCATAGCCTAACTCATTTTTGGAGGGCCTGAGGAGGATTTGCCCACGACGGAAGTCGCCATCAACGCTTATTATACGCACACACTACGGATCGAGCGCGGCGATTTTCTTTTCGGCCTCGATTAGCTCCTTTTCCCATACATCGGACAGTTTGACTGGAACTCCACCTTTGTGTTTGGACACGTCCGCGGCTTGCATGAAGGTAAACATCTCCAGCGTTTCTTCACTTGATACCGGAGGTTCTCCGCCGGAGAAAAAGTCGGCGATGCGCTCCACCAGCGGACCATAGCCCGAGTACTTGCCATCGACTTCGATGCTTTTCTCGCCAAAGACAACCAGCCCGTAGCCTCCCTTGCCATCGCGGATTCCACGAAACGTTCCGACTCGGCCGTCGTTCCAGACGCCAACGGCCACGTCGACTCCGTCGGTATGAACACGGGTTACCGACTGGCAGCCGATGCCCATAGCGGTGTAAAGCGTCTCGACCCCATGCACTCCATACCAGTAGAAATCGGTGTGAGACGGCTCCAAGGAACAGGGGCTCCAAGCAGTCGCGCCACGGACCTGACCGCTTCGCTCGGCATCTTCGCGATAGCGAATGATACTGGGACTGAAGCGGAGCGACGAGCTACTAAACCACCGCGCGTCATACTTTTGGGCTAACAGGTCGATGGCGATGGCATCGGTCAGGTTGCCGGCCAGGGGCTTGTCGATAAACAGCGGCTTGCCGGCTCGAAAGACCGGTAACGCCAGTTCCAGGTGTTTGCGTCCGTCCACACTCTCCAGTAAGACGGCATCGACCTGCGTCAGGAGTTCTTCGATTGAACCGACGATCTCCACACCCATGTCGCTCAAATCCTTCGTAAAATTATCAATGCGATCGCGACTGGATGCAAGATCGTCGCTACCACTTGGGAAGGCCGCGACGACTTGCATGTTCGCCAAGCTGCCTTGAGCTTCGGGAGAGTTAATCAGCCGCGCGAATGCGGGGGCATGTGAAGTGTCCAGTCCGATCATCCCGATGCGCAGCGGACCGGTATCGGTCTCCTGCGATCGCGAGATGACAGGCAGAGAAGCGATGGCAATCAGTGCGAATAACGAAGTGCTTAGTTTGGAGTACATGGACGGTCTCGTGGTGGAGTGCTTGGCGGGTTGGTGGAAAGGGCAGGCGTCAGGAGGAATGTCGAACAGCGGCTGCCGCATCGATTTTCCCTTCACCTTAATCCTTTCCTGGCCGCGCAGCGAGCCGCAGAGGAAAAAAACTGGTTCGGTTTGCTCGAGGCCGTCGCGGTTCTTTGGGTAGACTGGTTCTTTCGTTATGCTGGTTTGCAAGGGCTGCCGGGCTTCAGGCGGCGGACACCGAGCCAGCTCCACTATCCAACTCAAACTCACGCGGAAACGCAAGCAAGGAACATGACGAATGCGATTGATGAATTTGGCACTGGCGGTACTGATGATCGCGTCCGGGCCATTGGCTGCTCAAGACGTTAATTATTCAGTTGACGCAGACGTCGTTTACGGCCACAAGGATGGAATGGCCTTGACTTACGACGTGTTCAAACCGACCGAGAACGCAAAAGGTGTCGGGCTGATGTTTATGGTCAGCGGCGGTTGGGTTTCAAGGTGGGCCGAGCCAACGCAGGCAGTCAGGCTGTTCCAGCCGCTGATCGATCGCGGCTACACCGTCATCACAGTGCGGCACGGCAGTAGCCCTCGCTATGTCATTCCGGAAATTGCCGTCGACGTGCGTTCGGCGCTTAGGCACGTTCACGATCACGCCAAGGAATTCGGAATTGACCCAACCAGAATTGGCGTGTTCGGGTTTAGCGCGGGTGGTCATCTGGCTCTGTTGCTGGGAACCCAAACCAACGATCGAGGTAGCAACGATGGCAGCGCACCTCGTGTGGCGGCCGTCGTGGCAGTTTTTCCACCAACAGACTTGGAGCCCTACGTCGAGCCAGGTAACCCGCTGCGCGAACGATTCCCTGCGCTGCAGTTCGATCCGGAAGAAGCTTCGAAATACTCACCGCTAATGCATGTGACCAGTGACGATGCGCCGACACTGCTGGTGCATGGCGACCAAGATCAACTGGTACCGATCTGGCACAGTGAGAAGATCAGCAAGGCGCTGGCCGACGTCAATGTGGATCACAGAATGATTACGATCGAAGGCGCGGCACACGGATTTGACGCCGAGGGCAACAGGCGAATGATCGAAGGGTTGCTGGCTTGGTTCGATGAGCACTTGGTAGATCCGAAGAAGTGAAGAAGGAAGGTAGCTTCGGCTAGTGCGCTGTCAACACTAAAGATTTGGGTAAAGGGGTCAGGAGTCAATTGCCGCCAGCGGCCCTTCGGGTGCTGTGCACAATTGACTCATGACCCCTTTACCCGACCCGTAACCCATCGGAGAACTCTCCGTGCCAGATGCTGAGGACGTCAAAGAATCCACTCCGCTGAGAGTCGCGACCATCGAGGTTCTGCAGGTCGTGTTCCAACGGGCCAGCGAAGGCGACGCTGCCGAGTGCCGTTTGGTGTTGCGTAACAAGCTCGGCAAGGAAGAGATTTTGGTGGGCCATGGAACCGAGCTGGAGGACTCGGTAGCCGACGTGGTCTCGCAACTGTGCCGAAAACCGATCAGGCTGGCCCAAGTGGACGTTGCGGAGCAGCATGATGGGCAGTTGCAGTGTGTGGTGGCGGTCGCCGAAGCTAGTGAAGGAAACCATCGTGGCGGGGTGGGCCGCTATGTCGCCGATAACCGGGAGTTGGGGCTGACGATTGCGGCGTTGCGGGCCGCAAGTCACGCGGGAATGCTTCGGGCCGCGTATCGAGCCAACCATCAGAAGGTACTCCGCGGTTGGTCACAGGATATCATGGAAGAGTTGAGCGAAACGTTGGAGCTTGGCTCGATTGGAGAACTAAAGAGGTTGGAGGCCGAGGGCGTTGTGCTCGAACACCTCAACCGCGTTGCTTCGGCTGCGGTGGTGACAGCCGCCAACTCGCCCAAACCGGATTCCATTCTCAGCCTGTTTGATACCAGCGCGTGGCTTTACGACAATCAGGGACGGCGTCGTGATTCGTATACCGACACCAGCCTCTGGCTCGCTTGGTATCCAGGCATCGAGAATGCCGACTTGATCGTCGACGAGGTCATCAATTCGATGCCGGCGGCACCGCAGTCGAAGATACCTTGGATCGTGAAGCTATTTGAGAATCCGGAGAGCTGGATGCGTTTTCGTGGAGCGGTCGACCTGGAGGATCACGATGTCTTGCATGTGTTGCTCGGGCGTGGACTCCAGGATCAAGATGAAGCGTTTGTACTAGGGTTTGCCATGGGAACGGCCAAGCGTGTCAGTTGGTTTGAGTATCGTGTTTTCAAGTTCGTGCTGGCCAGGATCTATCCCGAGCCCTATCGTATTCCTCGGTTCCTGCAGCCCGCGTTTGATCTGGGGGTAAAATGTGGAAAGGAGACCGGTGCCAGACAGCTTTACCGGCAGCATCTCAAGAGTCTGCGAGGGCTGACACTCTCAGACGCCAGACGCAAGGCCGGCATCGATATGGACATCGTCAAGAAGTACTTCGAATTAGAGCAGCAGCGTATTCCGTTTACGATCGCCAGTTTGCGTTTGCCCTGAACCAGGCCCGGATCTTTGGCGCAGCCGCGGGGGCGCGCAAGAGACGCCGGGCGCAGCTCTCTGCATCTTGTCAAGAATACTCGTGTGTGGTGGAGCCGGCGGCCAAATGCGTCAGACCGATGGAAGTTGTGATGTCAGGAGGTTCCTGATATCGACTCTCGCCACAGCTAGACGCAATAGCCGCACGGTCTAGAATACCCACAGAACATGCCGAATCCGTCGAGGAATCTACGGGAGAAAGTTGTCTATGCTGGCAAGAATAACGAGTGCGGGTCGGACCGACATTGGGAAGAAACGAGATTCCAATCAGGACCAGTATTTGATTGCGGATCTTAACAAGTCGATGCTGGTGCAATCAACCAGTCTCAACTTGGAAACTCAATCTCGACTATACGGAATGTCGCACGGCAAACTGTTTATGGTAGCCGATGGCATGGGAGGTCATCAGGCGGGCAACCGAGCCAGTACTCTGGCAATTGATCTGCTGATCAACCAGTTGCTCAACAGTATGCATTGGTTCTTCCGGATGGACACCGAGCAAGATGATCGCGAGCAGGGGTTCATCGAAGATCTCAAGAGGATGTTGCAAAAAGCGCACGAAGCGATTGAGAAGGAATCCAGCGAGGATTCCGGCAGCAGAGGGATGGGGACCACGTTGACATTGGCTTATGTGATTTGGCCATGGATGTATGTCGTACATGCCGGGGACAGTCGATGCTATCTGTTGCGCAACGGTGAACTAAGACAGCTGACTCGCGATCATACCGTTTCCAGCCAACTGATGGAGAAAGGCGGGATGACGAAGGACGAAGCGAACAGTTCACCCTGGAGCAACGTCTTGTACAACGCGTTGGGAGCGGGCGCGAGTGAGGTGAATGCCGAGATTCACAAGGTCGCGTTGCGGACCGATGATCGGATTTTACTCTGCAGCGATGGCTTGTATCGCTATGTGAGTGATACGGAGTTGCAGGAGATGATGTTGAGTGAACTGGAGCCGCTGGAGTGTTGCCGTTCTTTTATCGATGTCGCTAACTTTCGTGGGGGTGCAGACAATATCACCGCGATTGTCGCGCGGCTGGAGCAGCCTGAAGATTTCGATCATCCGAAAACTCGGGTCGCGGCCGAGATTACTCTCGAGAAGTTGCTCGGTGGTATGACCGGCTATCATCCGAGAAGTTCAGCGGCGGACGGGCAGGAAGCTCTGCCAACCGAACCGCCTGTAACCGTCGATCTCACTTCAGGCTAAGTAGCACCAGACCCCGGAAAAAGCGATAGTTAGGCATGGATCTCTCCCTGATTGAGAACGAGCTCAAGCAGTGCGATGCGCAAGACCTGAGCAGTGTCGCACGCGTGGCATTGGAGCTGGCACGACAGATTCAGATGCGGGCAAAGCAGTTGCAGACACCCGCGGAACGTCGGCAGCAGGCAGAACTGGATCGCATGATCCAGCATCCGCAAGACAAAGCGACTCTCACGCAGATGACCGACCAGGCATTTCGAAGTGAGACGGCAGCCCGTGCGGTTGATCAGCTGATCCACATTCTAGACGTCCAGGGAATCCCCAGATTTTTTAGTCCACTCGATTGGACCATGCTGCGGGGGTTCCAGTCGTTCGGAGGCTACTTGCCCGGCGTCGCCGTGCCGCTGGTCAAGGAGAAAATGCGAAAGGAGACGGCGAACGTCATCTTGCCTGCCGAGCCGGAGATGCTCCGCGAACACCTGATACAGCGCCGCGCTGAAGGGGTGCGAATGAATGTGAATCTTCTCGGGGAAGCCATACTCGGCGAAAAGGAAGCCCAGCGAAGATTGGAATCTTACTTGGCCGCCCTGCAGATGCCGGAAATCGAGTGCGTGTCGGTCAAGATTTCAACGTTGTATTCACAGATCTCGACGCTCGCTCGCGAAGAGACATTGCAGACGGTCACCGATCGCTTGGAGCTATTGTACCGTGCGGCGACTCGGAATCACTTTAAGCGGGCTGACGGGAGCGAAGTTGCCAAGTTTGTCTATCTCGACATGGAGGAATATCGAGATATGGAGCTGACGGCTGATGCGTTCATGCTTGCTTTGGAACGGCCGGGCATGGAACAGGTACGGGCCGGTATCGCGATCCAGGCCTATGTGCCGGATAGCTTTCCTGTTCAGCAGCGAATTACTCAGTGGGCACAGCGGCGGGTCGCCAGTGGGGCAGCCCCGGTGACGATTCGTATTGTCAAAGGCGCGAACATGGAAATGGAACGCGTCGAAGCATCGCACCGCGGCTGGCCCCAATCGCCGTACAAGCGGAAGGTGGAGACGGATGCAAACTACAAACGTATGGTCGCTTATGGGTTGACTCCCAAGCATGTCACCGGGGTGCGTCTGGGTATTGCCAGCCACAATCTATTTGAAGTGGCTTTCTCCATCGTGCTGGCTGCCAAACTTGGCGCGCTCGAGCATGTGCAATTCGAGATGCTCGAGGGAATGGCGAACCATCAGCGACGCGCGCTGCATGAATTGGTGGACAACTTGTTGCTCTACGCGCCAGCCTGCCAACAAGAAGACTTTATTCACGCGATCGGTTACCTGGTTCGGCGGATGGACGAAAACACCGGCCCCGACAATTTTCTCCGACACGCGTTCAAGATCGAAGTCGACAGCCCTGATTGGCAGAAGATGGAACGCATCTTCTTAGAATCCATCCGGGAAATGGACGTGGTGTCCGCCGTGCCGCGCCGAACCCAAGATCGGCGTGACCAGCCGGTGGCCCCTCCCGCATGTCTCCACTGGCAGGAGTTCTCCAACGAGCCGGACACCGATTTTTCCTTGGAGCAGAACGTCCAGTGGGCGCGGCGGGTCGTTGCCGATTGGCAGTCTCGATGTGACTCGGCGGCAACCGAGATTGCCATGGCCGTCGGTGGAGATGATGAGGCGGGTGAGGGGAGCGACTTTTCTTCCATGGACCCGTCCCGTCCGGGCGTCGTTGCGGCTAAATACCGGCAGGCCAGCGAAGGTCAAATTCGCCGGGCCGTCGAGTGTGCGAAGGACGATCCAGGCGGTTGGCGAGAGATGGACGCAGCACAGCGGTATGGCTTGCTGCGCGGCGTAGCTCAAGAGATTCGGCGGAGGCGAGGCGATCTGGTGGGCGCGGCCATGGCCGATGCCGGGAAGACCATTCTCGAAAGTGATCCGGAGATATCCGAGGCGATCGATTTTGTCGAGTTCTATGCGAGCACAGCCCTGCCACTGCAGACCGATCCTTCCATCGCGGCGCGGCCGGTTGGAACGGTGGTGGTCATCAGCCCGTGGAACTTTCCGATCGCGATTCCGTGTGGCGGAATTGCCGCCGCCTTGGCGGCTGGAAATACCGTGATTCTCAAGCCGGCTTCCGACACCGTACTGCCGGCGCGAGTGCTATGCGAGTGCTTTTGGGCAGCAGGGGTGTCTCGCGATGCTCTCCAGCTGCTGGCCTG
>JANQJJ010000268.1 GCA_028281725.1 Pirellulaceae bacterium | reverse complement strand
AGATCGAGCGGATCTTGATCAATTTGCTTCGCAATGCCTCGCAGGCCATGAACGAAAAAGGGCGAATTGAAATTCAGATTCACACCGCAGCGCAGAATGTAACCATAGAGGTCGTCGACGAAGGTCCAGGCATCGTGCCTGATCTGTTGGAACGCGTTTTCGAGCCTCTTTTCACGACCAAACTCAAAGGAGTTGGCTTGGGATTGGCTGTCTCGCGCCGCTATGCCGAACGGAATCAAGGTTCGCTGACGGCGGAGAATCGGCCTGATGGTGGTGCGTGTTTTCGTCTCACGCTACCGGTTGCAACTTCCCAAGACACCTCGGTGGAACAGTAGCATGCCTGACGAATTCTCGAAGCGAATCTTGATTGTGGATGACGACCAGGGGGTACGCAGCTCCCTGGCAAGAATTCTTAGAAGACTCGGCCACGAAATCCAGCTTGCCAGTGACGGCTACTCGGCGGTCGAGGCTGCCAGAACCTTTCAACCGGACTTGCTCGTCCTGGATATCCGGATGCCCAGGATGGATGGCATAGAGACGTTCGTGCGCATTCGCGAGGAGTTTCCGGCGATTGCAGCCATCTTTATGACGGCATTCGCCGCGTCTGACCAAGCGTCGGCGGCGGTCCACCGGGGAGCTATTCGTGTCATGCCTAAGCCGCTGGATGTCGGCAAACTCACTGAGGTTGTCGATCGCTCTCTTCGGAAAGCCCCAGTGCTGATTGCCGAAGATGACCCGACAACACTGAAATCGCTTACCCGTGCCCTGAGAGCGAAGCACATTGAAGTGGAAACCGCCACGTCTTTTCGTGAGGGCATCCAGTTGCTGCGGCAACGCCCCGATCGTGCGGTCGTGGCAGACGTTTTTCTGCAGGATGGACTGGGACACGAACTGCTCGACGCCACCGCCCGTTCTTCTGACGGCGATAGCTCGTTCATCCTGATCAGCGGCAACAGGAAGTGGTTTGAGGGAGAGGAGTCGGTCAGACTTCGAGAACGGGTAATTCGTATGACTAAGCCGCTGGATCTACAGCAGCTGATCGGCTGTATCGATGACCTGAGGCCAGCGCCAGAATGACCAACCGACTCACAGGTGATATCACTGCCGCCAATGCCCTGTTGCGGGTACTGATCGTGGATGACGATCAGGCGATGCGTAGCAGCGTACGCCGCGTGTTGCGACTGGACGGATACCAGGTCACAACCGCCGGTAGTTGCGCTGAGATGCTTGGCCTGGGGAACTTGGATGGCTTCTTCGCGATCCTACTGGACCGAAAATTGCCCGATGGTGACTCGAGCAAGTTGATTGCCCAGGTTCGAGAGAGGGCTCCCAACACGGCCATACTGATCATCACCGGCCACGCCGATATGGATAGCACGCTCGTGGCGTTTCGTCAGGGAGTCGACGATTATCTAATCAAGCCGTTTGAGCCTGATACGCTGCGCTCACGTCTGGGCTCGCTGGCTGAACTATATCGGATGAAGTTGGAATTGCGGGAAAGCGAAAGCCGGATGCGGTTTATGGTGGAGAACTTGCCAGCAGGCGCCGTGTACGTCGACCGCGAAACTCTGCTGATCAATCGCGCGGTCGAAGCGATGACGGGATACGCAGGTAGCGAGATCGGATCGGTGGAAGCTTGGTTCAGCGTCCTATGCTGTGATAAATCGGATGAGTGTCGCAAGAAATACCAGCTGGTCAAAGAGGCGGGTTTCCCCGACGCTTGCGTGCTGCCTATCACCCGGCGCGACGGAGTCCCACGTGAATTGGAGCTTGCCGGATATCGCTACGACCACCACGAAGTGTGGCTGGTGACGGACATCACCGAATTGCACAACGCGCAAAAGAAACTAGTGCAATCGGAGCGACTCGCTGCGATTGGTCAGATGGTCACCGGCCTGGCACACGAAAGTCGCAATGCACTGCAGCGAGCCCGAGGATGCTTGGATCTGTTGGAGTTGGACCTCGAAGGCCAATCGGAACAACTCGACCTTACCGCCCGAATTCGACGTTCGCTTGGAGACTTGCAACGCAACTATGAAGAGGTCCGGGACTATGCTGCCCCGATCAATTTGCGGCTGAGTGACTGGCAGTTGGTCACGCTGTTGCAGCACGCCTTCGAGGACCTCCAATGTGAATTCGGCGGCCATGACTTGCGTATCGAAGCCCAGGACGGTTTGCCGCCGATTCGCGCCGACGAGCATCGCCTCAAACAGGTGTTCCGCAATGTCTTCGAAAACTCCATCGCCGCATCAGGCTGTAAAGCGGAAATCACCGTCAGCATTGATCGTCAGCGGTGTGAGAACGGGGCTCATCAAACCGTCACGATCCAGGACCGGGGAGAGGGCATGTCACCGGAAACTCTAGCGCGATTGTTTGAACCGTTCTATACGACCAAACAATCAGGCACGGGACTGGGGATGGCTATCTGCCAGCGAGTGATCGATGCCCACGGAGGGACGCTCCGGGCAACTAGCAAACCGGGCGCGGGGACGACCATTCACATCAGCCTGCCCGAACAGACAAAGCCATAGGTTTCCTCTGCTGGATGCCGTCACGATCATACTGACGCCCAGTCATTCGTTCCGGCAATCGCCAAACAGCCGCGAAGTCCATTCACACCGACGACAGTCTGTGGGAGACGCTCGCCCCCCCGTGGTCATTCGCACAGGCGCGCAGGGTCCAGTGCGCCCATACGCGCTCCGTCGTGGTGTCGAAATGCCAATTGCGGAAAACCGCGAAGGTAGCCTGGTTCGGGTCCGGCCGATTCGCCGCATCTCCCCCAGTTCTCCTGCGAGCGGCCAGCTAGCTGGCGCCGGATCCGGTTCAAAAAATAGCAACGGATTGGGTCAGGCGATGCGGCATAAACATGCATCAGCGGACGCTCGGCCCGAGTCGGTTCGCATGAAAAGTATGAATAGGGGCAACATCTGGATACCTCCTCGGCGGGAGGTGTCCCGTACCGTCAAGCCATTTGGGGACCAACCCGCCGCTGCCTGACGCGGTAGGGCACGTCGTTTGCGTCGGGAATCTTGAGATCTTTGCTCGCCAAATTGTCTAGGCGAAGCCCGATCGAACCATCAGTCTGCCGTGCTCTGATGAACGACACTTGGAAACAACTCAGATCCGCTTTTCTAGGCGATCTCCAACAGCTGACAAACGGCTATCAAGAACTGCTCCAGGCCATCGAGCAAGACGATTTTGAGCAAGCTCGCCACTTGGCCCAAAAACTGGATCGGCTCGCCGGCCCCCACATAGAATTTGAGGAACGTTATCTTTATCCCCAAGTGGAATGCCAGCGTGGTGAAGCCTACGCAATGCGGCTGTACGACGAGCATTTGGCAGTCTTAGATACTCTGATTTCGATTCAACAGAGCGCATCGCAAACAGCGCCCAACATGCGGACCAAGCAGTCCTGGATGGCTGGAATTGAGCAGGGTTTCCAGCACGACGGCTCGATTAACATGCTGCTGAGTCATCTCGAAAGTCTCGGCCCACACCAACAAGCGGAGATGCTCGAGAGTCTCGAGCGGTTGCGAACCATTGGGCGATGCTGGTCAGATCTTCACCCCCTGCGCGATCGCATGGATTTTGACCGGTCCATTGACAACGAGCGGCAGGGGGACTGAGCTCATCCAGAGCTCCGCCGCGGCCACCAGGATGTTGTTGCTAGAATCAGTCCGCCGAACCCGATAGGACGGATGGCCCGGTCGATCCCCTGGACCGGTTGTTGGACACCGACCAAATCCGCACACATGTGCCGATACGTCACACGCGGCGTGTCGCGCCGACGCCCCTGTTTGCGTCCGAGCTCAGGGGGTGAGGGATTTCGTAGCCTGGCATTCCACTTGCAAGTTAGCTTCGGCTGGCGTCGTGCCTAACACCAAGCGAAGCTGGAATTGAGAACTCAACGAGACTTCCCACCAATTTCCTCTAGAGCGAGCCTGCCCAATGCACTCACGGCTGAGCGCGCGCGGACAAACGCGGCGCATCCTGGAAGACGTCTTCTTTCAAGGCGTAGACGCAATGCTTCTAGAGCGACTGCGGCAGGAAGCGAATTCGGTCGAGTCCCGCAAAGCTCTAGCTCGAGCGACTGGGCTGTCTGATGAAACGCTCATTGACGAATTGGTGCAGCTGGGAGTAACGCCGGCAGGCCTCATGGCAATCCGACTGGTTCCGCTGGTCATGGTGGCTTGGGCCGAACAACCGACAGACGAGCCGGAACGCGAGGTGGTGATGCGTGAAGCTCGACGATTCGGCATTCTGGATGATTCGGTAGGATCGGTATTGCTCGACTATTGGCTTCGCAAGGTACCGCCCCGCGAGGCTTTTGATGCGTGGAAGCGATACGTCCTGGGGTGTCTCGAAGGCATGTCCTCGGTAGCGCGAAAGAAGTTTTCGGCCATCACCGAAAAGCAATTGATCGCCGTGGCCAAAGCGTCGGGCGGTTACTTGGGCTTTGGTAAAATTTCGTCCAAGGAGCGTCAGATGATCGACGGTATACTAGCTACGATTCAAGAAGAGCAAGATTGACGATTTTTTCCTGGCCGGAGGGCAGTGGTGGAGCGACCGAGCCGTGAACATGCCCAACTATCGTAAGGCTCAGGTGATCAACGGCGCGCTCGTTGCGATTGGCGGCGCGCTGACCGGTTTTTTCGACTTGCGGTTTGTCTGGCTGGTGCTGTTTATGGGCGCCAGTCTAATCTACTCAGGCATAGCGGATTTCTGTGGGTTTGCCGCCATCTTTGACAGGATTCACCCCGAGGACGAACGTCCCGACAGAATCATGTAGGATAGGGGTTGTTCGTGGAAAACCGCCGAGGCGTTTCGCGCGTCCATAAGCAGTACGGAACGCGCGTTCGGTAGATCGCGGCGACTCATAGTCTCTGGCACAAAAAGTGCTTACTTCGAAGGGATGCTTCAAGGATGCTGTTGAACGACGAGAGGGAGAAGCGATGAAAATCCTATTGGCTACCGACGGATCCAGTCACGCCTACGAGGCGGCTCAGTTTCTTGGGCAGCTGGACCAGACCGGCCCAATGCATGTGACGTTGATTACCGTAAGCTACCGACCCGAGAACGTGACCAGTTCCAGCGTCGCCCCTTGGTATCCGGAGTGGCGTGAAGGGGAGAGCAAACGCGTCGAGGAGCTTCATCGAGAGCTATCCGACTTGCTTCAGCCGATGGTTGCCACGCTGGAGACATGTCACTTGCACGGCAGTCCGGCTCAAAACATTTTGGACAAAGCCAAGGAGATCGATTGCGACCTGCTTGTGCTGGGTGCTCAGGGGCATTCGTTGCTCGGCCGCCTGTTGCTTGGGAGCGTATCCGATACTGTCGCAACCCACGCTCATTGCTCGGTACTCGTTGTCCGCCCTAACGACCCCGAGGGGCAGAAGCTCGAGACAATCACGCTGGCCTATGATGGTTCGTCTGGTGCGGAAAACGCCGCCCGCGAGTTGCTCGCGACTCACTTGCACCACGAGACGAATCTGTGTGTTCTGCGGGTGATGCCGACGGTCGATTTTTACGGCCAATACTATGCACAGTCCTACCAGGACTACGACAAGGCCGAGTACGAACGGGTGCACGCTGAGGCGGAAAAGGTAGCTCGCCGCCTATCGGCAGGCACCAGACAGGACGAACTTCACATCGTTCGAGGCGACCACGCCGGAGAATCGATCGTCGTCAGTGCAGAGAAAAACGGCAGTGACCTGGTCGTCCTGGGCGATACGGGGCACGGTCCCATGCACGATTTGCTTCTGGGGAACACGACCAAGTATGTGTTGCGACACGCCGGTTGTAGTGTATGGATCTCGCGGCATCCCGGCGTTGCCAAACCGCGCCAGTCCAACGAAACCGCCTCGGCAACCAGCTGAAACGAAGCGAGCCCCCTGCTATGCCTGATACCGAATTAAAACAACAGCTTGAAAAGCTGAGGCTCATTCTGGCTGGTGCAGAAGAGTTGCCGCGAGAGACGCGCGAAGAACTCGAACATGTGGTTGCGGATATCTCGACTGCCTTGGAAGACGAACCACCCCGAGATCTCGTCGACCGCATCAACTCGGTCATCGAAGACTTCGAGGCTCACCATCCCACCTTAACCGACTTACTGCGCCGGATCGTCGAAGGACTGGCGAACATGGGAATCTGAATTCAATAGGCCAGAGCTAACATGCGCGCTAGCCACCTCAATCTGCTCGGCAAGGCAAGCTCCCGTCGGCCGTCGCTGGAACATTCGCACGATCCGCAGGATATCGCGGCGAGACTCTCCAACCCGCCTGGCCAACACTATCTCAAAGATGCAATCTACGGTGCGGTGGATGGTGCCGTGACGACGTTTGCGGTGGTCTCGGGTGTGGCCGGCGCAGGATTGTCTTCGTCGGTCGTGCTCATTCTCGGCATAGCGAACTTGGCCGCCGATGGATTCAGCATGGCGGCTGCCAATTTCCTCGGTACGCGGGCAGAGAACCAGCGGATTGACCAGTTGCGAGCGATCGAGCGAGAACATATCGCGATATGTCCCGAGGGAGAACGTGAGGAGGTACGGCAGATTTTTAAGCTCCAAGGGTTCGAAGGCGAGTTGCTCGACGCCACCGTCAAGCAGGTTACCGAGAATGAAGAGATGTGGATTGAGACGATGCTCCGCAGTGAGTACGGTGTGTCGCGCGACTATCCGGCCCCTCTGCCCGCAGCCCTGATCACCTTCGCCAGCTTCTGCGCCGTCGGTCTACTCCCTCTGCTCCCGTTCGTAGCCAACTGGATATGGGGATCCCAACTAACCTCGTCTCCGTTTTTGATCTCTGCGGTGATGACATCTGTTGCCTTCCTGGCCGTGGGTGGGTTCAAAGCGGGTTTCGTCAGGCAGCATTGGGCCTGGTCCGCCATGGAAACGCTACTGGTGGGCTCCGTGGCCGCCGGTCTGGCCTACCTGTGCGGATACCTACTTGGCGGCCTGCACGGGTAACGTCCCCACGCGGCGGATTCGCCGGTACAAATCCCGCGCGACTCGGGACCGGTTTGTCCCGAGTGCGAGCCAGCGCGCTGGCCTGCCGGAAGACTCTGGTTTTAGAGTGCGTATCGGTTTGGGTGGTGCGTCCCCCTCGCTCGATTGGGTAAAGGGGTCAGGAGTCAATTGTGCACAGCACCCGAAGGGCCGTTCCGGCAATTGACTCCTGACCCCTTTACCTGACCCAAAGATTAAGCTTTGACAGACCACTAGAACCTGCCTGCACCTGTGCAATTGCTCGGCAGTTACGAGCCCACGTTCCCCGTGTCGCATGGCACTCAGGGCGTCCCTACTGGCACCGGTTCTTCCATCCTCCCTGACTGCCTAGGTCGATATCAGCTGGCGGCCTCGGCGGAAACGCCGTTTCATCTGGGGAGAACTGGGGCGCTAGGGTTATTTGGGGTGATAGGGGGGCTGGGTTCATCTGGGCTCGCCTGCGAGCCGAGCGGGGGCCTCGCAGCGGCTCCATGAGGGATCGCTTCGCTTTTCGCATCGAGAGAATCGTCGTTGCTGGGAATGTAGCGCAGCCCACACTTAACAGGCTGATATTCCGGCATGTGGGAGCGGCCCTGATGAATGGGAGATTTGCATGTCTCTTGCGGAAAGCCATTAGCGTCCCCCTATGGTGCGCGGGCGGCCTTTCCGGAATGCTCGTGCCGAGGCCAAGAAAAAACTTCCGATTTTTTGCCGCGAAAACTCGACCAATGCAGGGACCTGGATACAGAGCGGTGAAGCCATGCGTCGCTCGCCGAAAGACATCAACCGTAGTGACCTTCGAATGATTGGTACTTTGGAAACTGACTCGACCGATCTCGACGAATTGGTGCGTATCGATGAGGCTTGTGTCGCATTCGAACAGGGATGGTCAGCTGATGCGGGGCTTACGGCGGAGGCTCTGGACCAACTCGTACACCGGTTCGAAGTGACGGATCGGGAAGCCCTGCTGTTTGAGATGCTGATGGTCGAGTGGGAGGCTCGGCACGCGCAGGGGCTGGAGGTCGACCGCCTGCGGTACTTGGGGGACTGGCCGGACCACTCGTCCGTCGTGTCCCGTGCCTATTCGCAACTGAACAGACAGAGGGGGCTGGAGCCGCCCTCCTCGAGCGGGGGCGGCTACGAAGAATTGGAAGCCGGGTACCGGGTGGGACCTTACACAATCCAGGGCAAAGTCGGACACGGCGGAATGGGAGATGTGTACGCGGCGCTCGACACACGGCTCCAGCGCCAGGTGGCGATCAAGGTTTTGGCTCCCCATCTGACATTGAACCCTTCGTTCGTCAAACGATTTGCCAGGGAAGCCGCGACTGTTGCCAGGCTCTCCCATCCAAACATTGTCGTACTATACGATTTGGGCGAAGCCGAGATGGAGTCGGGGGCCGCCATTTCGTTCGTCGTGATGGAGTTGCTCGAAGGGGAGAGTCTGCGCGATCAATTGGCCGGTGAGGCGATTTCCACGGCGCGCGCTTTGCAAATCGCGCAGGAGATAGCCGAAGCGTTGGCGGCGGCCCATCGCAAAGGAATCGTACATCGGGATGTCAAACCGGAAAACGTCTTCATTACCGAGGACGGTCGGGTGAAAGTTCTGGACTTTGGGTTGGCACGACTGACGGACGATACCCAGAGAGCGTCCAGGTTATCCGAAGTTGCGACAGCGCAAGGCACGACACTGACGCGAGAAGGAACCGTGCTGGGAACCTCCGGCTATATGGCGCCCGAACAGGTGCGCGGCGGAGAAGCGACGGCGGCCAGCGACATCTTTGCATTGACCTGCGTTCTCTACGAAATGCTGTTTGATCGCAAGGCATTCGTCGGAGCTTCCGTTGCCGACGCTGCTTCAGCGACCTTACGAGACGACCCTTTGGCCGTCACCGCAGGGCCGGCGAAGCGACTACCGACCGAACTGGTGCGGCTGCTGAAGTCTGGCTTCGACAAGGACGCCAGCACACGGCCCGCTTCGGCAACCCAGTTCGCGGCCCAGCTGAGTCAGATACGCTACCGTCTAGATGACGTCGACCCGCTCGCCCAGCATGGACGAACGCACACTTCGACCGGTTTTCCGCAGAAACGCAGCATCTGGCGTGCGTGGGCTTTGGGCATTAACTTCGCTACCGTGTTGTTCATCTTCGGTGTTTATGGGCTGGGCTGGCATCGCGCACGCATTCTGGCACCTGCCGACTCGAGGCCGGTAGCGGTCTTACCCTTCCTGTCTTTTCAAAATCAATCCGACGCCAAGCTTCTTGCGGACAGTTTGACCATCTCGTTGACCGACGGATTGTCGCGCCGAAGCCGGTTGCAGGTTAGGCCGTATTCTTCCATCGTGGCGTTTGACCAGAGTACCAATCAAGATCGCAGCAACTATGCGCCGCTGCGAGATCGCCTGAACGTCGATGCTGTTGTTACCGGGCATGTGGAGACGGCTGGCCAAGAAGTGACAGCGCATATTGAACTGATTGACACCGTAGGCGACCGGCTGGTCTGGAGCGAGCACTATCGGCGTCCGGCCAGCGAGTTGCTCAGGCTGCAAGAGGAGATCCTGAGCGATGTGGTGGAACATCTCGATGGGGAGTCTCCTGAACAGGATAGGCAAAGTGACGCTACGACGACACAGAACCTGTCGGCGTACAGCTCGTTTGTGCGTGGTCAAGTCGCCTTCACTCGCCGATCGCAAATTGATTTGCGGCGAGCAATGGAATACAATCAGCAGGCGATTGCGGAAGACCCAAACTTCGCTCTCGCACACGCGGGTATCGCTCAATGCTCGATCGTTCAAGCTGAGAGAGAATTTGTCGCTAGAGAGACCGCGTTGCAAACAGGGTTGGACGCGATTGACCGAGCTCTGGAGCTGGAACCCAAGTTGCCTGACGCACTAGTGACGCGGGCGATGATACGCTTCGAGTTTCTCTGGCAATTTGACTTGGCTGGTCAAGACTTTCAGCGCGCGATCCAGCAGGCTCCTCACAGTGCACTCGCGCGGCAGTGGCACGCGGAATACCTGTCTGGAACGGGCCGGCACGCTGAAGCTCTGCTCGAAATACGCCAGGCCAGGCAATTGGACCCGGAATCGCCGATCATTGCCGCCATCGTAGGCAGAATTTACTTCAAGGCGAGTGACTTCGACAACGCTCGCCGGGAGCTTGAAACCGTACTCCGGCAGCATCCCGACTTCGAGCGGGCCCGTGGCTACCTGCTCGAAGTCTGTGAAGCCCAAGACGACTACGAATCGGCCTTGCAGCACTGGCGCACCTTGACCGATGGCTCCCCAGCTTACATGACCTTGAGTACAGCCTTCAAAAATGGAGGGTCTGCTGGGTACTGGCGTGCCCGATTGGAGCAGGCCGAGGCGCTGAACGCCTCGCACCCGATCGCCAAGATCTTTCTGGCGGGAGTTCATGCTCGCGTTGGCGATCCGGAGAACCTGGACGCAGCCTTCGAGATTCTCGAACAGGCCACTTACGCTCGCGCGGTTGCCCTGCCGGCCAACTTGCAGGTCCACCCCGCGTTTGCCCGGCTTCGCCAAGACCCAAGATTCGCGCGACTGGTCAGCATGGCCTTCGGACCCCAATAGGCAGCTGCCGTTGACAGTCGGGCATCGCTTGGTGGCTGACCCGTCTGCAGATCGGCCATGCTAACCAAAGCAAGCCAGCGGCCGTGCGACGGTTTGAGCCTGGCTGTGGGCGATCACGTTGGAAGCCGCTCAGCCGGAGTGTTGGGACCGCTGTTGCTCGAGTTGGCGCACCCAACGCAGGACTTCGGCAACCGGATCGATCAGCTCGCTGGGGATGTACTGCTCCACAGCCACCGATGCGTACAACGCGCGCGCCAGGGGAACATTTCTCATCATCGGGATGCCGTGCTCCTGAGCTACCTTGCGTATGGCCGCCGCCCGCAAGTCCTCGCCTTTGGCTAAGACAATAGGCAGTTTGGTTTCGCCCGGGGCATAATAGAGTGCGACTGCCACGTGAGTCGGATTCGTAACCACGACGGAAGACTTCTTGACTCGCTCGTCGGTATCGCTCATCACCATCTCCTGGTGCAGCTGCTTCCGCTTGCCTTTGATCGTTGGGTCTCCCTCGGCCTCTTTGTATTCGCGTTTGACTTCATCCTTGCTCATCCGCAGGCCCTTGGCATGCTGGTACTTCTGAAACGTAAAGTCAGCGACCGCAAACAGCAGGTAAGCGAATCCGGTAAACAGGGCCAACTTCCACAGCAGCGTTATGAGGGCTGTCAACACGGCCGTCATCCCGCCACTGGGTACGTGCATCAGCGGACCTACCGATTCGCGAATCATCCAGTAGAGCAAGGCAGATAAAAAGCAGACCTTCAGGGACGATTTGCCAAACTCGAACAGATTCTTCATGGAGAACATCTGTTTTAGTTTGCTAATTGGATCGAGTTTTTTTAGATCGGGTTTAACCGGTTCGGTGACAAGCAAGGGACCTACTTGAGCAATATTCGCGAAAATGGCGACCAGCAGTGTCACTGCCAGTATGGGCAGGCTTAACTTGATCGCCGCGCCGACGACCGCAGTCGTAATCGCCGGCAAGGCCTGATCAAACTCTTGGTCCATAAAAGTTCCCGGGAGAATGACTAATTCCTGTAGAGCATCGAAGTACCACCTCCAGAAGAGCAGAAGCGTGGCCATCTGAGAAAGGAGTAAGGCAGTCGAAACCACGTCCTTGCTCATCGCGACTTGGCCCTTCATCCGGGCATCGCGTAGCTTCTTAGGAGTCGGCTGTTCGGTTTTCTCGCCACTCATGTTGGTCCCTTAGCATCCGCAAACACCGGGCTATTCCTCAATCAAACTGCGTACCAGGATTTCGATGGATGCAAATCGCCCGCCGAAGCCATCAAATAGAAACGGGATGTAGAGCATCAGCACGAAGACCGCGACCAGACTTTTGATCGGAAAGGCCAGCACGAACACATTCAACTGAGGCGCAAAGCGATTGACGAGACCCAAGCCGAACTCGGCAAGGAAAACGCTGATTACGATCGGCGCCGCCAGCAAGACCACCATCCGCATAAAATCGTCTACTTCGGCGAGCAGAACGTTGGGAAAGGTATCTGGGAACTGGGGAAAGAAGTCGAATACGGGCCAGGCTCGATAGCTTTCGAACATGCCACCCAAGAACAACAGGAATCCGCCTGTGGTATAGAACAGGCAGAGCAACGTGTTGAGAATCAAGATCCCAAACGGACTGGTCTGCGATCCACTGTTGGGATCAAAGACCTGTGCCAGGGCCGCACCCCGCTGGTTGTCAATGAAGAATCCGACGCTCATGGCCACCCAGAAGATTTTGGAGGCAAAGAACCCCACCAGGACTCCCAGCACAATTTCTTTAGCTAGGATGCTGGTCATCAAGATCGGGCCTCCCATGTCGGAGGGAATGGTCGGCTGCACGATCGGATAGACCATCAGCGTCCAGGCCAGCACCAGGCTATGCCGCGCCTGTCCCGTGACAACTTGCGTACTCAAGAATGGAGTGACGGCAACCGCCGCCAGGATACGTACGCTGCACAATCCATAAACGAGCAAGAAATCGCGGAGGGGAGCAATGTCAATCATCAGTGAACTCCAGTCGTCGTCCCGCTACAGGTGCGATTTGGGAAACACTTCGAACAGATTGACGCAGAACGTATACAGCTCACTGCCCATCCAGCGTGCGGTCAACAGCATCGTTATGGTGACCGCAATCAGCTTGACGGCAAAACCAATCGTTTGCTCTTGGACTTGAGTTAATGCCTGCAGCAGACTGACCAGCAGGCCAACGAAGGTTGCGACCAGGATCGGTGCCATCGACAACATCATGACCAAGTAAACGGCGTTGATCGTGTAGTCGAGGATCTGAGAAACGTCCATAGTTCATCACGCGTAGGTTAGAACCAGACCATGAATCAGACGCGTCCAACCGTTGGCAACGACGAACAAGAGCAGTTTGAAAGGGAGCGATATGGTTACCGGCGATACCATCATCATTCCCATGGCCAGCAAGATGTTGGATACGATTAGGTCAATGACGATGAAGGGCAGGTAGACGAGGAAGCCGATCTGGAAGGCAGCCGTCAGTTCACTGACCGTAAACGCCGGGATGAGGACCATCAGGTCGTCATCGCTAAGCCCGGAAGAGCGTTCTGGTGGCCAAACCTCTTTAGCCGATCGATGAAAGAAGGCCCTCTCTCTCTCGTTCGCATGCTTGAGAAGGAACTGGCGGAGTGGTTCGCTGGCAGCCGTTGCCGCGTCACGAATCGACTCGATGCTCTCGGTGTCAATTTGCCGAGCTTGTAAGATATCGAACGTATCCTGGGCGACCGGATACATGATGTAAAACGATAGGATAATCGCCAGGCCGTTTGTTACCATGTTGGGAGGGATTTGCTGGATGCCCATCGCGTTTCGGATCAACGAAAGCACGACGACAATCTTCACATAGCTCGTGACCATAATGGCCACGAAGGGGGCCAGTCCGAGAATAATCAACAGAGCAATCAGGTACAGAGGACTAACCATCGGCCGGCATCCCGCTTTTCGCAGCAGTGTCTAAGATCGAGACGACCTGGACGCCCAATCCGCCCTCAATCGATACCAACCGTCCTCTGCCAATTTCGCTGCCGCCACAGCGTAGTTCGACCGGCGCTTCCGGGGCCGAGGCCAATCGAAAGGTGAAGCCTGCGGAGAGTGCTTCCAGCTGCCGCAGCGTCATGGTTTGTCGTCCCAGAGAGAAATCCAACGCGAAAGGGATTTCTGCCGTTGGCAGCGGACTTTCAGCCGAGTTCTCAGGCGTCGTTTCGCCATTTTCGCTCATAGTCGAACTCGCTGATTGAGTGAGATGCTTGCCGTCGAGATG
>JANQJJ010000323.1 GCA_028281725.1 Pirellulaceae bacterium | reverse complement strand
TGTGCAACTCCATGCGCTGATCACAAAATACATGGGCGAGACAGCCGCAAAACTCTATGCTGTCTTCGAGGCGATGCAGGAGACCCGAGGCGTCTACCTGTTCGATGAGTTCGACGCCATCGGCGGAGAACGCGGGTCGAAGAACGATGTGGGCGAGATTCGACGTGTCTTGAATTCGTTCCTTCAGTTTCTGGAGCAGGACGAATCGGACAGTCTCGTTGTGGCGGCGACCAACAACGTGCAGATTCTCGATAACGCCTTGTTCCGCCGATTCGACGATGTTGTCGTCTACGAGCGGCCCAACGCAGACGCCATCAAGCAACTCGTTGTGAACCGCTTGGCTCCTTTAACCGTCCCCGTGTTTGACTGGGCAAAGGTTGAGCCTCTCGCCAAAGAACTTAGCCACGCGGAGATTTGCCAAGCCTGCGATGATGCCGCCAAAGAGGCTGTTCTCGCGGACCGCCCGGCGATTGATGAAGAAGTGCTGTATCGGGCCTTGCGGGCCAAGCAGCGGAGGCTCAACAGATAGGAAACTTTAGTCAGGATGCCGGACTTCCCACATTTTGTTCTGTCAGGAAACGGTCAACCCGAAGCTTATACGGCACCCGGTGGTGGCTCCGGCACGTTCACATCGCCACCCCGCGACCGGCCCCGACACGCCAAGAAAATTCTCGACGAGATTCGCAACGTCCGCGTCAGCGCCGACGAGCAACTCGCGAAAGACCCTGCGACGAGTGATCTGCACTTCATTCCCGTTGTCTTCGAGGGCGCGACCGACGCCGACTTGGACGTTGATCGTCTCGAAAGTAAGCCGCAGGGCATCCGTGTCGTGAACGTTAGGTCCGAAAAGGGACGACAGGTCGCGACTGTTGCCGTCCCGAAAGGCAAGACGGACCATTTTGAGAAACGCATCGAGCAGTATGCCAGCGTGGACAAAGACAGCGGACAGCCGCGTCACGAAGAACTGGTGACCGGTATCAGCGAGATTCGTCTCGCTGTCCTTCAGGACTATTACACCGACTCGGACGGCCAACCACCGGCGAGAGACGAGAGCATTTGGTGGGAAGTTTGGCTCGACATGGCGACAGTTGGTTCTGCCGTTGAGGACTTTCGCTCAGTGGCCGGACAGCAGTCGATTCAAGTCAGCGAGAATACGCTTCGCTTTCCAGAAGTTTCCGTTGTGCTCGCCCGGACTTCGCTGAATGGCTGGTCGTAGTTTCCCGGACTTCTCAATCTGCTGGCCGAGCTTCGCCGCGCGAGCATCGTTCCTTCGGAATTCACGACTCTGCCGCCAAGTGACCAAGCGGAGTTCGTTGACGCCCTGTGTGAACGCACTCAGTATGCTCCAAACGACGCTCCGGCAGTTTGCTTGCTGGATACCGGCGTCAATCGAGGCCACCGGCTGCTTGAGCCTGCGGTCAGCCCAGAAGACGCCCAGTCGTGGAAGCCGGATTGGCAAAGCGATGACCGACAAGGACATGGGACTGAACTGGCGGGGCTGGCACTATTCGGACCGCTTGAAGGAATCTTGCTCGACAACGCGACTGTTCTGCTTGCTCACCGGTTGGAGTCCGTCAAGATTCTCCCCGACGACGGCGCAAACGAACCACCTGACTACGGGCCGATCACGGTCGGTTCGATGGCGATGGCCGAATTGCAGGCACCCGGCCGTCCTCGAACGTTCTGCTTGTCCATTACCGCCGATGACCGTGACCAAGGACTTCCGACTCTTTGGTCAGCAGCCATCGACCAAGCGTGTGCCGGTGCGGAAGACGAACGACGACGCCTTGTTGTTGTTTCAGCCGGTAACCTGCGTTCGGACCTTGGCGTCAACTACCCGGATACGAACCACCTTTGCAGTGTTCAGAATCCAGCCCAATCATGGAACAGTCTCACCGTAGGAGCATGCACCTTAAAAGCTTGGGTTCAGGAGGAAGGGCTTGAAGGCTGGACACCCGTTGCCCCGAAAGGTCGCCTCAGTCCTGCGAGCACAACGTCAATCGCATGGGAAGCTCAGGAATGGCCTCTCAAACCCGATGTCGTGTTCGAGGGTGGAAACTACGTCAAAGACAGGTCGGGTTTTGTCACTGGGCCAGACGACCTGAGCTTGCTGACCACGCGCCTTGATGAATCGGGTGCTCAACTCGGTATCAGCCGCGACACCAGCGCCGCAGCCGCGCAAGTTGCCCGCATTGCGGCCACTCTGCAAGCCGACTACCCAGAGTTCTGGCCCGAGACGATTCGCGGGCTACTGGTCCATTCAGCAGAATGGACATCCCAAATGATTGAAGAGTTTCCGCGAGCAGTGCGGAAGGCCCGCCTTCGTTGTTATGGCTGGGGTATTCCGAACCTTGCGCGTGCCCGCGCCTGCGCGACCAACATAGCAACACTCGTGATCGAAGACTCACTCCGCCCGTTTCGCAAAGACAGAACCGGAATCAAGACACATCAGATGAATTTGCACCCAATGCCGTTTCCGCCTGACGTGCTCCAACAACTCGGCGATGAAGAGATCACGATGCGTGTCACTTTGTCCTACTTCATCGAACCCAGTCCTGGCCGCAAAGGCTGGACCAAGCGACACCGCTACGCTTCGCACGGGCTTCGGTTCGACGTAACTCGACCCGACGAGGATCTCAATCAATTCCGCACCCGCATCACTCGCGATGTCTGGGACGACCGCGCCAAGAATCCCGGCGGCGCTGTTGCCGACAGTCGGAATTGGGAACTGGGCGATGATCTCCGTCGCAAAGGATGTCTGCATTCCGATTGGTGGACAGGAACAGCTAGTACGCTTGCACTCTGCGACAAGATCGCTGTCTTTCCCGTCACCGGCTGGTGGCGCGAACGCCCTGGCCAAAAACGCTACGACCGCGATGCTCGCTACTCCCTGCTGGTGACAATCGCAACGACTCGAACGGACGTTGAACTCTACGCGGCTGTTGAACAGGCGATCTCCGTTCCCACCGAGATCGCTGTAGATATCGAGCGATAGCGATTGGGAGGACCAATTCTTCTCGCTCATGTTTCTTCCCAACGAAACACACCGGCTTCTACTTCCGTCACGTTCGCGCCAAGTTGTATGATCGCGGAGTGCAAGCGGAAACAGTCAGATAAGGAGCACATGCTCCTGGATACAGACTGGCGAAATCCTCCCAGTTTGCATGGATGACCGCGTGCAGGTTCCTTGCGTTATCGCTGGGCTGGCAATGAACCGCATACACGCAGTCGGACAAAACCAACCGCCTTCGAGCGAGATACAAAACGCACTTGGACTTGGTGGGTCGGCCGACTCGTGCGATCAGCACTGAGGGGCCGAGTGCGTACCGGTGGCAAAGACGGATCGAGTGCTGAGTGTTGCAAATGGGTCGACCTTGAAGGTCAGTCGTATGCATCAATTGGAATTTCGGTCTAGCCAATCCGTTGCGAGCGGAATGCATCGGCACAGCACCTCCGGCGAGTGAGGAGTCTATTCTGAGCTTTCGACGGAAAGCCTTGTGTCGCGCGACCGAGCCGTTCTTGAACAGACGAATGACGGTCACTACGTAATTCGTCCCTTGCATGGGTAAAGGTCATGCCCCAGGCACGAAAGACCACCCGAAGCCGACGTGGTTTTTGCCAAATCGTTTGCTGAAGGGTTCGCTGCTATTCAAGCTCCGTGCGGCGCCGCTTCAGTCTTGATTGAAACTGATAGCCTTTGAATACGAGAAATAGTGACGTGACAAGCATCATGCACGCTAGCAAAGACAGCCAAATCAGAGAGGTGGTCGAGCCGCGACTAACTGCGATCGGTAGAGCCACCACCAGGAATCCGCAACTGGCGACTGTTGCTGTCCAACCGGTCACGACTTGATCAACTACTGAAAAGCATGAGCGTCGCCATAGCAACCACATCAGGACGCAGATCCAACCAAAGCCGATCATCACTGACGCGGCAAATGCAATATGTAGCCGCAACGGCAGCCGGCGCGGCTCTGTCATCCAGAGCGAACTGATCGCTGCGACGACGACGCAGCAGACAACGAGCAGGACGCGGTACAGCCAGCGCCTCGTCGTCGAAAGTTGCCCTTGAATCATCACCACAACCGGCTCAGTTGGTGGTGGACTATGTCTTTGCATTGTCAACTGTCCTCAGTTTCGCGAACAGATGTCTGGATTGCCTTGCGCGCTCGGAATAATCGCGATTTGACAGTGCCGATGGGAACGCCACACATCTCCGCGACCTCGCGCAGGGGCCGTTCATTGAGGTAATGCAGTACGACGGCTTCGCGGTCAAGCGGATGGAGCTCTGACAGCTTCGCCTCCAGTAGGTCGATGATTGCGACTAGTTCCAGTGAGTCGTCCGGAGTCGGTATGTCCTCAAGTTCGCCAGGCGGAGGCCGGCGATACTCAGCTCGTAGCTCGTCGGCGATCGTTCGTCGGGCTACAGCGAACATCCAGGCGTCCAATCGAGCCGGATCTTGGAGTCGAACTAACGAAAGGACGACGCGCGCCCAGATCTCCTGGAGTACATCCTCGGAGCGTTGTTGGTCGCACAGCATGTTTAGAACGAAACCCCACAAACGGGGCTGCCACGCCTGCACAAACTCCTCCCACGCGTCCAACTCGCCGAGCTGACAACGGATGGTGAGCAACTCCAACTCGGCGTTCTTGCTGCGAGTGATTGCTTAGCCCTCACTTGGGGTATCAAAACAGCCAATCGGTGCGCTGCTGGGATAGGTCGGCTCATTTTGGTCGCCAAAAGACGTATCGGTAGTCGATCGAAACGAGCCAGCGGTTCACACGCAAGGGCAAAAAACTCCAGCTGCGCCGATGGCCGATGCAAAAGGTCTGCAGTTTCCGTGAACCGCCGGTATCCGATCCCCGACTTGCCCTACTAGTTGAGCAAGGCGTCCGGCTCGTATTGACATTGTCCTCGACCGATAGGAAACAACCACATGAACCACCGATTTTCGCAGTTCGACGCGTGTTTTGCCGCGACAATCCTGATGTTTCTTTCGTTTTGGGCGGGCGGCCTCGGCGCGCAAGAGGCTCTGCACCTGACAAAATCCGAGATCCGCACCACCCGCGGCGAGCTCGTCAGTATTGAGTCTGGCAAGCTTGCTGTGCCTTCCAATCGCGATCGACCTGAAGACGCCAGGGTAACTCTTGCCTTCGTTCGTGTTCTTGGGCCGGAGCGCGACAACGCTCCACCCACATTTGTTTTGGCCGGTGGACCCGGCGACTCCGGAATCGATGTTGTGAGAGGCATGATTGCCAAGGGGGGCCCAAACGTTCAAGCGATACTTCGCGGCGACATCGTCGGCGTCGACCAGCGAGGAACGGGAGCTTCACAACCCAATCTTGAGGTTCATGCGAGGTTGACTCTGCCTCTCAACCAGGCCTGCTCTAAGCAGGACTACGCCGAACAGCTTGGTAGAGCGTTTCGCGACACGGCACGCCAGATCCGCCAGAAAGGGGTAGCCCTGGGCGATTTCAACATTCTAGAGAACGCGGCCGACATCGACGAGCTCCGAGCCGCGCTCGGTTACGACAAGATGGCTTTGTGGGGCACGAGTTTTGGCTCTCAGCTTGGGCTGACGATCATAAAAAACTACCCCGAGTCCGTCGAAAGAGCTGTCTTTCATTCCCCAGAGGGACTCGACCACACTTGGAAGCATCCGCTGTGGGTTGATGAGTGCATCGTACGAATCGCAGACGGTGACAGAACCATCCTTGAAACTCTGCGACGCGTGCTGATGAAGCTTGAGAAGAGTCCAGTCATGCAGTCCATCGTGGACCCGCGAACCGGTCGGCGCCTTGAGGTGGTGATTGGTCCATTCGACATCCAACTGATGGTTTGGAGCGCCGTATCAAAACGCGAAACGATGAGCCAGCTAGTGGCTGGGCTCGGCGCGATGGATCGTGGTGATTTCCGCTTTCCGGCAGCGTGGGTCGCTCGCTACCGTGCTGCTGCGGAAGTTGGTAACGCCATGAAGCACTTGATGGACCATTCATCAGGTGTTTCGCAGACGCGTCTGAACGCCATCAGGCAAGCGGAAACGCAGTGTCCGCTCAGCGACGTTCTCAACGTTACGTTGGAGGTGGGAGCGGAAAGCTGGGGAGTCGAGCCACTGCCCGGAAGCCATCGAGAACCCTTTGTGTCCGATCATCCAGTGCTCCTTTTCTGCGGCGACTACGATGCGCGGACTCCATTGCAAAACAGTCGACAGATACTCGGTGGTCTCTCCAATGGCCGTCTGGTAGTGGTGCAAGGCGGGGGCCATGGCTTTGTTCCCAGCCCGCAAATACTCGGCATCGTTCGCGACTTCTATGTCGGGCTGCCGATACCTCGAGAGCAGACACTGCGCGCAGGGCGCTACCCTTAAATCATCGCCGACTGCGAAGCCCTAGCGTTTAGTTGTGCCGGAACGGACATCGCCAACTGCCAGGACGCCGGTAACTGAAGTTTCTAGATCGCGGCTGGTTTTGTTCATTGACTGACGTTCGCTTGCGCAGCGGTATGGTCCCCATCAGGGTCCTGCCAGCCAAGGGAAGGCATGCTGTTCAAAGTAATCGAGAAGTCACGCCCCATCGTCTTGCTCGTGAAGAGACGATCGGTGGATGCGGAATTCCAAATTGTATCCAAGATTCATCTGTCGGGAACGAAAACTTGCTAGCAGACCCTATGGACTGCGACGCTCTTTTTCTGTCATCCCTTACTGAACATTCAGTCCACGCATGAATCCTCTCGCAGTCAGTTGGCGTCCCGTGATCCCATTGAAAGTCCTCGTGGTCGCCCTTAGCGCGCTCTTCGCTTGTCATCTGAACGGGCAGGAGTCCGTCAGCGGAGTCGTAGCGAAGCCAGACCGGTCCATAACGGCCATCGGCCCGCGGCACTGGGACAAGCTCTCGCGGGTTGATCTCTCGCCGGATGGAAAATGGCTGGCATACGGATCGGCGGTGCGGGGTGAACCAAGCAGCCGGGATGGATACATCGTCGTGCAGGAGGTTGCCGGAAACTCTAAGCGAGTGTTTCCAGCACCCGGTGGTCGGGAAGCCCTCTTTGCGGCAGACTCGAAGAGCGTGTACATCGCAATCCGTGGTCGCGACGGCATGGTAGTAACTGGCTATGAGCTTCCGGGCTTCAGGGAGTTTGTTACCTTCAGGAATCCTCGCGAGATGGAGGTTGCCTACGCGCACCCCGATGTCCTGTTGTTGAAGGGTTGCAACGAGATCGTTCTATCGAGGGCAAAGACGATTCGCCCCGATGATGATGAACTCATTGCGTTCTCGTCAACGACCCGGCGACTCGCTCGCTACGAAAACGTCGATTCGTTTCACCCGAGCCGCAATTTTGATTCGATCGCCTGCGTCTCAACAACGGACGACCATGGATGGGAGCTTTCAATCATCGACGTTCAGTCAAAAAATGTCGGCAGGCTCGTAAGTGGTCGTGGGAAGATTCGGAGCCTCTCATGGAGTGATGACAACACCTCTCTGGCCTACATCCGTTTTGGGCGAAAGAAGGCGGCGTCGGTCTCGTTATGGAGCAACGTTGGTGGAGAGAATCCGGGGTGCCAGGTTTTCTCTCGGGAAACGACTGCGGACTGGCCCGATGATTTAGTGCTGGATCGAGATGTCGAACCCCATGTCGCCATGAGCGGGAAGTTTGTGGGACTGACTTTTCGCAGTCGCTCTGCAAGTGTTGGCTCACCGAGCGGCAAGGATGATGACCCGAAAGCGCCCACCGTGTGGAAAACAAGCGATTTTCGTCTGCCGACCGAGCGAGATGACATCAACTTCCACCTGAATTACTTCGCGACGGGCGGAGACTGGAAAGCGAGCACACACTGCTGGAATGTGGAAACCAATACGTTGATCGAACTGACCGGCTCCCCGGAGAACGGCGTCGTTTTCTGTGAGTCGGGCTCCATTGCTCTTGTACGAGATCAAACACCGCACGCGAGCCTTCGTTCGAGGACGAGCTTCTTCTCTGATATGACCGCCGTCGACCTGAAGTCGCGTCAACGACAGGAAGTCGCGACACAAGTGCCGGGCATGAATCGCGTTGCCCCGTCCATCTCGCCTTCCGGACGATTTGTTGTGATCCATGATGATCGCGGGTGGACGTTCCATAACGTGATCAACCAGACTTCGCGATCAATCGCCGTCTGCCCAATCGCTGCAGGCACTCAGCGAGTCGATTCTCAGATTCCTTTCCGGGCAAAATGGCTGTCAGGTGAAGCCGGCTTCCTGATCGGTGATCGAACGGATGTTTGGAAAGTCCCCGTCGATGCGTCGCAGCCGACAATTCAGTTGACGGATGGAGAAGCAAGCGGTCGGCGGTACTCGTTCGAGGAAGAATCCGAAGATGGTTCGCTCTATTTCTCGTTTGAAGATATCAAAACCAAGTTTACGGGCATCGCCGTCTATCGAGAAAAGAAACTAATCGATCTGTTGGAATGCCAGGGTAGTTGCGACTTCGACTCCTTTGCTTTGGGAGGCGGAAACGTCTGCATCGCCCACGAGCAGCACAACGCAGCCGGTCGCATCGCCGTCGTGAACGAGTTGACGGGCAAGGTCGTGTGCCAGTCTGAGCTGCGAACGGGAACGGAAGCCGCAGACCATACCAAGCGAGAGCTGATCGGCTATGACTCACCCTGGGGCGAGCGGCTCCATGCAACGCTGGTCTATCCCGAAAACTACACTTCGGATCGCAAGTGGCCGATGATCGTGATCGTCTACAGACGAGCGTCAGTGGAACACCACCAGTTCGATACCGCCGCATCCAACAGCTATCTCAGTCCGGCAAGTTGGGCGAAGAAAGGGTACTTTGTGCTGAAGCCTGATATGGCCGCGATGCCGGGCGATCCGGGCCGCTCGGCGGTCCGCTGTCTCAATGCAGCCATGGACAGGGTCGCCGATGTCGACTCGATTGATATGGATCGCGTCGCAATCATGGGAGTCAGCCACGGTGGATACCAAACACTGATGGCACTCTGCTCGACCGACCGTTTCGCAGCGGGGGTTGCCGTTAACGCATTGACAGACCTCGCCACACACTCGGTCGACCTGTACGACGAGGATGGAGAATCGAATCTCGGACACGTTCTGTTCGCGAGAATGCAGGTTCCTTTCTGGAAAGACCCTCAGCGTTACATTTCCAATTCGCCTCTGTATCTCGTCGACGGAATGAACACACCGCTTCTACTGGGCGTCGGTCGCCGAGACAAGAATGTTCACTGGCGTCAGAGTCTGTATTTCTTCAACGCCCTCCGAGCGGCAGGAAAGCCGGCCCAGATGGTGGTCTACCCAACCGCAGGTCACGGCTTCGCATTTGATGCGTTTCGCAGACGGGTGAATCAGTTCCTGGATCGAATTCTGCAGCCGTAGGTCGCTAACTCGACATTCGGTTGAGCCCCCTCATTTTCAGAGAACCGTGAACAGTCGGTTGGCGACCATCCAATCGATGTCCCCGTCTTCATCTATGTCGCCGGTGACAATGGATCGACTGGATGTCGCTCGTGTACCAGACAGAATCGGTTCATCCAACTTGCCCGCACCAGCGCCCAGCAGCAGGCAGTTAGGCTGCGTATCGCGATTGGCCAGAATCAGATCGACCCTTATAGGATACCGCCCGCCTCCCCCACGCTCACTTGGATACCCCGACTTCGGCAACTTCAAACGCGGTTCCCATTCGTTCCTTGTCGCGATGTTTCCATACGTGACCATCAGGATATCGATGTTGCTGGATAAATTCTTTGCGAAATTCAAGCCCCCAGCCGGGCACGGTCGGTGTTAAGTAGCATCCACCTTTTACTCCGATCGGATCCGCGACAGCGTCCTGCAGGAAGTCGATGTACTCGACCAATTGTGTGTCCGAATGACCCGCAACCGCGATCTGGTCCCACAATCCGTAGTGTTGAATCAAGTTGCATAGTGCAATGCCGCCGCCGTGAGGGCAGACCGGAACGCCATATTTTGCCGCCATCAAAATGATGGCCATGACGTCGTTGACGCCAGCGACTCGAACTGCGTCGATTTGACAGTACTGAATTGCTCCACTCTTCAGCAGCTGTTTGAAAATCACCGGCGACGCAGCCTGTTCACCGCAGGCAAAACCGAACTCCGCATCGGCGAAGGATTCTGCAAGCTCCAAATAGCCGAGAACGTCGTCGCGAGCGATTGGCTCCTCGATCCACTTCAAGCCGAAAGGTCGGTAACGCTCAACGTGCCGCTTGGCCTCATCGACACCCCAGTATTGATTCGCATCGACCATCAGGTTGCAATCCGGACCGATCGCATCTCGCATGAACCGAATCCGCTCGATGTCTTGGTCTAAGTCCTGCCCGACTTTCAACTTAAATGAGTCGAAACCTTCGGTCTGCAGTTTGCGAATCGTGTCTAGGATTTCAGCATCACTCAGCCCCAGCCATCCGGCCGTACAGTACGCCTTCGGGCCCATAGTCGCCATCGCGGATTCACGAGTCGCGACAGTGGGCCGGCGGTCGGCCAGAATCGCGATGGCCTCATCGCGCGTCAGCGCGTCACTGATGTTTCGCCAGTCGATGCAGTCGGCGATGAATTCCGGCGAAAGATCGACAAGCAGCTTCCACAGCGGCTTGTTCAGAGATTTCGCCCACAAATCCCACATCGCGTTGAGAATGGCTCCGGCGGCCATCCTGAAGACACCATCGTGCAGCCATCGCAACTGATGATGGTCGATCAACCGTCGGTAAAGTGTGATCGGCGAGTTGGCGAAGTCCATCAGGCTTGAACCAACAACCAACTGGCACAAGTCGCGGATGCCGTAACAAAGCCAATCAGTTCCGGCTCCGACCGTGAAGACGACCGAGACTCCGCGAAGTCCGCAATCGGTTTCCAGATGCAGTAAGGCGGAAGAATAGTCTGGGCACTTGTGAAATGGGTCCGACCCAAGCATCTTGTCCGATGTCGGCACGCGAAGGTCAATGACCTCGGCGGACGTAATCTTGATCGACACGTCGTGCATCATTGCTCGCCTTTCGAGTTGTTCGGTGCTCCGAAGTCTCGCTTTTTCTCTAGCGGCGGAACGCTTGCCGTCTCCGCAGTCGGTGAAACAACTCCGTTTTTAACCATGACGTTTCGGCGAGACTCTACGTTTCGACTCCAATCAGCTTCGCCTGCGCCCCTCCAATCTTCATCAGCAAGACAGACGTCGACGAACCAGAGGCACGCGATGACGGAAAGAAGAGACGCGGCATTCAGGATTCTCACCATGGTGATTCTCAGTACGCTTCAAGCTTCAATAGGGACGTTTCGAACGTAGCGAATGGTTGGTGGACCGGAGTTGTGAGAGCAAAGCAATTACGGGTGTTCTGCGGGAGCATCCGAGATTTCCCGGCCGAAAACCTTGGGGTAAAAGTCTTCCACGCGGTTTTTGTCGCCGTACGGAATTTCAAAATGGCAGGCGCGTTCCATCGGTGATCTCCAAGGTATTGCAGATGAGAAATGGAGCAATGTTTCTCAGAGATTGTAACGTGGATTCTCACGGCTGTCGCTCGGCAGTAGGCACTCCACGGCGGCAGGAGCCTACCATCCTGCACTCTTCGCTGCCGGCAATCTCGTAGCATCAAGCCGTTCATTCGAGTCGCAACTCACATGATTCATTTCGACTTTTCGATATCGAAATCAAAGACCATCTCGGTCATTACAGACGCTTCTACCTCGACTGCCGAATTGTTCGCTGATACGGAGGCTCACTAGCACTGTGGGTGCGATGGAGCAAGCGGCGACCACTTTTGCCGTTCCCAACCAACCGAACCTAGGGGAATTCCCGACAACCTCAGTGTCTCAGCATGAAAACCAAACAACTGGCATGACAAGAGACAGTGTGAGCGAGGCAATTACATAAGCACTGAAAGGTGCGATTCGGTTGCGATGGCGCTGGAGAACGACACTGGTAGTGGTGACCATGAGCAACCGGTATTCTACAAAAAATTGTCGCCTCGACCTCGACCCCATCGGCATGCTGCAGAACGGTCCGTACTTGTGGAGCGACGCTGCAATGTTTGGGATTTTTCTAAACCTGCGTTATTGTCGCGTGGCTTGAATGCCCCTAAAGATGTTTGAAGATCTTGGGCTTCTCCTTTTCCAGCCAGCGTAGAAAATCCGCGATCGCTTTGAGGCGTTTAGAGGAATGTTCAAATGCTGTCGCTACGTGAGACGGTTCGATAACGAGCTCGACGTTGCCGGAGATAGCCGAACCTTCGAGTTGCTGGTAGTCTCCAAAATCTTCAAGATTCTTGCCCGTCAGCGCCTTGGCCGCCGCGTTTCCAGCCATGCGGTGATCCACTCGATTGCTCGACAGAAGCATGATGACCTGATTGATGACATCGGCCTCACCCAGTTGCGCGAGTGACTTCGTGGCTGCATTCCGAATGAATGCTGGCTGCAATTGATCATCCATCATTTGGCGAAGTGCTCGGTGACTTTCGTAGAGCATAGCCTCACCGCAATGCCAGGCGCAGTGATATCGCACGTTCGCATCATTGTCCTCCAAGCCTCTCTCGATGACTATTTCCTGCGCAGCTTTCGGGAAATGCTCGGTCGCGATTTGAAAGCAAGCGAGGCGAGTTCTCTCACTTTCGCTTTTCCAGGCATGCTTCAGAATCAGAGCATGGGCTGGTTCTCCGAATCTCACTAAAGTCTGCTTGATCTCTTTCGTCTCCCGCCAATCCTCCGCGTCGGCGAGTTTGTTGATTTCTGCGCGAATTTCCTCCCGCTGGCTTTGAGCAGAATTGTTACTCTCAACATCACCTGAAGCCGCCGGGCAAGCCTGAACGCCGGCAGCGCAAAAAACGACAAAAGCCAAAACTGCCGAAGCTCGCATGAAAACACTCCTGAGAAAGGTTGGACCAAGTACAACCAAAGGGCGCCGAATGCCCTTCGATCACTTATCACCATCATAGTAAACACGTCTTTCCGGGAATTCTGACTCGAAACAGACGAGTTTTCTCGGTTCAACCAATAGCAGGAATCCCTCACCAGGATGAGGAACTGTGTTTCCTGTGAATCGGTTTTCCAGTCCGAGTCGACAGCTTTTTCGTTTATTCGCTATCTCTCGACAGTCCTAAACCGAGTTTCGTGTCAGAAAACCTCTTCTCGCGTGTTTGATGTCGTGTGGCTCGATCATTTGGTAAGCAAATCTGAGGCGACAGGCCCTGGGGCCAATGGTTAGGAGTTCAATGATTGATGAATTTTGCCCAAACGCATTTAGGTCTGTCATTTTTCGTCGTTTGGGTAACCGTTCTCCAACTGGCGTCGTACGGTCTGGATCACCCTGCCATTGCTCGTCCCCTCTTTCAGCGTGTTGCGGAAAGGCGGGTCAGTGGGGTGGTCCGTAACCTGGCAGGCAGGCCGATATCGGGCGCGACCGTGGCGATTGTGGGGGAGCAGTAGACTGCAGCCATCAATCCCAAAGCACCTGCCATCGAATTGGGAAGATGCGTATGTGATGACGAGGGAAGATTCGATTTGCGATACGTCCCGCTGACAACAGCAAGTCATCGATTATGCGCATTCGCCGCTGGCTGTGTTGTTTCATTTGATGCCCTTCTTCGGCATCATCTTGGTCGGCAAACGTTGTTGCTGGGGCCGCGACCGGAAGAACCCAAAGGGACGGTCGTGGCCATCCGCGCTCAAACAGCTGTGATGTTAACGCGTCGCTTGATATTGCGACATGACTTGGTTCCGAAGCGAGTCGTTCTTTCCGCGTAGAGTCCGATCAACTGAGCCCAGAGAAAGGAGCGTAGCGGAACACTCCCGGAAGCATGATCAAAACCAAGACAGCGGCTTTCAGGAAGCCAACCAGCCATGAGAACCGATGTTACTGGTTCGACCATTCTGTGAATCGCATCGGGGCATATTCATCGCTTTACTTCGCGCTCAGGAGCGTCTAAGTCTGTTGACTTGATCAACTGGAGCGCAAAGAGTCGCGGAAATGGTTGCTTTTCGCCTGGTGGCTGTTCGTCCGTCGTAAACGCACCATCCAAAGCACTTTCTTTGACAGTTAGCACGAGCCGCCCAAAATGCTGATCGACGCTACTCCAAGTACCGACGAATTGCTTCTCTCGGTCGAACCATGCCATCTGAATCTGGTAGGTGCGGTCATTCGACGTGGTCCACGTTCCTACATACTGATTTCGGTCCGAGTTGACCAAGTCGAGATGCACAGCACCCCAGACCGCGTCACTCCATTTCCCCGAGACATTGGGAACGTCGTCTGCACCAGTCAGATTTCGGGAACGGTCGTCGTCCTTGCGATGTGGCAGTGGGACCGACCAGATCTCACATATGGTATTGCCCGCCGAATGCGCCGTCGCTATCGCCTTCGACCTGACGATTCCATCCATAGGTGCTGTGATTCGAAGCACGGGTGACTCGGCAAGTCGCGCCTTAAGCTGGAATTCGATGGAGCGAGATCTTGCCAATTGCAAGCGTGCCCCCGCCAATTCCACCTCGACGGCGGCGACCGCGTCGTTTGCCAGACTTTGTTCTGCTTTGGCCGTCTCAAGGTCTAGCTGCACTCGTGACAGTTTGGTTTTTTGCTCCGAAATCCGCGATGCGAGTTCTTCCTTTGCTTTCTCAGTTCGCTCGGGAGCGGATCGAACGCCGTACTCAGCTTTCGCGCGCTGGCGTGAAGCCATCGTGCGTTGCTCAAGCAAGTTCTCCTTCTCGTCGGATCTGTTGAGACGATCTAGCTCAACGATCGCGTTTTCCAGCGCGTCTTGCCAGCGAGCTCGTTCACTCTCCTCAAACGCGACCCTCTCTCGAGCAGATTCGACCAATGCGTCTTCTGCCTCGGTCACGTCGCTATGTACCGTTTCAGCCGCCTTGAGCTTGGACTTCATCGCCTCGGCAGTCAGCTTGGCGTACTCCAGTTTCTTCTCAAACGCCTCGACCATCTCTCCGGCAGCTCCGGTTTCGTCGGCCGCGGCCGCAGCCTGCATCTTGAGCTTCTCCAGAAGCTGAGGGTCCGCCGCACTGAACTCTACGATCAGGTCACCTTTTTGGACGTGTCCGTTGTCCGCGATTGTTTCTCCCCAGCGAATGATGCGTCCCGACATCGGTACCCGAATCGACGTGAACTCCGTTGCGCCCGCGACCTGTGCAGATTCAGCCTTGTTTGGGGGCCCCTGAGGCCCAGAAAACTGGAATAGGGCAGTACCTATCGTCAGCATGAGCACAACGGAACCAATCGCCAGGGTTGCCCTGTGCACGAATACTGGTTGGCTGGTTCGACCAGTCTGAGGCAACAGCATTGCCACGTTCGGAAATTCGATCTTGGTAGGTTGCTGAAGGTGCGCTAGACACGCCTCGAACAGATCCGCTACCTCCCGGGCGTTTTGAAATCGCTCTTGAGGGTCTTTCGACATCAACTTGGCGATCACGCTGCACAGCCAATCAGGGACGTCCGGATTGAGTTCTCGAACCGGAGTCGGTTCGGTATCCGCGATCCGCCGAATCATTGCGTAGGGCGATTCGGCTCGAAACGGAGGACGACCCGTGCAAGCCGTGTACAAGACGCAGCCCAGACTGAAGAGGTCGCTGCGATGATCGACCGATTCACCACGAGCCTGTTCGGGCGACATGTACTGGGGCGTACCGGCAACCAATCCGGTTTGTGTCATCGACACATCACACATCGCTCTGGCAACACCGAAGTCGGTAATCCACAAACGCTCGATGCCTTCGTTGAGCAGAATGTTGGCGGGCTTGATGTCTCGATGGACCACACCCTGTTCGTGGGCTGCCGCCAACCCATCGGCGATCTGATGGCCGATTCGCACGATCTCCACAACCCCCAGCGGTCCGCGGTCATCGATGCGTTTCTGCAGCGATGGCCCACGTGCAAACGGCATCACCAAATACGGCAAACCGTTTGCCTCAGAAACAACGTAGATGTCAATCACGTTGTCGTGGGTGATCGCCGCCGCTGCCCTCGCTTCACGCTGGAATCGAGTTCGGGCTAACCCGTTGTCCGCCAAATGCGGGTCCATCACTTTGATGGCCACCACGCGCCGAAGCGATGTGTCGAATCCCTTCAAAACGGCGCCCATGCCGCCGACGCCAACGACGCCGCTGACTTCGTAGTCACCAATGCGTCCGAGCATCTCAGGATCATCAGTCGGTGCGAGAGTCTCAAGCAATCGGCGGATCGGCTTAGAGGGTTTTCTTTGTTGGACCTGTCGATCCTCAGAGTCGCATGCCGTTTCCACAATCGGCCACAGCAATTCGGCTACCTCTCCCCAAACCTCGGGTTCCGCGGCGCTGTCCTGCAGACGGATTCGGCAATGCTCACAGACGGCAAGATGATCTTGGAATTCGACCAAGCCCGGTCCAGTTAACCGGTCGTCCAGATAGTCCGCAATCCGATCGGTATTGCAGGTTTGCTCATTCAATGCCATCCGTTTCTCCTAATCTAATCAACAGACAGTGCTCGTAGCAGCGAAGGTTCGTCTTGAAACTGAGGCTCAATGACAAGCTGTGTGTTTTGTCGCCAAGCCGCCGCTTCCACCCTCCTAAACCCACAAAAAAGCTGAGTCTGACGCGAAAACTGCTACGATAATTGGAATCAATGTCGGTAGCGACAACTTATGCTCCCCTTACTCATCCCGTCGCCGAGATTTTTGCGTCAGATCTTCCGAAGCCGCGTGTTTGTATATCTGTAACCACGAACTAAGGCCAAACGGAGCCTGTTTACCGTTCTGCCACCGGCGAAATGA
>JANQJJ010000280.1 GCA_028281725.1 Pirellulaceae bacterium | reverse complement strand
CACAACAGCTACGCCGTATTTTCCACTTCCAGGAGGACCATTTCTCGACCAGTCGCCGCTTTCATCGAATCAAACACGTGCAAGTTCGGATTGGATCTCCGATGCTGAGGTCTGTTCACCGCCTACGACACGCGCGGCCACTGTCGTAGCTACCTTACAACTGAGGTTGCGGCTCGGATCAGTAGCCTTCAACTTTGCCCGACAGCTGTCCAAGGGCGCGAAAGAGCGCGCTTCTGACGAAGATCAGAAATAGAGCCGACACCAAGCTCAAGCCGCCAACGTCTTGTTGTCACACTCTGAGCGAGACAAACACCGTGTGTTGGGGCTCCAGCATCTTTTCTCGTACGGCCTTGAATTGAACGGGGCCGAATGCGCTGGCCGGCAGATCGGAGTACAGCCTAGCGACGAATCTCAAGGCATAACGGGTTCGCTTTGCTTCAGAGCCTACACCAGCCGGATCGTGGTGGTCTGTCACAATGCGCTAGCGAGTCCAATATCATTTGGGACATGGACACCTCGTCCACCTCGAGGCCAAAAGTAGAGCTGGGTCCGCTGGCAAGCCATTCCGCAATGAGTGCGTCGTCGCGTTGCCTACTCTCCGTGGAGCCAAACTTGCCGAGGTAGAATGTCTGGCCGTTGATCGTGGTACGAGCCTGACCAGACGAATGCTTGCGAAGAGAGGGAATGAAAGAATGGTTTCCCGTGGTGACGTCTCCGTAGCGATTCCAAGGACAGCCTGTCCAAAAAAAATCCGCTTGGAAAATCACACTTGGGAACGGTCCCCGAGTTCGTTTCGACCAACGATTTGCTTAGTAAAACGAAAGAGGCGTCGGTGGGAGTCGAACCCACGAATAATGGATTTGCAATCCACTGCCTTAGCCACTTGGCTACGACGCCTAGGATGAACCACGTGAAGGTGGATAACGAACCATTACCCTTTTTCTAATGCCGGTGATTTGCGGCGTCAAGGGTAAGCTTAGGGACTGTATCGGTTGGGTGGCCTCGGCGACTTTGGCCAAATCAGGGTGAGGCCGGCCTGTTCGGCAGGAAAGTGCGGTGAAACTCGCGCGTTTCGAGTCCAGATTGGGGGCGGACCCGTTTTCATAAGCCGTAGTTCACCTAAACTGGCGGTCTGAAATGGGGCGGTCCCCGAAAACCACGGTTTCAATTCCTGACTTCGCCTCGCAAACGACCCGGGCGAAGCTCAATGAACCCAAGTTGGAAACTCGCCGGGAACCTGGCTTCCTGAGGGGAACCTTGGGGGCTCGCTGAGCCGGCGCGGGCTCGGACATGAATCGGTGGGCTGGCTTGGCGGCAGGCGGCTTGCCCGCCAACAAAAATGACGTAGCAACAGCAGACAGAAAGCAAGACAGTAATGAGTGACAAGTGTGATTTCGGTTTGATCGGCCTGGCGGTGATGGGAGAGAATCTGGCACTGAACGTGGAAAGTCGGGGCAACCGGATCGCAGTCTTTAATAGAACGACCGACAAGGTGGACAACCTGATTCAAGGTCGTGCCAAGGGCAAAAACTTCGTCGGTTGCCATTCCATCGAGGAATTAGTCGCCTCGCTCAAGAAGCCGCGGCTGGTCATGACTCTGGTCAAGGCAGGACCGGCGGTGGACGATCTGATTGAACAGCTTCTCCCGCATCTCGAACCTGGGGATGTGATCATTGATGGAGGGAACGAGCACTACACCAACACCGAACGGAGAACCAAGTATGTCGAGAGCAAAGGACTGAAATTCGTTGGTACGGGGGTTTCCGGCGGTGAGGAAGGAGCACTCAAGGGGCCGAGTCTCATGCCAGGCGGTAGCCCGGATGCTTGGCCGCTAGTCAAGCCGATTTTCCAGGCAATTTCTGCCAAGGTGGGACCCAATGAGGACATTCCATGTTGCGAATGGGTCGGACCTCGCGGTGCGGGCCACTACGTCAAGATGGTGCACAACGGAATTGAGTATGGCGACATGCAGTTGATCTGCGAGGCTTACCAGATTCTCAAAGAGGTCGCCGGACTGACCAACGAAGAACTCTACGATGTGTTCGAAGCATGGAACAACGGCGAGCTACAGAGTTATCTGATCGAGATTACTCGCGATATTTTTAGCGCCAAAGATGATCAGCCTGATGGAGACGGGTACTTGGTCGACAAGATCTTGGACGTCGCCGGTGCTAAGGGAACAGGAAAGTGGATGAGTCAGTTGGCTCTCGATTTGGGAGTACCGAGTACGCTGGTGACGACAGCCGTTTATGCTCGTGGCCTGTCCGCGGTCAAGGACGCGCGGGTTCGGGCCAGCAAGGTGCTCAGTGGTCCTCAGGATGGTGACAACCCGGAGCTGGCGGCGCCGGTGAGCAGTTTCGTCGGAGACAGGAAAGCGTTTGTCGAGGCGGTTAGGCGAGCCCTGTACGCGTCGAAAATATGCAGCTATGCACAAGGATTTGTCCAACTCCAGGCGGCCAGCCAGGAGCATCAGTGGGGGCTGAACTACGGCGACTGCGCACTGTTGTGGCGTGGCGGTTGTATTATCCGCGCCCAATTCCTAGATCGAATCAAAGAGGCATTCGATGAGCAGCCCGACCTGGAAAACCTGCTGCTCTTTCCGTATTTCAAGAAGATTATCGACGATAGTCAGGCGGCTTGGCGAGCCGTTATTATTGCCGCGACTCAGCTCGGCGTGCCGACTCCGGCGTTTTCGGCGGCTCTAGGATACTATGACAGCTATCGTCGCGAGCGTTTGCCGGCGAATCTGCTGCAGGCCCAACGCGATTACTTCGGCGCGCACACCTACAAGCGGGTTGATCGCGAGGGGACGTTCCATTCGGAGTGGTTGGATCTGCGCAAAGAGCCTAGCTGACGCCGGGGGAACTTGCGATCGGCGTCCCACCGCCGGCTCACGGGGTCGTTGGTAGGTTTCGTGCGGTAGTTAAATTCATTGACTAGAACCAAGCCATGCTCTGGGAAACCGAGTTTGGCTCTCGCGAAGGAAGCGATATGGCACACACGATGGTGATCTTTGGAGCTTCCGGCGATCTGACGAGTCGGAAGCTGATCCCTGCCCTGTACCGAGTGCATCAACGGGGGCGTCTGCCCGACCAGACGCGCGTGGTGGGTGTCTCGCGCAGCCAGTTCACCGATGAGGCCTGGCGGAAGCAGTTGGCTGAATCGACGGCTAGGTTTCTGGGCCAGGAGTTTGACAGCAGCACCTGGGGCGAGTTCTCCCAGCGCATCCATTACCATCCCGGCGACATCCAAGCTGAAGAGGATTTTTTGACGCTGGCCGGACGCCTTGAAGAGCTCGAGGGTGGCCGGCCGGCCGATCGCGTCTACTACATTGCCACCATGCCGCAACTGTATGAAAGTGCCGCTGCGCAGTTGGGGAAAGCGGGCTTGGCGGATGATTCGTCGGCTGCGCGGCGGATCGTGATCGAAAAGCCTTTTGGTACCAATCTGGAGACGGCTCGTCAGTTGAACCAGTCGATTGCCAAGGTCTTTCGAGAGGATCAGGTTTACCGTATTGATCACTACTTAGGCAAAGAGACAGTGCAAAACATCCTGGTTTTGCGCTTTGGGAATTCCATTTTCGAACCGCTCTGGAATCGCAGCTATATCGATCACGTGCAGATCACGGTTGCCGAGGAGGTGGTCGTTGGACGCCGCGGCGATTACTACGATCGGTCGGGAGTCCTGAGGGACATGTTTCAAAATCACTTATTCCAACTGATGATGGTGACGGCCATGGAAGGTCCGGTGAAATTCAACGCGGATTCGGTACGAGATGAAAAAGTCAAAGTGCTACGAGCGGTCCGGCAGTTTCAAGGCGCTGACTTCGCGGATTGTGGCATTCGCGGTCAATATCAAGGGTACTGTCAGGAGGAAGGGGTTGCTCCCAACAGTCCCACCGAGACATTCGCCGCGCTCAGACTGCACGTCGACAACTGGCGCTGGAAGGGCGTGCCGTTTTATCTTCGTAGCGGCAAGGGGCTGAGTTGCCGGACGACGCAGATTGTCATCGACTTCCGCGAGCCACCTCATCTGCTCTTTGGCGAGGGAAAGAAGTCGATGCCGCAGGCGAATCGATTGGTCATCCAGATTCAGCCCGCCGAGGGTATCCAGATCCACTTTCAGTCGAAGGTGCCCGACCAGGAGATGTCGCTGCGTCAAAGTCAGTTGGATTTCCGGTTTGCTAGCCGGGGTCAATCGATGCCGGATTCGTATGAGAGATTGCTACTAGATGCTTTGCAGGGGGACGCCAGTCTGTTTGCGCGTAGTGACGAAGTGGAGCTGGCTTGGGAGATCATGGACCCCATCATTGCTGCTTGGCGGAGCCCCGCCGCACCACCGATGCACACGTATCCGGTTGCGGGATGGGGCCCTGAGGCGTCTACCGAGTGGATGCAAGAGCAGAATCGGACTTGGTTTGATGTCTGTCCGGTAATCCACTAACCAAGATTGTGTGTAGAATTGAAAAACTGTGGCTGGCGGGATGTCGGCCTAAGAACGTGTTTCAAAAATCGAGAGAGCCCTCCTCCCAGTCGCATTGCATGCCGGTGGGCGGAAAATCTGTTTTGAAACGCGTTCTAAGAGCAGTTCGTATTGGATGAGGTTCGCCGTCACAAACGGGCGTTTTCAGCGGATGTGCTGGGCTCAATAGAGGCCCACGTCCGACGAGCCAAGGCAACAGGGGGCCCGCAACAGGCTTTTAGCGACGCGAAGATGGTTGGTGTAGATGATATCGTGATCACGGGGCTCGGCTGCGTGACGCCCATTGGTATCGGCCGTGAGGCCTTTTGGGATGGGCTTTCGGCTCAGCGATGCGCCATTCGGCAGCTTCATATCATCCAGCATGATCGGCCGGTCGCTTACTATGGCGCGGCCATAGAGGACTTTAGTGGCAAGGCCTACGTGACGCCCAGAAAAGCGTTGAAGGTCATGAGTCGCGAAGTCCAGACGGCCTACGCGGCGGCCCATCTGGCTTGGCAGGACGCGGGATTGGTCGAAGTGGAGCTCGATTGCGACCGGATGGGTGTGGTGTATGGATCGGAGATGATTCCCGGCGATGTGCTGGAGATCACCAGCGCCGTTCGAGCTTGCTCACCCGGTGGCGTCATGGATTTTTCCATGTGGGGCGGTCAAGCCGAGAAGCAGATTTATCCGTTGTGGATGCTCAGAAACCTACCGAACATGCCGGCCTGTCATGTGGGCATCGCCATTGACGCTCAAGGGCCCAACAATACCATCGCGCAAGAGGAGGTAAGCAGCCTGCTGGCACTGGCAGAGGCCGCGATGATCATCGAGCGTGGTCAAGCCGATTTGATGGTCGTGGGCGCCGTCGGATCACGCATCCGGCCAACGCGATTGGTGTACCGGGCTCGCCAGCTGTACGACCACCAACCACTCGATGACGGGCATGCCGACCAGCCGCTGTCGATGCCCTTCGATGCGCGTCGCCGCGGTATCGTTCCGTCCGAAGGGGCCGGCGCCCTGGTGATCGAGCGACGGAGCCACGCCGTTCGCCGTGGTGCTAACATTTTAGCCGTGCTGTCTGGTTTCAGTAGTCGTTGTGCGCGGCCGGAACATCATTATGGGGGTAGTCAGGCAGCGATCTTCGCAGCAGCCCAATCCGCTCTCGAGGAAGCGGCTGTGGGTACTGATGATCTTGCACATATCTCGGCTCAGGGCTTTTCCGAGAGACGACTTGATATCGAGGAGAGTCAAGCCATCGGCCGGCTCGCGCCGGATGTCCCTGTCACCGCCTACTCGAGTTACTTCGGGACGGCCGGTGCTGCCTGCGGCCTGCTGGAGCTGATGGCCAGCATCCTCTCGGTTCAGCATGGCACGACTCTGCCTACCGCCGGCTACCAGCAAGCTGATGATGATTGTCGCATCCAAGTATGTACGAAAAAACAGCAGACTAAAAAACAGCATGTTCTTAAGCTGAGTTTTACGCCGCATGGTCAAGCTGCGGCTATGGTTGTCCAGTGCATGAGATAGATTTTCTCAGAGTGGTTGTCGACGACACCGACGTTTGTTCCTATCTACCAGATCAAACGGCGCGGATGCCGCTGAGTCTGCCGGTTGGTGAGATTACCGCCGGGCGATTGGATCAGCTGCTGGCAGCAGGCTATCGACGAGCCGGAAGTTTTTTTTATCGGACCAAGTGCCCGAGTTGTGTTGCTTGCCAGCCCCTGCGGTTGGATGTGACAGAGTTTCGTCCCAGACGCTCCCAACGCCGTGCTCAAAAGCTGGGAGACAGGGAGTTAGTAACCCGAGTCGGCCAGCCGACGGTCGACCAACAACGCGTGGAGCTGTTCAATCGTCACCGATACGGCCGAAACCTGGATCGGGGAGAACCTCCGGCAAATTCATCAGACTACCGAGCCTTCCTGCTTAGCCCTCACGGCATCGCCCTGGAGCTGAGTCTCTGGTACCGAGATCAATTGATAGCTATCTCGATTACCGATGTAGGGGCCACCAGTCTCTCGGCGGTGTACTGTTTCTTTCATCCCGACTTTTCCTGGCTCAGCCCTGGTACTTATTCCATCGTTCGGCAGATTGATCTGGCCAAGACCTCCTCCCGCCGGTGGCTCTACCTGGGCATGTATGTCGCAGACAATCGGCATTTACGCTACAAGGCCCGATATGGGCCCCATCAGCGATTGATCGAGCGAAAATGGCAGGAATTCTTCTCAAGTTCTCAAAAGTAGATTATTGACCTTGCAGGCAATAGCCGATTTCCAGTAATTGACCACGTAGGTTCTCTCTTTTTCGACATTGAGGCCGCAACGGGTTCTGCGTAACCAGGCGCAGAGCTGGGAGAACTGCCCACAATCCGGAAAGATTCCCAAGATCGCTTTCCAAGCGTTCAGCGGATCCGGTTCCACAACAGTTGCTTGGCCCGCTAGTCGAACGCGTCCTATCAAGCTAGACCGACTTTAGCGGCCCAGGCTCCTGCAAAGGAGGCCAAGGACGGTGACAAGTAATGCTCTTTTATCGCTGTGGCAGAGCGCCCTACTGCCCCTGATGCTATCGGTATCAGGATACTCTCCGCACTCCGGCGGCTCTCTCCGGGAGAGGGTCGACCTGATCGAACTGAACCATTTTTATGATGACCTGGGACGCCACGCTTACGACCAGGTCATTTTTTATGAGTGGTCACCCGACTTCTGTCGTTTTCACGTGATTGCCTGGTGTTTGGTCGAGGAGGATCTCAATCGGATGCCGCTAAGACAAGCCGGCAGCGGTGACGTTGCGGTACGTTGGTACGACCGCGATGCCAAGATCAAACGCGAGGTCCGTTCGAAGCTCTATCGGGAAACGTGGAGTCAAACCGATCCGGAGCGTGCGAACAAAGAACTGATTGACGAGAAGTACCGGGTCAGTCTAATGCGCGTGCCGGGCCGCAACCTACGCTAATCACGCCGGTCTCGCCAACGCTGGGATTTTCCTTCGCTTCGAGGGAGACTACCGGCGTCAACAATTTTTACTGGAATTCTCAAGCCCAATCGAACGGACAGCGCCTTTTCAATGGCGATCTGTGTATCCACGTCGGCTTCGACCTCCAACTCCAACTGATCCAGCTGGCCTAGCCGGGTCACCGAAATGCGATACTCGCTCGCGCCAGGGAATTCATGCAGGATGGAGTCGATGCTGCTGGGGAATACGTTCACGCCACGAATAGTGACCATGTTGTCAGCGCGACCAACGACCCCTTCGGGCAACCAGAGAAACCGGCACGGTCCGGCTTGCGGACGCTCGACGCGAACGGCGTCTCCGGTTCGATAGCGAATAACCGGAGTGCCGTATCGTCCCAGCGACGTCAGAACCAGCTCAGAAAGCGCACCGCTGTCGTCCAGCGGAAGCAGCTCGGCGATGAAACTGGTTTCAATGAGATGGATTCCCGGGCGATCCGGCCAACCGAATCCCCAAGGTCCGATTTCCGTAGCACCACTATGGTCGACGACTTGGGCATTCCAGGCCTGTTCCATACGGCTGCGCACGGCAGGGATGCTTCCACCTGCTTCCCCGGCTACGATCACGCGGCGAATGGGAAGCGAGCCGAGCGGAAACCCTTCGCCCGCGGCTACTTCGGCCAAGTGCAGTGCATACGAGGGGGTGCAACACAGAACCGTGGAACGCGATTGTTTCATAAACTCCAGACGGGCCAATGAGGAAAGGCCGCCACCGGGGATGACCACAGCGCCACGATCCACACAGGACTGATGCGCACTCCAAAAGCCGATGAAGGGTCCGAACGAAAACGCCATAAACACGCGATCATCGCCGGTTACCTCGGCAGCCTCTAAAACGTGTTGCCAAGTAGATGACCACCAGAGCCAATCGCTGGCCGTATCGAGAATCATCAGCGGCTGCCCCGTGGTGCCGCTGGTACGGTGAACGCGCGAGTAGTCGCTGGTATCGAATGTGTGATGGGCACTGATACCCAGCGGCGATCGGTTGGCACTTGCCACCAGCTCTTGCTTCGTCGTTGCTGGTAGGGTGGCTAGCTGGTCGAGGCTGTCGAGTTGCAAGTCCGACGAGCTGAGCTTGTCTCGGTAAAAGGCGTTCTGCGGTAAGACGATGCGCAACTGCTGATTGAGCTGCTCCAGCTGCCACCGTCGCACCTGCTCCTCGCTCCATAACCAGGATGCTCTCGTCTCAGGTGGACTCCAGGGGGGGATCTTCGATTCGGGCATGGGGACTCTGCGCTGTGGAACGAGTGATCATGGCCAACACCGTCAGCCTGGCCAACACCATGGCAAGATTCTAACAACCTGGCGTTTGTCGGGGCACTCTGAAGTGATCGTGAGAAACCTGGTAGGCTGCGGCGGTAGAGGCATCCGGCGGGATGTTCAGGCAACATGGACGTGATATGCTGAAATCGGTCGCCCGAATAGTGCCCCGGGAGGGGCTCGCAGAGGATGCCGCCAGCGGAGAGCCGCGATGCTAAAATGGCGACGGTCCAGGTCATGCGTCGAAGTCTGTCGGGCAAGTCCTGGCCATCCGGCGTCGCTCAAGAGGCATCCATCGACTAGATAGGCAAGCACCGTTTTTATGGCTACTTTTCCAGGCTTCCCCAAGGATACGATCAAGTTTCTGCAGGATCTGCGTAAAAACAACAATCGAGAGTGGTTCGCCGAACATAAGCAGCGGTACGAGGAGAGCTTTCTTGAGCCATCCCTCGAGTTGATTCGAAGCTTGGAGAAGCCGCTCGGAAAAGTGGCTCCGATGCTCAAGGTGGAGGCGAAGAAGGTCGGTGGTTCGCTCATGCGGATTTACAAAGACACGCGTTTTTCGAAAGACAAGACACCTTACAAAACGAACATCGGAATTCACTTTCGACATCGGGCGGGCAAGGATGTGCACGCGCCGGGCGTTTACCTGCACATCGATATCGACGAATGCTTTCTAGGCGCCGGAATATGGAGACCCCCGTCGGATGCCCTGAAGATGATCCGGGATGCCATTGCGGAGAATGAGACGACCTGGCGGAGAGTTCGGAAGAACAAGCGATTTTGCGAGGCGTTCACTTTTTACGACGATCGTCTCAAAACGGCGCCTCGGGGTTATGCCAAGGATCATCCCCAGGTGGATGAGCTGAGGCTGAAAAGTTTCCTGGGAATGGCCAAACTTTCGAGGAAGCAGATCGAAAGTCCGGAGTTGCTTCAGACCATTCCCAAGCTGGTGTCCGCAGCCAAACCGCTGATGGTCGTGTTGTGTGAAACGCTAGGGCAGCCCTATTGATGTGGATCCAAGGATTTTAGCGAGATGGCAGTACCCAAGATTTTTTCGATCCTACTTCACCTGCTGCCGATACTTGCCGTGGCGATGCCTAGCCCGGTTGCAGCGCAGCGGAGCGGTTTTAACGTTTTGTTCATCGCGGTGGACGATCTGAGACCAGAGCTCGGTTGCTATGGTCACCCCGTGGTCAAGTCTCCCCATATCGACCGGTTGGCTTCCGAGGGCACGCTCTTCACACGCGCTTACTGCCAGCAGGCGGTTTGCAATCCATCGCGGGCGTCGCTGATGACGGGGCTTCGTCCTGAGTCGACCGGTGTTCTCGATCTTCCCACGTTCTTTCGCCGCAAGCGTCCCGATGCCGTGACCGTCGCACAGTACTTTAAGCAGCATGGATATCACACTCAGGGCGTGGGCAAAATTTATCACACGGGCCATGGCAACCAGGACGATGCGGTGAGTTGGTCGGTGCAGGAGCGATTCAAAAGGGCACCGCGATACGGCCCGATAGGCACGGAGCATCTGGCCAAACTGATTCGCCAGGCGAAAGAGGCGGGGATCGATACCCGAGACAGCAGGACGCGTCCCAGGGGACTTCCCTGGGCAGCCCCGGAGGTTGCCGACGACCAGCTGGCCGATGGCAGTATCGCGCAGCAAGCGATCGCGTTGATGCGCGAACACCGGGATGAGCCCTTCTTTCTGGCTGTCGGCTTCTTGAATCCTCACTTGCCGTTCGTCGCTCCCAAGAAGTATTGGGACCTGTACGATCGCTCGGCGATTGAACTTGCCGACAATCCCCAGCCACCGAAAGGTTCGCCCGCTTACGCTCACACCTCATGGGGCGAACTGCGCAAGTACTACGGGATGCCCGCGCGAGGTCCGCTCACCGAAGATCAGGCCCGCGAGGCAGTCCACGGATATTGGGCGGCGACGAGCTATATCGATGCGCTGGTCGGTCAGCTTCTAAGTGAACTCGACCGACTTAAGCTACGCCAGAAGACAGTCGTTATCCTGTGGGGGGATCACGGCTGGCAACTGGGCGAGCATGGGTTTTGGTGCAAGCACACCAATTACGAAGTCGCCACCCGTGTGCCACTGATCATTTCCGTTCCCGGTCAGGGCAAGGTCGCCGGAGAATGCCAGCGCCTGGTGGAGTTTGTGGATATCTATCCCACGTTGGCCGACGTTTGCGGCCTGCCTGAGCCCGCGGACCTGGAGGGGGTTAGCTTCAGTCCACTACTCGATGAGCCATCGCGGCCATGGAAGAAAGCCGCTTTTCATGTCTATCCGCGTACGGCCCGGGGAACCGGCCGTGTTCTCGGCCGTGCGATCCGTACGGAGCGGTTCCGTCTGGTCGAATGGGCGACGCCGACCAGAGACTTCGTCGAGTACGAACTGTACGATCTAGAGAACGATCCCGACGAGAACGTCAATATCGCCGTGCTGCCGGCCAACGCCGCACTGGTTGATCAACTCAGCGGGCAGTTGGCTGCCGGCTGGAAAGGAGCCCTTCCGGAATGACTCGGTCTGCGATGCTGATGTTTCTGATTCTCTGGATGGGGCAGGCGTGCGATGCCCCCGCGATCGAGCCATGGAAGGAGAATCCATGGTATTGGTCGCATCATGGCCAGCCGGTACTGTTGCTCGGCGGAAGCGACGACGACAATTTGTTTCAGTGGCCGAAGGCTCGACTGATTCCTCAGCTTGAACGGATTGCCCGCGCGGGCGGAAACGTAATTCGCAATACGATGAGCGACCGTCGGGATGGTGGCTTTGAGGTTTATCCCTTCCTGCAACTCGACAATGGCAAATACGATCTTAGCCAGTGGAATCCAGAGTATTGGCAACGCTTTGATACGATGCTGACCGAGACGGCCCGGCGCGGGATCTTCGTGCAGATCGAGATTTGGGACCGATTCGACTACACCGACGTCCGGGCGAACGATCCCAAGCGATGGGAGCGTCATCCTTACAGTCCTGCCAACAACGTCAACTACACGTTTGAGCAATCAGGTTTCGCTCGGCGTTACCAGCAGCATCCGGGGCAAAACAAGCAGCCGTTCTTCTTCACGACGCCCAAGCAACGAAACAATACGGTGGTGCTCAAGTATCAAGAGGCTTTCGTGAACAAGTTGCTTGATCATTTGCTGCCATTCGAGCACGTTCTGGTTTGTATCGACAACGAGACTCGGGCCGATCCCGAGTGGGGTGAGTACTGGGCGAAACTCGTTCGTCGGCGCAGCGAAGCGGCCGGCAAGCGGGTGATGATCACGGAGATGTGGGACGACTGGGATCTGACCGCCAGTCGGCATCGCCAGACGTTCGATCATCCGGAACTCTATGATTTCGTCGATGTGTCGCAGAACAATCAAAACAGTGGCCAGAAGCACTGGGACAATTTTCTGTATGTGCGGAACTATCTTGGCAAACGACCCAGGCCCATAAATACGACCAAGACGTACGGCGCCGATGGCAACAAATTCAAACACACCGATCAAGATGCCATTGAGCGTTTTTGGCGACATCTGTTGGCGGGAGCTGCGTCGATCCGATTTCATCGACCCGACTCGGGGCTCGGAATCAACGACAGGGCTGTCGCGTGTCTGGCTGCCGCCCGCAAAGTACACGCACAGGTTCCGTTGTGGAGCGTCGAGCCTGCCAATGACTTGCTCAGCGATCGAGAGGAGAACGAGGCGTTTGTGGCCGCATCAGCTGGGCGTGATGCTTTCGTCTTGTACTTTCCCGCCTCGCAGCGCGAGCGGCGAGTCACCTTGAAGGTCGGTGCGCGCTCGGGGACGCTGCAGATTCGCTGGATCGCTATCGACCCGGGGGAAATCGAACACGAGTCGCAGCTGGTGCCAGCGTCAGGCGAATTGGCGGTCGAACCCGCGGGCGAAGGCAACTATGTCGCTGTAATCGAGGTTCGGTAACGGCTCGCTTGGGGCCGCAACCGCTGCCCGGCCGACCGCGCGGAAACAGTCGATCAGTCGGCGGGCTTACGGCCGACGAACTGGTAAAACGGTGTCCGTATGAAGGGAATATACGGTACCTTGGAACGGGATTCCCGGCACCAAAGTGTGTCGAAATGGGACTGGAGAAACGGCAGGTGGTCTGCCGAAGGAAAGACGTTGTCACTGGCGAACCAGACCGGCCAGAAGTTCCTGGTGAACCAACGGTGTCGCTGCATGTTTTCGCCGGCGTGTTTGCGAGACACGTAAAAATCGACCACGCCGATGACGCCGCCTGGCTTGAGCATCCTCAGGGCGTTTTCAATCGCTGCGAACCAGTCGGGAATCATCGTCAGCGAGTAAGAAAAGGTAACCACGTCTGCACTGCCTTCGGGAGGTTGCCACCGAGTCGCATCGCCCTCGATCGCCTGGGCGTGTTGCCAGCGGTTGTTTTCGAATCGCTCGCGAGCTACGTTGAGCAGCGAGGAAGCCAAATCGACGACATAGACCTTGCCGAGCTTGGGGACAGATTCGGCGATGAATTCCAGGTTGGCCCCCGTTCCACCTCCCAAGTCGACCCATACGCCGCCTGTGGGTAGTTCGATTTTTTGAAAAAGTTCTTCTCGTCCATGAAGCAGCCGTTTGCGGAAATCGTCGTAGGCGCTGGCTTGGCCCGAGTAGAAGCTCTCCATTCGCTCCGCATGGTCCTTACCGCGAACTGGACGCAGCGCCAGGTGGTACAGGATCTTGATATCTTGGAGCAAAGCCATGGCGGAACAGACCTATGCTGCGAGGTCGGCAATGTAGAAGCTGCCGTAGGTGTGCACTCGATCCAGCTCATGTAGCTGTGCGGCCTGTTCCTGGTGATACTTCAGCAGTTCCGGCAGCATGGTTGGTTTACCGTCATGCATGACTTGCACACGATCAATGAAGTCGGTTCGCAGACCGCCGCTACGCCACAGGATGCGGGTACTCGGCGCCGCTCGCGACAAGATGGCTTGCCATTCCGATTCCAGTAGCGGAAAGAAGTGATCCGACAGCCAATCCATGTGGTCGAGCAGAATGAACCTGGAAATTGGGGTATCCCCTTTCTCGAGAAACCCTTGCACGCTATCGGTGTGGACGGACACGTTGGAAACGTTGTTGGCCTTCAGTTGGGCAAAGTTGTCAGGTTTCAGGTATTCAGGGCAACACTGGGTCGTGTAGCTACCGGTAACGTAGACACGCCAAAAATAGTTGTCCTGGATCGGCAGTTTAGCGAACACCGCTTCCATGGAGTCCTGAATGAAACAAAGGATACCACCCGGATACTGTTTCTCGATTTGCTGGCGCTGCGCCTTGGGGACGCCCAGCATGGACAGCGTCGTATCGCGATTGAGTGCGAATCGCATGGTGCGACTCCAAAACCGCTCGCGAATGCGGTCGTAAACGGCTCTTTGTTGCTCGACGTTTTCACATGCCATGATTTCGTTGATTTCGGGTCGAATCTTGGCAACGCGGTCAATGTAATACCGAATCATGCGGGCAAAAGCGCCCGAGGTGCCGCGATAGTAAAACGTTCGCTTGGGGCTGTCAAAAAACTTGATCCAGCGGTCCCAATAGGTTTGTGCCCAGGAACTCAATTCGCCGCGGAGTATCGATTGATAGATGGAATTCGCTCGACTGTGGTGTCCGTTGCCGAAAAGTCCAAAAAAATCTTCGTAATCCAATTTGCGAATGCCAGCCATTTTCAGCTCAAGCAAGGCATTTTGCCGGGGATTCATGTCGACTGCATAGACGTGAGCCGGTCCGGTCAAGGCGTAGTCGAGGGCGTTGCAGCCAGCCGAGGTAATGACCAGTACTCGGTCTTCACTGGTCAGTTGCAGAGCTTCGCGATCGAGCCTGGGATCTTCCCAGCAAGTGTTGTAGACAAGATTGTTGCCGTGAACGAACTTGAAGACTCGTCCACTGATCCAGTTTCTCAATGACATGGCAAATGCTTCTTTTCAGCCAGATTCCTACTAGTGTCGGGAATAGAGGTGTCAGGCTGGGAATAGGGTGTCAGGCACCAATTGTGCGAAGCACCTGTAAGGCCGCTGGCGGCAATTGGTGCCTGACACCTTAATTCCCGACACTATTCCCGAACACCTGGGTTCCCGAAGTGCCGCATGTTACTGGTAAAACATAACTTTCGCGAGGGCGCCGACCGCTACGGGGGGGCTGGGCCGGAAGGCACACGGCCAGGGCATCGGGCATTTTCCGACTCAGGACTTGTGCCGCGCTCCCTTCTTGGCGGCATGTTTTCTAGCGGCAGCTCGCTTGCTGAAGCCGATTTCCTTGCGAGCGCCGTCCATGGCTCGTTTGCGGTTGGGGTTGTCGGCCTGACCGGTCAATTCGTACAAAAACCGGCTGACAAAGGTATCGCGGGGCTTGCCCCACTTTTTCCGTTGAAGCGGCAGTGTCAGCGTCAACTCATCCTGAGCCCGGGTAACGCCCACATAGCACAGACGGCGCTCTTCCTCGACGTCGTCGTAGTCCTCCGCCAACGACCGGCGATGCGGCAGAATGCCCTCCTCCATGCCGACCATATACACGATCGGGAATTCAAGTCCCTTCGCGCTGTGATAGGTCATCAGGGAAACCGCGTTCCTCTGCTTCTCTTTTTCCTTGGGGCTGCCGAACTCTTTGCCCGCCAAGGCAACGTCATCAAGAAACCCGGAGAGGCTCGGTGACCTACTCGCCGACTCGTATTCCGCGATCGCATTGATGACTTCTTGCACGGAATCTTGTCGCGCTTGGGCCTCTTCGGGTGTCGGATACATCCGCTCGATCGCGCCGAGGTAATCCAAATCGTGGACCAGGTCGCGTACGAGATCGGCCAGCGAAACCCCTTCGTCGTTCAAGCGGCTTTTGAAACGGCCTACCAGTGTCTGCAGTCTTCCGAGCCCGCGGCGGGCCGGCTCGGGCAGCCCGCCGGTCAGCGCTGTGTCGTGCATCGTCTCCCAAACCGTCTTTCCCTGGGCGACGGCACTTGCCAACAACGTTTCGACGCTCTTGCTACCGACGCCACGCTGGGGCGTATTGATAATGCGGAGCAAGGCCACTTCATCTCGAGGATTGTCGATGATCTTAAAGTAGCTGAGCAGGTCTCGCACTTCTTTGCGATCGAAGAACGACTGACTGCCGACGAGCGCATACGGTATTTTGGCTTTGCGCAGCTCCGTTTCGAAGACGCGGGGCTGTTCGTTGGTACGGAACAGGATTGCCAAGTCGCGAGGCTGACGGACTTGTCGATCCAAGATTCGCTGGATTTCCCCGGTAATCTCCACGGCTTCTTCGACTTCGTTTTTGAACTGGAGTATCCGCGGAGGTGTCCCGCCAGCTCGCGCGGCGCGCAAGATCTTGTCATGGCGAGTTTTATTGAACGCGATCAACCGATTGGCTGCTTCCAGAATGGCGAACGTACTGCGGTAGTTGGCTTCCAGCCGCACCACCTTGGCGTCGGGCCAATCGGTGCGAAAGTTCAGGATATGTTGGACTTCGGCTCCGCGCCAGCCATAGATCGACTGGTCATCGTCGCCGACGACGCACAAGTTGCGGTGTCCGCCGGACAACTGGCGGATGATCGAGTATTGCGATTGGTTAGTGTCCTGATATTCGTCGACGAGCACGTGGTCAAATCGACCGGCTTCCGCCTGCCGGACGTCATCAAAGCACCGAAACAACTCTTCTGTCGCCAGCAACAGGTCGTCGAAGTCCATCGCTCCGGCCAGCTTGATGGCCTGCTGGTAGCGTCGGTAACCGCTGGCTGCGACATGCTCAGCATCCGTGCGGGCAGTTTCACCTGCATTTTCCGCCCGAACTCCGGCATTTTTCCAGCGGCTTATGTGCGAGAGCAGGTCGGCTGGTTTGAGCATGCCCGTGTGAACGCGGAGTTGTCTGAGGACATCGCGAGCCATCGATTCTTGGTCTCCGCGATCGTAGATCGCGAATCGTTCGGGGTAGCCTAGACGCGTCGCATGGCGACGAAGTATCTGCACACAATTCGAATGGAACGTACCGATCACGGGAGCCGGCGGGGGCTGATCGCTTTTTCTCCGCTTGCGTTTCGGCCCGATCAGACCGGTAATCCGCTCGCGCATTTCCTTGGCGGCTTTGTTCGTGAAAGTCACTGCGAGAATGCGATCGGGCCTGATTCCGTGGCGGATAAGGTTGGCGATGCGAAAGGTGACCACGCGCGTTTTACCGGACCCCGCACCGGCGAGTACCAGCATCGGGCCAGTGAGCGTTTGTACAGCTTCTTGCTGCTCGGGATTGAGGCCATGGGACATGCTCCGCATCCTATCCAGACCGCCGGCTTTCGTCATGGGGTGTCAATTTGGTGTTGCGAAATCTTGGGCGAGCCCTAGAATGCGGAGCTCTTCCACTGAAGCGGCTTGCCTGGAGTTGGTGTCCCTACCGGCCGTCTACGTGACCGCAAGCACAGAAAACCTCCGGAATAGATTAAGTTCGAAGGCCCCGAAGCCATGAAAGTTGTATCCTCAATCGGCGCATTGAAGTTTCGGCACCCGGATTGCCAGGTCGTTCGCCGTCGCGGCCGAATTTACGTCATTTGCAAGAGCAATCCGCGGTACAAGGTCCGGCAGGGTGGGGCGAAGAATCGTAAACGCAAACGCTAGCAGAGGACTTAGAGCACGGAAGGAAGCCCAGGCATTGCAAGCATCGCGCCTGGGTTTTTTTGTGGCTGCGGCGTACCTGCGGCAGGTAAAGGCAATTGGTGTTTTCGTCGTTCTGCGTTCGGGCTTCGCTTCTGGTTAGGTGACTTTAGAAGCCTTCATGCAAGCAACTGAGCCGGGCCGGGCACCCACCATGGGGCGTGTCCAGGTCGTCAAAAGCGAGGGTACCCAGCCGCCCGAGTCAGCTGAGGTGTGAGGCGCCGCGGGCGGCGCTGGAAGCAAAGAGTCCAGGCAGATTCCGGGCTTGGCCAAGACTCTTAAACCAACCTTAACGATCACAACGGCCAGGTCTGGCAAAGATTGCGAATCGAAACGAGAATCTGCGGGAATGGACTCTGGCCCAAACTAAACTTGAGCCGTAATATCTCATCGCTCTCGTGGAGAAGAGGGCGCGGCCTGTGCCGATTGTAACGGTCGCCCAGATATCTCCCTGTGAATCGATTGGCCGCGGTTAGTATCTCGTCAGGACTCGATAGCCTATGTGTGGAATAGTCGGATACGTTGGCTCCAAAGACGCATGCCCCTTCCTCATTTCGGGTCTTCAGCGGCTGGAGTATCGCGGTTATGACAGTGCTGGCATTTCGACGCTCCGTCCGACAGGCGGACTTGGCGTCACCAAAGTTGCCGGCCGGGTCGCCGATTTGGATTCGGCACTTCAGCGTCAGGCCCTGACTGGGGCCCTGGGGATTGGGCACACCCGCTGGGCTACGCACGGAGCGGCCACGGAGGACAATGCCCATCCGCACATTGGCGGTCAAGGAATCCTCTCCTTGGCCCACAACGGCGTGATTGAAAACTACGAATCTCTCAAGTTCGCCTTGCAGGCCAAAGGCTACGCGTTTCGATCGCAAACCGACAGCGAGGTCGTAGCCCACCTGATTGCGGATTGCTTCAAAAACGCGGCTGCGGACCAGCATGGGGATGGCTCGGTCCAAAGCGGCATTGAAGCGGTCCAGGAAGCGCTTTCCCAGCTGCGTGGAACGTACGGTCTGGTGGTCATGTTCCGCGACTATCCCGATTTGCTGATCGCGGCTCGATGTGGTAGCCCGCTGGTGGTTGGAGTCGGAAAGGACGAACAGTTTGTTGCCAGCGATACCTCACCGCTGGTCGGCTTTACGGAACGCATTATCTACTTGGCCGATCATCAGTTGGCCGTGATCCGTTCGAACAACATCCAAGTACTGCATCGTGACCAGGGGCGTATTCGGCCCGACATTCAGACGTTGTCGTCGCAGACAGTCGACGCCAATCTGGAGGGGTACGGACACTACATGCTCAAGGAGATCTATGAGCAACCCGAGTCGATCCAGAACGCACTTCGTGGACGTTTGGATAAGGACAACGCAACCGCCAAGTTCGGTGGGCTGAACCTGACGACCCAGCAGTTGCGAGGTATCCAGCGCATTATTCTCACCGGCTGCGGTACCAGTTGGCATTCGGCGCTGGTGGGCGAGTACTTGATCGAAGAGTTAGCCCGTATTCCGGTCGAAGTAGAATACGCCAGTGAGCTGCGTTACCGTAATCCACCGGTCGACCACGATACGATCGTGTTTGGCATTACGCAGAGTGGTGAAACGGCCGATACGCTGGCGGCCCTACGCGAAGTCAAACGCAAGGGCCATCACACTCTGGCCCTTTGCAACGTGATTGGCAGCAGCATTGCGCAGGAGGCTGACGGGGGTGTTTACTTGCACGCCGGTCCTGAAATTGGAGTAGCGTCGACCAAGGCGTTTACTTCCCAGCTGACCGTGCTGAGTATGCTCGCCCTGTATTTTGGCCGACTGCGACATCTGAGCTTTGAAGCAGGGCAGCGGATCATCTCGCAACTCGAGTCGCTCCCGTCCCTGGTGGAGAAGACGCTCGAGTGCCACGGTCAAGTGAAGGAGATTGCCGAGCGGTACGCTGACGCGACGAATTTCTTGTATTTGGGGCGTAACTACAATTTCCCCACCGCGCTCGAGGGGGCCCTCAAGCTGAAGGAGATCAGTTACATCCACGCCGAAGGGTATCCGGCGGCCGAGATGAAGCATGGGCCCATTGCCCTGGTCGACGAGCGGACACCTTCGGTTTTCATCGTGCCCCAGGGTACGGTGTACGACAAGGTGCTGAGCAATCTTCAGGAGGTGAAAGCCCGGGGTGGTCCGGTCATCGCCATTGTGGACCACGATGACCGACAAGTCACGAATCTGGCAGATGCTGTCATTCAAATTCCGCAGATCGAGGACTTCTTACAGCCGATCGTGGCTGCAATTCCACTGCAGTTGCTGTCCTACGAAATCGCCCTGCTGAGAGGTTGTGACGTCGACAAGCCTAGAAACCTAGCCAAGAGTGTGACGGTTGAGTAATCTGGGTGAGTTGGTGGCTCGCCGTTTTCTGTCTTTATCTAATCTTCTCGGAGTCTTCCAACGATGAGTAACAACTTGGGTCTTAGTTATAGCGCGCGTAAGGCGCTTGCGGTGCATGTTGGCGAAGCAGCCGGAAATGAGATCGCCAACTTAATCCAACGCATGGCATCCCAAATCGAAGAGTTAAAACGCAGCAAAGTCAACGTGACGCCTGTCGTTCCGGGGCTCAAGCAAGAGGAAGACGACCACGTGGCAGCCACCATCGAGAGCGAGACATTCTAGAGAGCGGGCTATGTGCCTGAGCGGCTCGCGCTGGCCGGTGTAGCTTCTTCGTAGGTGCGGCTTCCATTCTGCGCACCGCCCGTATTCTGCACGGCGATGTTGTACAGCCGTTGTCCATGCTCGGTTGGGTAGTTGCCGGTAATGCACGCCTGGCAGAGTTGGTCTTCGGACAGCTCAATGGCACGCGCAATCGAGCTGACGGGCAGGTAACGTAGCGAGTCGCAACCGAGAGCCGCCGCCATCCGTTTTTGAGCTTCTTCGGTCAGACGTAGGCCATCTAAGAACTTGGGGGCAAAAAGCTCATCGATGGTCGACATGTCGATACCGTAAAAGCAAGGCGCGACAATCGGCGGGCAGGCCACGCGAACGTGAATTTCCTTGGCTCCACCCAGCTGGCGAATTCGGCCCAGCAGGACTTTCATGGTGGTCGAACGCACTATCGAGTCCTCGACCAAGAAAACGCGTTTGCCTTCGAGTACTTCTCTCAGGGGTGTGTACTTGCTGGCCGCTTTGGCCTTTCGAGCTCGCCCACCCTCGATAAAAGTTCTTCCGCTGTAGCGATTCCGGATCAAGCCCTCGCGGCTGGGGATTCCCAATTCGTATGCCATCGCGTCTGCAGCCGCCTTGCTGGTATCGGGTACCGGTACAACGATGGTATCGCGGTCCAAGGGAACTCGGTTTTCCGCAATTTCCATTGCGGCGAGTTCCTCACCGAGTCGCGTGCGCGATAGGTAGACGCTCCGTTCATCGAGGGTGCTGGCCACGTTTGCAAAGTAGATCCATTCGAAGAAGCAGTGCGCGGTACGATTCGACTTGGCGAATTGCTTGACTTTGACACCATCGGGCCGAACCACGATCAGGTGGCCAGGCAGCAGTGAGCGAATACTGTCGGGTTCAAATCCCAAGTTGAGCAGTGCCACACTTTCGCTGGCAGCTGCAAACAAAGGGCCTTCCAGGGCGTAGCACATCGGCTTGATCCCGAGCGGATCACGTGCCAACAGCAGTTCGCCTCGAGCGTTGAGAAACGCCAAACTGTAGGCACCGTCAAACTGGTTCGCTACCTGCGTGAAGATATCCGCGATGTCGCGTCCGGGCGCTCCGGAAGAAAGCTCACGCCCGAGTTCATGCATGATGATTTCTGTATCGGTATCGCGGGCGAGATGGTGTTCGCCCTCCCGCAATAGCTTGGCACGCAGGGAAGCGTAGTTGGCCAATTGCCCGTTAAAGCAGAAGCTGAACCACTTGTGTTTGTGAATATGCTCTCGCTCGAACGGCTGAGCGTAGTTCTTGTCGTCTTTGCCGCACGTCGCATATCGCACGTGGCCAATGGCCGCCTGTCCGGCATACTCGTGCATCAGCGCTTCGCTTTTGCCTCGATGGGAAAGCCGGAACACCTCGGCGACCGTACCGATATCCTTCATCGTGTCGAGCAGATTGGCTCGATCTGGTGAATAGCTCGTCATGCCGGCGGCCAGCTGGCCGCGATTCTGGATGTCCTGCAGCATGCGGGGCAAAAGACGAGAAACTTCTTGCGCGCCCTGCTCGGGGCATAGCGGGCTCTGCGTGGCACCGGGCAGATGGTAGATCGCTGCCACCCCACACTCGTGATGCAGTTCGCTCATAATCGTTTCTTGGGCTCCAGGTCCCAGTGGAAGCCGGTGGTCCCAGTGGAAGCTGAGCGACACTAGTTCCGATTGTGTTGCTGACGCATCCCTAGAATAGTCGCACGCGTCTTCCCACTAGTTTAGCTTGGGGCAACTATCGAGCAAACAACACGTCGGCTACTCCAGGCCATATTCGAAGGAATCTTCGGTAACTGGTTGTTTTGGTAAGCCTATTCGAACCATGCAGTACAGGCGATAATCTAAGTGTCCAGACGTTCCCCCCATGCACGGCCGCACCCATGGAAAAAGCCAGCCGAAAATCGTTGCTCGAATCCGCCCAGACGCTGATCATTAAGGTGGGTTCCCGCGTGCTTTCGGACAGCCAAGGGCAGCTGGATCGGCGCCAGGTTGGTAGCCTGGCATCTCAGCTAGCTCAACTGGTGGAACAAGGCAAGCAGGTTGTGCTGGTCAGTAGCGGAGCCGTTGCAGCCGGCATGGGTCGGCTTGGGCTCAAGGCACGCCCCACCGATTTGGCTCAACTGCAGGCCGTGGCCGCTGTCGGCCAAGCCCATCTGATCCAGACCTATGAGCAGTTTTTTTCATCGCATGGTCGACATGCCGCACAGATTTTGCTGATAGCCGACGATCTGGACGACCGGACGCGTTACTTGAACGTGCGGAATACGCTTTCGGCCTTGTTGCAATCCGGGGTGATTCCGGTCATCAACGAGAACGACACCGTGGCGGTCGACGAGTTGCAGACGACGTTTGGCGACAACGATCGTCTGGCAGCCATGGTAGCGGGACTGTTTTCCCGGCCCGCCCTGATCATTCTCAGCGACGTCGATGGCCTGTACGACACGGACCGGTCCTCCGAGCATGGCCGGGTTGTCCCGACGGTGGCCCAAGTGGACCAAGCCATTCTCGCTTTGGCCACAAATCATCGTACCGGCGTCAGCAAGGGGGGTATGGCAAGCAAACTCAAGGCAGCCCAGTTTGTCACGCTCAGCGGTTCGCCCGTGATCATTGCCAAAGGCCGCGCCGAAAACATCCTGCTCCGGCTCACCGCCGGCGAGCAGCTGGGGACGCTCTTTCTGCCCCAGCCACGCAGTATGGCTCCCAAGAAACGTTGGATTGGCTTCACCGCTCAGACGGCCGGCGCGGTACACGTCGACGCCGGCGCGGCCCGAGCCATTCAGTCCGGAGGTCCCAGCCTGCTCGCCATCGGCATCGTCCGAATCGTGGGCGAGTTCGATAAAGGTGAAGTCATTTCGATCTCTGAAGAGACAGGCGAGGAAATCGCTCGCGGTCTGACGAACTATAGCTCGGCGGAACTGGCCAAGATTCATCGTCGGAGATCGCCTGAGATCGCGGATATCCTCGGCCACTGTCCGTACGAGGAAGTGGTCCATCGTGACAACATGACCCTCATGGGCACGGTTGTCAGCAAAGATGCCTAGCCCGGACAGCGACTGACTTATTGTGAATTCGCTGGAAGTAGCCAGACGGCCCGGCGGCACCGCGGAGCGTGCCCGCTAATTGGAGTCGAACCAGGGCAGTTTCTGGGATGGGCCTGCCGGCAGGTGGGATAGCACATAGCGAACCGCCGGTAGGGAGAGGCTGTTTCCCAGTAGCTTCCATGCCGTGCGACGGTCTTGAGGCAGTTGGAAACGATCGGGGAATCCAAGCAGCCTGGCAACTTCGCGTGGCGAAAACCGACGGTATCTGCCCGCTTGGCCAAGAACAGATCCGGCGTGCAACCAGGTCTTGCCATAGCTGCTTGCAAAGCAGGCGGTGATGGAAGTGCGATCGAGGGATTCGATCCGGTCGAACGCCGCGTGGTACTTGGCCACATCTTGAGGTGCTAGCCACAGCGCTTCCTCTGCGCTTTGATGGTCCACCAGATCGGCCAGCTCGATTTTGTACTGCGGTAGAGGCTGCCACCGGGGTAACTCTTCCAGGCAGGCCAGCAGGTAGTAGCGATCGCGCCGGTTGGGCCAGGCTAGTTGACTTGGGCACAACTGCAACGTGGTGACGTGGTACCCGCACGCGGCGAGGGTTTGCTGGAGCTGTTGATGGGCCTGAGAGTCGGCGAAACCAACCACGTTTTCCAGTCCCAGTGCCGCCGGGCGGCAAGTGCGAATTGCCTGGAGCAAATGGACCAGAGAGCGCGAGCGCGGGTCGGCCAAGTCCTTTTGTTTCCCACGTCGCGAATAGGGTTGGCAGGGCGGAGAAAGCCACCAGAAGTTACCGCCCAGATGCTGCAATTCCTCAGGAGATATCGATTCAATTTCGCGGACCAGAAAGCGATGGTTATAGTTCCGCAGGTAGCACGCTTGGGCATTGCGGTTGATGTCGATGGCCGCCACGGCCGAGGCTTCCGGCCATGCGCACGACAGGCCGCCTAGCCCGGCGAACAGCTCGAGTATCTGCCAACGGCGGTCGTCGGGCGTCACGCCCGGACTACCGCTGTTGCTATTGGCCGGCTTGGGGAGTGCTGACACGCAGTCGAGTTGTCCGGTCATCGGCGACCTCGAGAACTTTTGCTTGGGCCACGCCCAAATCGATTTCATCGCCGGCGACTACGATTCTTTCTGCAAAGTGCATCAGTAGACCGGACATCGTATCCACGTCGGTGTCGCCGAACGACAGGCCAAGCTTCCGTTCGACCTCTTCCACCGCCGTGCTGCCTGCGACCAGGAAAGATCCCGGCCCGTCAGGCACGATCTCCGGATTCTCGTTATCAAACTCATCCACGACATCACCAATGATCTCTTCGAGCACATTTTCGAGCGTGACGATGCCAATGACGGTTCCGTATTCATCGAGTACGAAGGCGAGCAACTGATGTGTGCCCTGAAAATGCCTCAGCAGTTTGCTGATGGGCATATTCTCGGGCACCTTCTTGGGAGGCCGCATAATGCTCTGAAATTCAAAGTCGTCAGCGATTTCGCGACCAATCAGGTCCTTGACGTGCACCACGCCGAGCACCTCGTCCAACGAACCGTTGCAGACCGGGTAGCGGGTATGTTTGGTCCGGCGGATCAAGTCCATCGACACCGAAATCGGTTCTTGGATATCGATGAATTCCACCTCGCCGCGCGGCAGCATGATCCGGCGGCAAATCAAATCATCGAACTCGAAGACCGCGTCCAGCAGGCGATGCTCCGAGCGAGTTAAGTTGCCGTGGATATGGGCTTCGCGGAGTAGGGCTCGGATCTCTTCCTCGGTATAGGGAACCTCATGTTCGCTACCACCTTTCATGCCGATGGATTTCAGCAGCCAAGCCGTGGAGGCATTGAGCCCTAACATCAGCGGATACGTGAGCAGATAGAAAGTCTTCAGGGGAACGGCACACCAGAGCAGCATCGATTCCGGGTGGCGAATCGCAAAGATTTTTGGGGCTTGCTCGCCGATCACCAAGTGCAGCGCCGTAATGACCGAGAAGCCCACCACAAAGGCGGTGGAATGAACGACCACTTCGGAGGTCACTCCGATGCCCTCGAGCAGCGGTTCAAGCAATCGGGCAAAAGCTGGTTCGCCAACCCAGCCGAGCGCTAGAGAAGCCATGGTGATTCCCAGCTGGCAGGCAGAAAGGGAGCGTTCGAGTCGCTCGGCAAGCCAACGCGCGGTTTTGGCAAAAAAACGACGAGCCACCACCATCTGCTCGACGCGGCTGACCCTGACTTTAACCAGTGCGAACTCGGCTGCGACGAAAAAACCGTTGGCGATCACTAACAGGAAAGCCAAGATCAAGTTGGTCCAAGCCGGCATTGATTCCCAGATTATGTGGTGGATATCGCAGGGCGATGAGGCTACCAAAAGAACGGTATTGTAACGACTTTGGAACTGCCACACAGGCGATCCGCCCAATGCGTGGTCGGAAAATAGTGCGTAGTCGGAAATTTCCCGGCTCGCCGGAGAGTGAGTATTGTGCCTAAGTCAGAAAATGCCGTGCCTAGCCGGAAAACGCTCAGTGAATAAACTATGGAAGTCTCCTATCCACCCATCTCATTTGCTGCAGCCATTCGCGTGCAATCGAAACAGAAGATTATCTCCAAGTTGAATCGGCAGTTTGTCGAGCAGGTCGCATTGCCTGAGGTCGTTGAGGGTGACTGGATCCGGTATGACGACCCGGTAGCCCAGTTGGAGGCAATGATTGAGCTGGCCGGCGGTACGTGTGCTCAGCTGAGTAGCATTTCCGAGCTGCCGCAACGGCTCGGGCAGTTTGAGCAATGGAAGTCGGCCAAACGCATTTTTTCCGCCATCGACGAGGTGCCTGGAAATGTGGATCTGGACGAATCAGACGACCCCCACGACCTGGAAAACGTCGATTTTGTTATCTATCCCGGAAAGTTTGCGGTTGCTGAAAACGGAGCGGTTTGGCTTACCGATCAAGACCTCAAGCATCGTGTGATTTTCTTTATTACGCAGTTTCTGGTGCTTGTCGTTCCACGCGGCTCTCTGGTGTCCAACATGCACGAAGCCTACGCGCGTGCGAAGGTACCCACCCCAGGTTTTGGCTTGTTTTTGTCAGGCCCGAGCAAAACGGCAGATATCGAACAATCGTTGGTGATTGGAGCCCACGGCTGTCGCGAACTACAGGTTTACTTGGTCTAGCGTGCAAGTGGCACGGAGATACCGTGGGGGCCGGGGATGGCTGCGACAGCCACCGGACGAAAACAGGCCAGCGTCAAAAGAAAAACGCTCTTAGGTAAGGCGGAATGACTGCAACCACCGAGGCTCCTCAGGTCGACAAGAGCGGTCGGCGAGTGCGCGACATGTTTGCCGAGATTGCGCCGCGCTACGATTTGATGAATCACCTGCTGTCGCTTGGGATCGACATCCGTTGGCGGCGTCAGGCGACGCGGCGGCTGAAACTCGACGGAGACTTGCCAATTCTGGATTGCTGTACCGGGACAGGCGATCTAGCTTTCATGCTGGCCAGACGGGTGCAGGGACGCGTTGCGGTCATCGGGTCCGACTTCTGCGCTCCCATGCTGAGGCTGGCCGCCGCCAAGCACGCGGCCAGGCACGCGGATTTGCCAGTACGCTTCCTGGAGGCCGATTCGCAGCAGCTACCTTTCGAAGACGCTTCTTTTCAGGCGGTCACGGTTGCGTTTGGCTTGCGAAACGTTCAAGACACCGATCGAGGCCTGCGAGAGATGGTCAGAGTCTGTGCCGATGGTGGGCAAGTCGCGGTGCTCGAGTTTTCACAACCGACGTTACCCGGATTCCGCCAGCTCTATCAAGCCTATTTTCGCCACGTCTTGCCACGTGTGGGGCAACGTTTTGCCAGGAACAATCAGAGCGCGTACGAGTATCTGCCCAACAGTGTCATGGAGTTTCCGAGCGGGCAATCGCTGGCCGAACGCATGGAGGCCGCGGGGCTCCGCGACGTGGTTGTCGAGCCTTTGACGCTGGGCGTCGCCTCGCTGTATATCGGAAACCGATTAACGGAACGATTGAGATGACGTCTACGGAGCCTCCAATTATGCCGGCCAAGCCGATCGTTTTGGCGATCACCGGTGGCAGCGGCGCTGTCTATGCGGCGCGACTCGTGCAGGCGTTGCTCGGTAGCGGCCGAGCAGTGCATCTGACGATCAGTGGTTCGGGAGCGGCCGTCATTCGGCAGGAGCTGGGGATCGACATCGACGTTCTCACACCCGATGATTCGATGACTTTTCAGAACATGGAACGATTCCTGGAGGCAAGCGATCGGCTGCTGGGCATGGATCGGAGGGGTGGTTGGGTATCAACGCAGGCCGCGATGGAGGCGGTGTCGGCCGGTTTACTCACGGTCCATCACTACAAAGATTACTTCACACCGATTGCTAGTGGCTCCTTCCTGACCAGTGGCATGGTGATTTGCCCCTGTTCGGGCAGTACGCTGAGCGGGATCGCGCACGCGGCGAGTCAAAATTTGATCCAGCGCACCGCGGATGTGCACTTGAAAGAGCATCGGAAGTTGATCGTCGTACCCAGGGAGACACCGCTGAGCGTCTTGCAGCTAGAGAATATGCATCGTCTGGCTCAGGCGGGAGTCATCGTCTTGCCGGCATCGCCGGGCTGGTATCACGGAGTTCAAAGTTTGCTTGATCTGGTTGATTTTGTGGTCTCCCGCATACTCGACCAATTGGGGATCGAGAACGCGCAGATCCATCGCTGGGAGGAAGACGCAGCGCCGGCAACACGCCAGCGATGAGGCTCTCGCAATGGGCAATCGAGCTAAGCCGACGCGGCAGTTTGTGAAGCCCGACGCTGCGAACCGGCGGTCAGAGGTTGTTGTCAAACAGGTACAATAGCATGGCGAAACAGGTGGACTCCACATCGACTGCATCCGCCGTGCGAACTGCGTCGCGCGAGCAACCGCAATTGCGGAGTCTCGCGCGACGATTTCTTGAATTGATTCGATTCAGCCATACGGTTTTCGCCCTGCCCTTTGCCGTGTTGGCTAGCATTTTGGCGCTAGTTGTCCCACGAAGTCACGCGCCGCTCGCTTTCGGCCAGGCTTGTTGGCGGTTTCTGGGAGTCGTGTTATGTATGGTCTGCGCGCGATCGGCCGCGATGGCATTCAATCGGCTGGTCGATGTACGCTTCGACGCGGAGAATCCGAGAACCGCCTCTCGGCATATCCCGGCTGGCGAGTTGTCCGCTGGGCAAGTGGCGACGTTCTTTGGCGGCGCGTCGCTGGCCTTTATTGCCGCGTGTTGTCTTTTTTTGCCGAATTGGCTGCCTCTTGCGTTCTCGCTGCCGGTTCTCGTCTGGATCTGCGGCTACAGTTACGCCAAGCGGTTTACCAGTGTGGTCCATTTGTGGTTGGGCATCGCTTTGGCGCTGTCGCCCATCTGCGCCTGGATCGCGATTCGCGGTGAGGAGTTGATCGTCGCGCCGTCAGACGGTTTGCCCGCCGTGGGGCTGGCTGTTGCGATCGCTCTGTGGGTGGCTGGCTTCGACGTAATCTATTCCTGCCAGGATGCAGATTTTGATCGGCGCAGTGGACTGAGGAGCCTTCCGGCCAGGCTGGGCGTAGCCGGAGCGCTTCGGCTTGCAGCCGTTTTCCACTTCGGGATGCTGCTCACCCTGGCCAGCCTGCCGACGCTGTTTCCAGAGCTTTCGTTCGGTCTGCTGTACTACTTCGCCTTGGCATGTGTCGGCGCGCTGGTCGTTCGTCAGCACATAATTGTCAGCCCGGATGACTTGCGACGTGTCAACGTGGCCTTTTTCAACATCAACGCAGCCATCAGCTTTGGGCTTTCTTTGGTTGCAGGTCTCGACGCTTGCCTGCGATAATTGCGCTAGCAAGCAGGTCCATCGTGTCGTGTGGAACCGGTCCGTGATTGGGCCGGAGCGACTCAGCTTGCCGGACCGAGCAGAGGCAGCCGACGATGAGTAGAGACGTTCAAGAGGGTTTTTATCGCAATATAGGGGCCGTGCAGCGATTTCAGCAGCTGTTCGAGCACGTTCCGGGCGTGTACTTCTTCGTCAAGGATGCCGAGAGCCGGATGATGGGAGCCAGTCGTCCCATACTCGATCGATTCGGCCTATCGTCCGAGGAAGAAATTATTGGGACAACCGATTTCGACTACTTTCCACCTCATATTGCCGCCAAGTTCGTCCAGGACGACCAGTTGGTCATGCGAACCGGAACGCCGCTGATTGGACGAGTGGAGATATGGTACACCGAGCAACGGCTACTGGACTGGTTCATTACGAACAAATTGCCAGTCCAGGACAGCCGGAACAATACCGTTGGCGTGATGGGGACGGTTCGCAGCTATGAAGGAAGTCGCCGGTCGCTACAGACGTACACGCAGATCGACAAAGTGGTCGAGTACATTCGAGAGCGGCACAAGGGCCGCGTCTCGGTAACGGAGCTCGCCGAAATTGCGGGCGTTTCACCACGGCAGCTGCATCGAAGGTTTCTAGAATTCTTTGGAATGAGCGTCCAAGAATTTTTATCCAAGACTCGCATTCAGGCTGCGAGCGACGCGCTCTTGAATTCAGATGATTCGATCGTCGACATTGCGCTGCAGTTTGGATTTTGCGATCAAAGCGCGTTCACGCAGCAATTCAAGAAACATGTCGGTGTGACCCCTTTTCGATTTCGAAAAGAGAACGGTCCCTAGGCCGGTTTGGCAGGGGAACGCCCGGCCCGTGCTGCGTAAGCGTGGTGGCGGGAGGGAGCCGGCCCGGCACTCGCGCCGGGCGAACCAAGACGGCGAGAATCGCGGGCTTGAGCGGGTTGGCAGCCGTAGCGCCTGCGGGCTGCGGCGCGAGCGTAAAATTGATGCCGCAAAGTCTTGCCCTGCAACAACTTAGATGGACCGCAAACTAGCGGTGGCCGGTTGTTGGTCGGCGGTGATTCTGGTAAAATCCGCGGTTTCCCAAAATACAAAATCGTGGGCCGTTACTGGCACGACTGGGTTGTCCGGCCGGCGATTGATTTCGAGCATATGAGAAGGGTTTTCGCTTGTCTGACGTGCCTCCAAACGATTCGGATCATTCCTCTGGAAATGGCACTGGTGACGGAGGAGATGACGGATCTCGAGTCATCGATCAGCCAATCGAGGACGAGCTTCGCGAGAGTTACTTGACTTACGCGATGAGCGTCATTGTCAGCCGCGCGTTGCCCGACGTGCGCGACGGGCTCAAACCATCGCAGCGACGTATTCTGGTCGCCATGAGTGACCTGAGTCTCGGACCAGGCTCGAAACGCGTCAAATGTGCCAAGATCTCGGGGGATACCAGCGGCAACTACCATCCACATGGAGAGGCGGTGATCTACCCCACGCTGGTTCGCATGGCTCAGGAATGGAACATGCGGCAGGTGTTGGTCGACAAGCAAGGTAACTTCGGCTCCATCGCCGGCCTGCCGCCGGCAGCCATGCGATACACCGAAGCCCGGTTGAGTCCCGTTGCGGCCATGATGCTCGATGATATCAAGCTCGATACGGTGGACTTTGTGCCGACTTATGACGAGGTTCGCAATGAACCGGTCGTCCTGCCCTCGCGCTTTCCCAACTTGCTCATTAATGGCGCGACGGGCATCGCCGTGGGCATGGCGACCAGCATCCCTCCGCACAACGTGCGTGAAGTCTGTTCGGCGGTTGTGGCGTTGATTGACAATCCGGACATCAGCATTGATGAGTTGATGGAGATTATTCCCGGGCCCGACTTCCCAACCGGAGGCGTGATCTGCGGCCGGTATGGCATTCGCCAGGGCTACCGGACTGGGCGGAGCACGATTGTAGTCAGGGCTCGAACTAAGATTGAAACGGTCAAGAACCGGTCGCGAATCATCGTCAACGAGATTCCGTTTCAGCAGTTTCGTGATCGAGTCATCGAGAGAATTGCTGGACTGGTTAGCTCCGGGAAGATCAAGGGGATCTCAGGCATCCGAGACGAAAGTGACCTCAAGGAGCCGGTGCGCCTGGTCATTGACGTCAAACAGGGGCACGATGCGGACATCGTTCTCAACCAGCTCTACCAGTTTTCGCCCCTGCAGGACTCGTTTTCGATCATCTTTTTGGCGCTAGTCGATGGCAAGCCTCGTGAGCTGAACATCAAGGAAATGCTGCAGGAGTTCGTGCGGCATCGCGTGTCGGTCATTCGCCGACGTACTCAGTTTCTTTTGGCACGTGCTCGCAAACGCAAGCATACGGTCGAAGGTCTCCTGCTGGCACTGGCGGATATTGATCAAGTGATCCAGATCATTCGCTCTAGCCGCACACAGGCGGAGGCCAAAGAGCGGCTGATGGGTGTGGAAGTCCCCGCGTCGATGATGCAGAGGGCGCTAGGAGAGCGGGGGTTCGGCGAGTTTCAGCGGGATCGCGGCGAATCGGATACCTACTCTTTGACGAGTGTGCAGACCGACGCAATCCTGGCAATGCGGCTTGGCCAACTGGTCAACCTGGAACAAGACAAGCTCTCCGACGAGCATGCTTCTTTGTTAGAAGAGATCGACGGCTATCTGGAGATTTTGTCCGATCAGCAGAATATATTCGACATCATCAAGCAGGAAATAGAAGAGATCAAGCGTCGCTTCGGCGACGATAGGCGTACTGAAATCAGCCACGAAGAGATCGGCAACTACGACTTAGAAGACTTGATTACTGAAGAGACGATGGTGGTGACCATCAGTCACCGTGGCTACATCAAGCGGATTCCGGCGACCACCTATCGTGCTCAGCGTCGCGGTGGCAAGGGGATCACCGGCGCCAAGACGGAAGAAGAAGACCCGATTGAGCATTTGTTCGTTGCCAGCACCCACGCTTACCTGTTGTTCTTTACCAGTCAGGGGAAGGTTTACTGGCAGAAGGTTTACGACATTCCCCAGCTCAGTCGCGAAAGTCGCGGCCGGGCGGTCGTCAACTTACTGAACCTGGCCCCTGAGGAGAAGATTACCGAGTGCGTCGCAGTTCGTGATTTCAACCTGCCCGGTCACTTCCTGGTGATGGCTACCCGGCAGGGGCTGGTCAAGAAGACGGCCTTGGACGCGTACAGTCGTCCCAAAAAGGGTGGTATCATCGCCATCAAGCTGAAAGACGACGACGAGTTGGTCGATGTGGTCGTGGTGGGACCAGACGACCAGTTGCTGCTGTCGACCTCCGGTGGCAAGGCGATTCGCTTTTCCGAATCAGACGCGCGCTCCATGGGACGCAATACGTCCGGCGTGAAAGGCATTCGACTGAAAAAGGGCGACAAGGTGGTCGGTATGGTGGTCGCCGATCCCGAGGCGACCTTGCTGACGGTCTGCGAGCAGGGCTACGGCAAACGGACTTGGTTCGGGGCCGGTGAAAAACTCGCGACCGGCGACGAGGTGAGCGATGACTCAGGCGATGCCGTAGAAGCCGAAAGCAACGGCGACGCCGGCGATGATCGGAATTCCAGTCAGTCGTATCGAACCCAACGCCGCGGCGGTGGCGGATTGATGGACATCAAAGCGAGTAAGCGCAATGGTCCCGTCATCGGTACCGTACCGGTTACCGATGAGGATGAACTGTTGATGATGACCTCTCGTGGCAAAATCCAGCGCATTGCCGCGAAGGAGATCAGCATCATTGGTCGCAATACGCAGGGCGTCCGCATCATGAACGTTGACGAGGGCGATGCGTTGACCGCGATCGTGAAAGTTCCCAAGGAGGACGTCGTTGAGGAAGCGGCCGAATCGTCGGCTCCGACCGAATCCCCGAAGATGGCGTCCTCGCAGGACGATTCGTCCGAACCTGATCCGCCCAAGCCTGACTCGCCTGACTCTGATTCGTCCGGCTCCGATTGAGCTTAGATGCCCGGGATTTTGACCCGGCAGCGCTCCACGGGGACGCAAGCGTATGCCGGAGAGTGCTTCTGTGGAGTGTTCCCGTGCGATTTCGGCAAGCGATCCTCTGGGTCGGGGGCGTGCCGCTTTTAAGTCATTGGAAAGCAAGTAGGGGCCATCACTACCACGAGCCTTCGCTTTTCGTCAGAAAAACCGCATAACCTTGTTGGCGGGAAGGTCTTCCAGATAGCAGAATAAGGGGCGGCTTCAGATCGCTGAAGTGTTACGACGAGTTTAAGAGAGAGATCTGCCATGAGAAAAATCCATTCGCTGGTCGCCTGGTTGGTGCTGCAGGCGGGCTTGTATGCTCTTGCGGAGGATAGGCCCAACATCGTGTGGCTGATCTCCGAAGACAATTCAGTCCACTACATGAAGATGTTTGACGAGCACGGTGCCTCAACGCCTCGGATCGCGGAATTGGCAGCCGATGGGCTTCAGTTTAACAACGCCTTTTCCAATGCTCCGGTCTGCTCTGTGGCCAGGACTACGTTGATGACGAGCTGTTGGGGGCCTCGAATTGGTACGCAATTTCATCGCCGTTCGGTGGTGGTGCCAATGCCGGACGGACTAAAGATGTTCCCGGCCTATCTTCGTCAGGCGGGTTACTACACGACCAACAATCACAAGAAGGATTACAACGCGAAGGAGACCCCTGGCACGTGGGATGAATCTTCAAAGCAAGCTTCATGGCGTGGTCGCAAGGAGAGCCAACCGTTTTTCCACATGCAGAGCTTTACGACAACGCACGAAAGCTCACTCCATTTTTCACAGAGCAGTTACGAGAATCAAAAAACGGTGACCGATCCCGCATCGGTATTCGTCGCGCCCTATCACCCCGATACTCCTCTGTTTCGCTACACGGTTGCCAAGTATCACGACAATATCCAAAGAGTAGACGCGCAAATCGGCGAGGTGGTCGACCAATTGGCTGATGATGGTCTGTTGGAAGATACTTTTGTTTTCTACTTCGGCGATCACGGCGGCGTCCTGCCGCGCGGCAAGGGGTATGCTTACGAAAGTGGGTTGCATGTCCCGCTGGTCGTTCGAATACCGGAGAAGTGGAAGGGGCTGGCCATGTGGGACAGAGGGACTCAGGTGGATGGTTTCGTCAGCTTCATTGACTTCGGAGCCACTGTTTTGAATCTAGCCGGCGTCCCGGTACCACCGCAGGTTGATGGTCGGCCATTCTTGGGCCAGGGTATTGCTAAGGGCGAAGTCGAGTCGCGCGATGAGGCATTCGGGTATGCGGATCGTTTTGACGAGAAGGTCGATCTCGTGCGCACGTTGCGGAAAGGCAAATACGAATATGTTCGTAGCTACCAACCGTTCAACTTCGACGGCCTTCAAAACAACTACCGCTACATTATGCTGGCGTATCGCCAGTGGCGCGAGCTATTCAAAGCGGGCAGGCTCGATGAAGCGCAGAGTCAATTCTTCCGCAAGCGTCCTGCGGAGATGCTGTTTGACGTCCATGCGGACCCTCACGAAGTCAACAATCTGGCCGACGATCCCCAGTATGCCGACGTGCTGGCGGATTTAAGAAGTCGTCTGCAAGCTCGGGTCAAGGGACTGCCGGACCTGAGCTTTTATCCTGAGAGTTATCTGGCTGAAAACGCTTTTGAAGACCCGGTTGCATTCGGCATCCGTCACCAGCGTGAGATTGCCAGGTTAGTGGACATCGCCGACCTGAGTCTGGTTCCCTTTGCGGAGGCCCGGGAGGGAATTGCTGCCGCGATTAGTTCGGAGGATGCCACCGAGCGCTATTGGGGGATGATCGTTTGCAGTAGTTTTGGCCAGCAGGCAAGAGAGTTTGTTAGTTTGGCAAAGAGTTTGGCGCAGCGCGACCAAGACTTGCTCGTTCGCACGCGCGCTGCAGAGTTTCTAGGCCTAATTGGCGCGGATGATCCACGGCCCACGATTATGGATTGTTTATCCAAAAGCCGTTCGGGCATCGAAGTCAATCTGATGCTCGGTACGGTCGTTCTACTGCAGGACGGTGAGCCAAGCTACCGGTTCGACATCTCGCAGCAGAGTCTAGACCAGGCCGCCCGGGGATTTCAGGACGTCCGGCGACGGTTGGCCTACTTGACTTCCGAAGATGGTATTCCCGACAATCCACGCGGCTTAAAGAAATAGTCGCAGGCACCCTGTTCTCAGCGGCTGACAACACTGGAAACTCGACTTGGTATGACAACCAATATTGTGCTCTGCTATCCGGTGCAGCAGCGACATCTTGATCTGCTGGCCGAGGCGTTACCGGAAGCGAACCTCATCAATGCTGGGCAAGACGGAATTGCCGCGAAGATTTTCGAAGCGGATATCTTCGTTGGGCACGCCAAGGTGCCTGTCGATTGGGAATCGGTGGTCCGTCAGGGCCGACTGAAACTGATTCAGAGTTCGGCTGCCGGGCTCGACCACTGTTTGGTGCCCGCCGTGATTGAATCGGACATCCAAGTATGTAGCGCGTCGGGGTTGTTTGCCAATCAAGTCGGCGAGCAGACCCTGGCGCTATTGCTGGGGCTTCTCCGCCAATTGCCAACTTTCTTTCGGCAGGCCGTTGCAAAAGAGTTTGTGCGGCAACCAACGGACGACTTGCACGGCAAGCGGGTCGGTATCGTTGGATTGGGAGGCAATGGGCGGCGACTGGCGCAGCTGCTAGGACCGTTTGGCGTCGATATCAAGGCGACCGACTTCTATCCGCTATACAAGCCGCCCGAGGTATCCGAATTGTGGCCGGCGGACCAGCTTCCCGAGCTGGCGCGCCGTAGCGATATCTTGATCCTCGCCTTGCCCCTGAATAAGACGACCGAGAAACTCGTTTCAGCCGAAGTCATCGCCCAGATGCCCAGGGGCAGTTACTTGATCAATGTTGCCCGCGGGAGGGTGGTCGACGAAGAGGCGCTCGTTGAAGCGCTGGTCGATGGCCATTTGGCGGGTGCCGGCTTGGATGTCACCTGGACTGAGCCCTTGCCTGCGGAGAGCCCCCTGTGGAACCAGCCCAACGTCATCATTACTCCTCATGTGGGAGCTCAGGCGGCCCTGCGCGTGGATGATTCGACAAGATTCGCCTGTCGGAACCTGCGGCGCTATCGAGACGGCCAACCGCTTCTAAATATCGTCGACAAGAAGCTCGGTTTTCCCCATCCAGAAGTCACGGTGGCGGGCCAGTCTGAGTTCTAATGGGGGGAGGCGCGCTTGGGGTGTTGGCCATGTTGCTGAGTTCGTCTACCAATTAGGCTATCTGGCCGTCGGCGACAACTTCGCATTGGCCGGCATGCCAACTCCAGTTATAGTCAACAGAAGTTTTCGATAGTAAATTCGGCCTGTTTGTCAGGCGGTATAGGCAAGGCGGAATGCAGACAACGACCAGATTGGATGAATGCAAGACCCAGGCTTTCGTTGAAAACGCGCAGGTGACGACTCCTGACTCGCTAACGGATCGATACCAGGCCCTGTTAAAGGCGCAGCGCGTCCAGTGGACAACCTACCACAAGTTCCAGCGCGAGCTGGGAAGCGGTGGCCAAGGGATCGTTTATCTGAGCGAACGCAAAGGCGCGGACGGTTTTAATCAGCCTGTGGCCATGAAGGTGTTTTCACCGGAGCGTTTCGCTAATAGCAACGCATATCGGAAAGCCATGGAGCGGATTGCCCGGGTTGCCTCTCGTGTTGCCACGATCCAACACGACCACTTGCTTGACGTTCAGGACTTTGTCGATCGTGACCGAATCCGCATTATGGTGATGGAGTGGATTGACGGATTCGACTTGAGACAACTGATGAATCCCGATCGCTTGAAGCTGGTTTGCGAGCTCTCGCCGGCCAAAAGATGGGAGTACATCAACAGCGTCATCGCAACTTTTGGACCGGAGCAATGTCGATTCAAGGCAGGGGTTGCCGTTGCAATCGTGCGGGATTGTTTGGCGGCTCTGGCGGCATTACACCGGCAGCGCATCGTTCACGGAGACATCAAGCCCGCGAACATCATGCTCAAGCGAACCGGACATGCCAAGCTGATTGACATGGGTTCTGCGTTCGAGTTGGATGATCCTCCCCCTAACCGTGCTTGCACGCCGGCATACGCGGCGCCTGAAGTTCTTGAGGGAGCCAGTTGCACGCCACGCAGCGATTTGGCCAGTCTGGGGTACGTACTGATTGAGATGCTGGCCGGTCAGCCTTGTTTCTCCAACGATTTGAATTTGCGGGAGCTACTTGAGGCCAAGCGTCGTCTATCGCAACGTTTGCACGAGTTGCTGCCGCCGGAGGTCGCATGCAACAATCACCTGATGAATCTATGCAAGCGATTTGTGGCCGCAGACCCATTGCGTCGTTTCCCTAGTGCGGAAGCGGCCGAGTTGCTCGAAGATGGAGCTGCCCAGTTCCATCGCCAACTGGTCTTCGGTGATTTAGCGAGCGAATACGAGCACGACATTCACGTTTGGCTTGAGGAGGTGCGCCGGGTGGACGAATTGGATTCGAACAATCCCGACCAGTCGACCAGCTGGGAGGAGGAGGGCCAGTGAGCCCAGGTCGCGCGCCTTGTCTGTCTGCGGTTAGCCGTAGGCAGAAGTGATTAAAGGGCGGCCTCCTGCCGCATAGACCGGCAATCATTGCCAGCGTTTTCGCTGAATAATTCAATGCCAGCGCCTCCCGTGCGCTATCGGCCGAAATAATTGGCCTTCCCTGGCCAATACATCGTCCTTGCCACGCCGAAGCGGATCCACTGCTATGGCAAAATGAGCGAAAACAAGTCTCTAAAAAATGGTGGACGCTGCCACCGCAAAAGCACTGAATTTCGGCAAGCCGAAACGGAACACGAAGTCATTTCGAACTCTCATGTCGAGCGTTCAAGTTCACGAACTTCAAATCAGGCAGAACAGCGAGAGAGGAACGGATTTTTTGGACCATCGATTCGATGAAAGCAACATCTCGTAGAGAAGACAGCAGGATGTAAGTTCATGGATGTTTCATCGAAAGAGGATTGTGTGTTTGTCGAATCATGTTGTCAAGCGATTCGGAGCAATTTTTCTGCTTTCACCACAATCGTATCAACAACCCACGTGGAACAGTGTTATTCTAAAATTAGTTTGGCGGTCGAATCGTCGCTACGGGCTTGCCTTGAGTTAGAAAGTTGTTCGTCATGATATCGCATACCACTCGTCCAGCACACGCGCGGTCCATGCTGGCGATGCGAGTAAAAGGGTTCCCGTTTCTCGTTTCCGTCGAGGCGACCTTGGGAGGATCTTTCCGGTAGCTTGATCCGCCTTTCCGTCAGGCGTGCGTTTACTTTGTCAGTTTTGTTTTCGACTAATTTCGCAATTTAGAATAAAGCAACTTGGACAAAGCCATGGACTCGAAAGCTCTACCAGCAGAAGCTGTCTCGGATGCGAAATTGCATCTGAGCAATCTAAGCAACGTGCAAGCCAATCGCCTTGGGCAAATGTTGACCGATGATGTTTGTCGGCGCTTGGGGATTTTTGTTATTCCACCCGACTTTCGTCTAACCGTAGTCATTCCTGTTTTCAACGAAGTCAAAACGGTCGTCGACGTTATCGAACGCGTGCGACGCACGGAGTTACCGCTGGAAATCATCCTGGTGGATGACGGGAGCCAGGATGGCACGCGTGAAAGGTTGGCCGCGTTGCCGGAGTCGGACGACCTGCGGATCATTCTCCATCCGGAAAACAGGGGCAAAGGATCTGCGCTGCGAACTGGGTTTGAGCACGCCACCGGGACGGCGGTCGTCGTCCAGGACGCCGATTTGGAGTACGATCCGGACGACTTTCGCTTTTTGATCCAACCCATCATCGAAGGCCAGGCCGACGTCGTGTACGGAACTCGTTACGGGCACCACGATCGCCAGGTTCCACCGCTTTGGCACGTTTTTGTTAATCGCTGGATTACTCGTTTGACCAACTTGCGAACCGGCTTGTATTTGAGCGACGTCGAGACGTGCTACAAGGTCATGCGCCGAGAGCTTATTCAGGAGCTTGCGCCCGGGCTTCGAGAAAACCGATTTGGCATCGAGATCGAGCTAACCGTCAAACTCGCCCGGAAAAAGGTCCGATTTTACGAGCGACCTATCCGCTATGATCGCCGTGGATTTGACGAAGGCAAGAAAATCGGCTGGCGTGATGGCGTCCGTGCTTTATATTGCATGCTGCGATATTGATTTCTCGACTGGTTCAGGAAAACCGCCACCTTGGATACTCGTCAGCACTATACACCTGCCATGTTGGCTGAGTTGTTGCAGGTTTCGGTGCGGGTCGTTCGTCGTTGGCACCGCGCGGGATTGCTGAAGGCTACCAAAGAAGTTTTGCAACTTCCCTACTTCGATTACAGCCAGTTAGCGACAGCACGCCAGTTGGCGGATTGGATGCGGCAGGGAGCGACGGTTCATTCCATCCAGCACCAAATCGAAGCGCTGCACCGGAGGGTGGGAGGAAGCACCGATGGCGATCGACAGACGTTTCAGCAGTTGCCGATTACGGCCGAAGGTAAGCGGCTGGTACTGCGTGACGGGGATTTTTTCGTCGAAGCGTCGGGCCAGTTTCGATTTGGGTTCGAATCGACTGCCGAAGAGGGACACCCAGACGAACCACCCGCGACGGTCCTGTTCCGCCAACCACCGACACCACCTGAGTATGGCGGCGCCCAACACGACGTGTCGTCAGCCGGTGGCCCGCACACGCTCGAGCACATGATCCGTGAGGCGATTGTCGCCGAGGACGAAGACGATCTGGAGACCGCCATCGACTGGTACCGCGCGGCGCTGGCTGCCTTTGGCACGAACCCTGACGTTTGCTTCCAGTTGGCCGAGGTGCTTTATCGCCAAGGTGATTTACACGGTGCGCGAGAGCGTTACTTTATGGCTCTCGAATTGAACCCAGGACTGGTCGAAGCACGCGCCAACTTAGGCTGTGTCCTGGCCGAGTGTGGGCAGAGGGAGTTGGCGGTGGCCGCTTTTGAGGGCACCTTGGAACAGTTCGCTGATTACGCCGACGTCCACTTCCATTTAGCTCGGACCCTGGACGACTTGGGACAAGAATCGACAGCGGCCTTACACTGGCAGCGTTTCCTGGAGCTCGCACCGGCGAGCCCGTGGGCCGAAGAAGCGGAGCATCGCCTAAGTCGCGCGGCACCGCTACTGGAGCTTTGACGTTCCTGGCTGCGGGCTTTCCGATGGGCGGATTAGGGGCGACGCGGTTGAAAGAAATCGGTAACGCCGGCTCGTGGATCAGGCCTCGGCCGTTCGGGTGCGCCGCCGGCGGGACCGGGCCTCTGCGAGCCGCCTGGAGGTCCGCCTGGCCGCGGCGCGCCAAAATGCACGCCGGCTTGCCCCATGCGAAAATCTTCAATGGCCAACGTACGAGGGTTGATGACGGCTGACTCCACGTGAGCCTCAAACCCACCTTCCCGCGTTGTGTCCACCGGCTCCGACTTCAGGTAGGCGGCGTTTCGACCGTCGCCCCTGAGGAATAGCTGTTCCTTCGCTTGCACATAGGTGACCTGGTAGCCGTTGCCCAAGTAGTCGCCCGATTCCGCTTTCCCCTGAAAGGCCACTTTACCGGTCGCCTGGAATTCCCAACTGCTCTTGGCGGATGACCGGCTGAGAGAATCGGCGGTGGAGCTCAGGCCGCTGGTATCAACCAACTTGAGCTGGTCACAATTCAGTAGCATTTGACCTTGAGTAAGTCGTTGCATCTTGGTCAGGTCGATGGTGTCGTCCCAGGACTGTAGCGGCCCAGCGGCAAGCTCTACTTTGCCCTCAAAGATGATTTCATTGCGATCCAGAAATCCGACCAGGCTATCTCGATAACTTAAATAGCTTCCCTGCAAGTGTTGACCGTCTCCCGCCGGTTGGCTATCCGCTGTGAGTCGACCGATGCGTCGCTTGCTGAGATGGTTGGACTGCATCCAACCGGGACCTGTTCCAACAATTTGGTTCTTCGCGACATAGAACGTGAGCATGGGCACGACCATACGTTCGCGGCTCTTGGTATTGCCCAGGGCGTCGAGCTGGGAGGCAAAGATATTCACATCGTTCCTGAGCACGATGCGTTCGAGCTGAGCCGGACCGTTTTCATCGGGAGCATTCAAGTCGATCGCACTGGCCAGAGTGATGTCGAGAGCCTGAGAGAATGCGTTCACCCACCAGATGCGGTCCGGCGCGGTCTCGAAGGCACCATCGAGCTTGATATCCCCTTCAATTCTGACGACCGATCCGTCGAACAGCATGCGACCCTGCCATGTGCAATGAGGGGATTTCAGCCAAGTAAGGGTCGAATCGGTGCGACTTTGGGACTTGAGCACGCTGGGAGGAATGGTGAATTCGCCGGGTTGATCCATCCAAATCAAGTTGTTGAGTTGATCAAATCGAATGGTTGGTCCTTCGAGCGAACCTTCTGCCACCACGATTCGCGCAGGCTGCCCATCGACTTGCATATCGGCCTGGCCCTGCGCGTTAGTAGCCAGTTGCAGGCGATCCCCTTCCACGTGCCACGGAGGGATTTTGTTGTTCGCTGCCGGCTTATCCCGAAAAACCTTGAGGGGCCCGCTAATCATCAGATTGTCGATCCACGTTTCCTCCCCGGCGACGATCACACTGGAGGTCATCGACTTGCCAATGACGGTAATGGGATCAGGTACCGGAGCATCTTGCGGATCGGACTGGTTTTCCCGCACCGAGTCGCCCGCTTTCGCGCTCACCTGATGAATGGGAGCGGTGGTCGCTGGCTTGGGGCGAGCCGGCGGTAGACTCGCTGACGCGGCAGCGCCCAGTGACGGATTCGTCAGTATGGCCGTTTCTGTTGGCGCGGCCGGCGGACTGGGCGTTCTCGTCGCCGGCTGCTCGGCGGGAGGACCAGAGGAGTTTTTCGCGGGCAGGTTCTCGGCCTGCACTTCTTCCACGGCGACCTGCGGATCGGCGTAGACCATCGTCAGTTGCATATCGTCGACTCGGGCATTGATGTCTGCCGTCGCAACCGTGACGTTGCCATGGGCCGATATGCGGTGCGGCAAGTACCGATTGCTCGATAGATTGTCGGTCGACGAAGTGGAGGGGGCCGGCGCCGGGTTTTTTGTCTTGTTTTCCCGTAGCCAAACCTGAATTCGATCACTCGTCATAAAACCATGAGCCTTGCTCTCGACAAACGTGTTGCCGGACAGCTCTACCCACTGTTCCCCCTCGGTTTCCGACGGTGCCATTTTCAGTGTATCTTGCCAACGCGCTTGGGCCGCCTCGGCATCGCCGCGAGCGAGCATATGCAGTTCGCCGGGTCCATCAGCGAATAACCATCCCAGCTTTCTAGTCGGTTGATCTGAGGCGTTTGAGGCGGATTGATACTGGATGTAGGGTGAACTGAATTCGTACCCCGCATAGTGGAGCCGCGCGATCGATTGCGTCGCACCCGGTTGAGCCAGTTGACCGGACAGGTCGATTCGCTTGCGTACAAAATCGACTTTCAGGTGTTTGCCGCGGGCCGACGCATCGATGGTTGGTGCTTTCAGTTCGACCCATTTCTCGCCAACGAAGTTCTTGAGCGAATCCACGCCGGTTGCCTCGAGCTCCTTGAGCTCGATCCCGGCCAGGCGAACTGATTTTTCAGCCGTGGTACCGGGTGCATTGGGAGGTTCGATACGGACCGCCACCTTCTGGCTGAGGAATTCGTCCGGCGGCAATTCGCCCAGCCGGTGTACGATGTGGACGCCATTGAGAAGCGATGCAGTCGAAGTGGTAAAGTCAAATACGAACCTTCCGGCACAATGCGCTTGTAGGCGGGCGGGAAGGATTTTCAGCTCGGGCCGTCCTGCCAACGTCTCGTTGTCAAAGCTTGCCCAGATACCACCCGGAGGTAGTGCAATGTTGATTTCATCGACGTGATAGAGTTCCATTTCCTCCAGTGGACCCCAGGCGGAAGAAGCACGGCTTGGCCCTCCCAGGACATCGCGCTGAAGCATAATCCTCAGGTCACGCCCGCGGATAATGCTGTCATCCCACTCGATGGTGACAGTCTGTTGCGTTGTGATGCGTCTGCGGTCAATAGCTAGATCGCTGGTCTTCAGCTTCCAGGGTTGCTTCTCGGCGCCGCCTGGCGACTGGCGTGTGATTTCGACTGCCCCTCTGAGCTGCCCACGCTCCAACGAGGGAATCGATCCACCCGTTAGATCAAACGCATGCTCGAAGTGGATCGTGGCTCCTTCAGCCGCGTTCACGATCCAGACATCTTTCTGCGTTGCGTCGGCAGGGGCTCCCGGAACGGGGGTTGTCCCATCGCGGGATTTCGACTGAGGCAAGATCAGCGTCAGCGGTTTCAGCTCCCACGTCTTGGGTCCCACCTGTTCCCAAGAACTTGAAAGCAGAATAAAGCCTTGTTTGGTTTGAGCGATGGTGGGATTGTCGGTTTCCCACGAACCTGCCGGGAAGAGTTGGTGCCACCACTGCTGGCCCCCTAGGACTCCGGAGAATTTCGGTACGGGCGCCTGCGGGCGCGGGGGAGGCTCAATGGCAGGCACCACGACCAGACGATAGGCAGACATTGCCAGCAGCAAGACGGTCAGAATACTGAGATATCTTTTTGCGAACAGGGGCATCGGCAGCCTATCCCGCAGGTTGAGCGGGCAAACAGTGGTCCCAGCTTCCTTTAGCCTTCAACAGCCGCTCGACAACTTCGCGAACGGCTCCGCGCCCCCCTCGACTGTCCGTTGTCCAGTAGGCGACATCTTTGAT
>JANQJJ010000197.1 GCA_028281725.1 Pirellulaceae bacterium | reverse complement strand
GCCAGAGAGACGACCTACAACCACACCACTAGAGTTCGAAAAGACGACGGCTCAAACCAACTTAGCTTACAGGCATTTCCAAGAATTTTTGAAACGCCTCCTCCCCCCAAGAGCCTGCTGTGTCCGCAGATGTGCCACCTCCGCTGTTTGAAAAAGCTACATCGTAGGGGAGTGGCGATGCCCGGTGTGCACTCGGACTCAAAGAACTCATCGATCCTTTAACGTACTACGGGGCGGCGCTGGAGTGGTAAGTAGCTGCTAGAATGGGACGTTGATCCCCACTCTAGCTTTCACGTTACCGGCCTATCTGTAATGATCCGTACCCTCATCTTGCTTGCTGTCGCTTCGCTAAACTTCGTAGGGCCCAATTGTAACGCTCAGGTCGCAGCTGATTCGCGGGTGAGCGATATGAAGAAAAATACCGTTCGGTATGGCGAGTTTCTCTACGATCTTGCGGCAAGAGAATCTAGCTTTGTAGCGAAGATTGATGCGGGCGACGAGAGCCCAGAATTGGTATGGGAGTTGGTAGTCCAGGCAGCCGAGAACAGAGACTATGAAGGGAATCAAGATGCGCCATCACATGCTCCACGGATAACGGCTCATTTCAAGTCGCGCCGAGTTCGCGGGTGGAGAGGTCTTGTTGGTAAGAAGTTCAAGTTGTCACCTGGCAAGACTTCCTCTGCCAGCGTGTATACGGCCTTTCACGAGTTTGCAGAGGAGTACACGATTGAGATTATCGATAAGCGGGCTGACGAGCTATTGATTCGTGGTGATTGGGACGTTCGTGAAGGTGTTGAAGCGTACGGCTGGGTTCCTGTCACGGGAGTCTTGGTTCGCGTTGACGAAGAACTGTTCAGAAGTCGAATGCTCGCGTTAGCGCCACCTCCGGGCGCAACAGAGCTACCTCCTGGTCCTTCCCGAGACTCTCTCTACGCTGATATGTTTGCACATGCAAGGCAGGCGATTGGCGACTACATAGAAGGTGAACAGCTTGGGCCGCCTAAGGTCAAAGACATCTGGTACGTTTGGTTTCCGACACAGAGCCAGCGGTCACGGTGACCTGGACGTTGGAACGGTATGTGGATGCAAAGATGGGGCGTTAGGGTTCCGTCGTTCGAAAGCGGCACCGTCCTATAAGTAATTCATGGTTCGGCTCATCTGGGCTACGGTCGGCGGACGAGTTATAAAACGGTTTGCTTCAAGGCACGCATCAACGAGCGAGACTAAGCTCGACTTTTTCCGTTTGTAGGCGGGCTAAAGCCGTCGATAGTGTCATTGCCGGAGATGATGTAAGAGTCTTTTCCGCCAGCACCGATCAGTACATCATCACCAGAGCCGCCATAAAGACGATCATAATGTGAGTGCTTATGGACACAGCACCCTACGGTGTGGCAAGGTGTTGATTGGGCGGGCTTTCACCCTGTCTGGTGGCGTCAAGGCAGGAGGCCGATGCCGATCAGATATTCCGACTGACGCGTTTGAGCTCAGATTCTTGCCAGAATCGAACATCGCCTAGTCCTGCCTTCGCTGAACGTCTTTGAGTGCTTTGTCGGGCAATACCCATGAGTTGGAGACCACCTGCTTATTGTCTTCCCAGTTCAACAGTTCTGGAAAGCAAGTATTTGTCATCACCTGGACTGCAAAGATCTCCTGCACGCCGTCTTCAAAACGCAGGAACCCGACCGTCTGCCCGTTGCGTATGTCCACGATCCAGACTCCGCACTTGAGTTCTTCGCGATGCTTGGTAACGGGAATACCGCTGAAGACCGCCGACTCTCGAACCTGTGATAAGCCGACGAAGGCGTAGGGCCCATAGAAATCGATACCGCGAGGGAAGCCCGGAAGCATTGCCACGCAGTCCAGCTTGCCCGACTGGGGATCTGCTACGGAGAGGCTTCCAGTGCCTGATTCGAGGACCCAGAGTTGTCCTTGATAGAGCCTGGGCGAGTGGGGCATGGAGAGGCCTCGAGCAAGAATCTCTCCCGATTCGACATCCATCAGCACGCCACCGAACGCTTTGTTTTCGCGCCATCCTTCCGGAGTATCCGTCGCGCCGAGTGCCGTGACATACTTTGGCTGGCCATCGACTAAGGCCACACCGTTTAAATGGCACCGGTCTTCGGCAGCCAGGCCACTGACAAACTTGGGGCGCCAACGGGGAACGAAGCTGTGGTCGCGGTCCAAGGTACACAGGCAAGAAAACCGTGTGTTGACGATCCACAGTTCGGGTCCGGACCAGGCGATTTCATGTACGTCAATGTTGCCAGTCACATGACAGGCACGCGGCAAGTAGCAGGCGTCGTGCTTTCCGGGTGGCTCCAGTTGCTGGCAGACTTCAGGCTGATTGCGAAACTCCCAAACGGCAACCTTGGTCCCGATGGCCAAGCGATGTCCGTCACAAGCCAGCCCCATCGGCGAAGCGAAGTTTCGAAAGTGCGTGTTGAGCGTCCCGCCGTCGTTGCGGGCAAGAATCAATCGCCCCGCTTGATAGGTCGAAATCATCAGCGCAATCTCGGCCTGCTGGAACAATTGCGGCAGGTTTTCGGTGTGGACGCTGCGTAGCGGCGAATCGCCGGGCGCCTGCTCGTGGTATGGGGTTTTGATGTCCTCTGCTGCCATTCTGGAATTTGCCGTTCTGCCGGATTGCTCGTTGCCACTATAGGGCGGATCGCCCTTGCCAGCTTCTCACGGATGCGGCACGGTTGCTACCTATCGAGGTCATTTTCGGATTCTTTTCAGAATTCGGCCTCTCCTGGGGATCGAATCCGGAGGTGCTGGGAAATATCCCCTCTAGGGGATTTACTCCATGGAGTCCCTGCAAGAGCCATCCGTAACCAGAACCGCTTTTGATGTGCCCATGTCGGGGCGTACCCGACATAGCGCCGGCGATGGGAATCGCGACGGCTCCACCCAATTTGTTTCACCTGGTCTCAAGCCGTTCGGCTGATCGCTGGATCGATGTCGTTTTTGCTCGATTCCAGATGCTTAAGTGAGTTACCTGCCAATGTCATTTGCTAAGCGGAAGAAGCGGCGGACTGCCGCTCGCAGGCACCAAGCCCGTCGCTGCCTATTAGGCTTGGAAACTCTGGAAGACCGACGTGTGCTCGCCGCCGTCACCGTCACCGCATTCAACGACGTGGTCAATGGCGACACCTCCTCGATCTCCGCCTTGGTCGCCAACGCAGGCCAAGATGGCGTCTCTTTGCGTGAGGCGGTCCTAGCGGCCAACGCCACCGCGGGGTCGGACACCATCACTTTCAATGGTCCAGGCACGGTTGTCCTGGCTGGATCGGCGCTGCCCCTGACCGGCAGCGAACCGACGGTGTTCGACGGAGGCGGCCAAGTCACTGTGGATGCGGGGAATCAATCCACCGCCTTCGTGATCGATACCGGCGCCGATGCGGTGCTGCAAGGCTTGACCGTCACTGGCGGCAGTTCGGTCTCGAACGGCGGTGGAGTGCACAACTCCGGAACGCTGGAAATCCGCAGCAGCACCATTAGTGGAAACGCGGCTGGGGCGTTCGGGTTCGGCGGCGGGGTCTTTAATGAAGGCAACCTGACACTTGTCGAAAGTTTGGTCACCGGCAACACGGCTGGAAACGGTGGTGGCGGGCTGGCTAACCTCGGCACGATGGACATTTCCGACAGCACCGTCTCGAGCAACTACGCCTTCTACGGAGGCGGGATTTCCAACGGTAGCACCAATTTCGCCGGCACTCTCTCCATCTCCGGCAGCACCATCAGCGGCAACTCTGCCCATCTCAACGGTGCAGGAATCTTTAACGGTACCGGCACGGTCGAGATCGATGGCACGACCATTTCCGGCAACGACACTACCGCCATCAACCTCACGACCGGCGGCGGCGGGATCTTCACGAATGACGCGTTGATCGTTACTGCCAGTACCATTTCAGGGAACTCCGCCCATCTTGGCGGCGGATTGGCGATCAACAGCGAACACGCGGACGCTGTCGTGGTCAACTCGACGCTCTCCGGCAACACCGCCACGCTGCATGGAGGTGGGGTAGAAGTCAGCCTGATCGGAAATCTCGTGATGACCAACAGCACCGTGTTCGGCAACGCCGGAGGCGGTGTGAGGGCAAATGGGAATACCACACTGAATAACACGGTGATCGCCCGCAGCACGGGCCGGAACGACCTTGTCGTGGCCGCGTCCGCCACGGTGACGGGGACAACGAACCTGATCGAGGACGGACTGTCCACTAGCGGTCTCACCGGGACGCTCACCGGGGACCCTCGACTTCTGCCCCTGGCGGACAACGGTGGCCCGACTCTGACTCACATGCCGCTGACCGACAGCCCGCTCGTCAACGCCGGAACGAGTTCGCTGGCGGTGGGGCCGGACGGAACCGCCCTGCTATACGATCAGCGTGGACCTGGGTTCATTCGTACGTTGAGTGGGGTCGAAATCGGGGCGGTCGAGGGCCAGGACCCGGAAGGACTGGTGGTCACAACCGGCGCTGACGTGGTGGCGTTCGATGGACTGCTAAGCCTGCGCGAGGCAGTGCTGCGCGCCAACGCTTCCGACGGCGGACCGCAGACCATCACCTTTGCCCACCAAATCAATACCGTCACCAAGTCCGGACTCCCGATCCAGGTCGACGATCCTGACGCAGGTGATGTTGTGGTGATCGACGGTGGTGGAAGGGTTACCATCACGGGCACGCTCCCCAACGCCGCACTGGCGGTCAGTGCCGGCTCGACCGCTGAGTTCCGCGGTCTGAAGATCACCTCGAGTATCAATCATGGTACCGCCGGCGGCATCCTCAACTTGGGCACCCTGACCGTTGCCGAGACTAGTGTCTTCGGCATTCGCGGCATTGGAGTCTTGAACACGGGAACGCTCGAGCTAACACGAAGCACCGTCAGCGGCAACTCCACTACCAACCAAGTAGCGGCCGGCCTGTTCAATTCCGGCACGATGACGATCACCAACAGTACCATCTCTGGGAATAGTGGTGTGATCGCAGGCGGTGTGTTCAGCACAAGCATCCTGAACCTTAGTAACAGCACCGTCTTTGGGAATACCGGCGGAAGCGTCGGCGGAGTCTTCAGCGACACCGGAGACAATCCCCAGCTGAACCTGAACTCCACCATCCTGGCCGGTAATACGGGCGGCGACCTGTTGACTAACGGCGCCACCCTGACCGGGGCGAACAACCTGATCCAGGATGGTTCCGAGGCGGGATCGTTCGCCAACACGATCGTGGCTGACCCATTGCTTGGACCTCTCCAGGACAACGGCGGCCCCACCCTGACTCATTTGCCTAGCCCGCTCAGCCCGGTCGAAGAACAGGGCTCCAACCCATTGGCCCTGACTTCCGACCAACGTGGGTCGGCGTTCCCCCGAGCTGCCGGGCCGCTAGGTAGCGGACCGGTGGACATCGGGGCGGTGGAAGTTCCGGACCTTGACCCTGCCGGGCTCGAGGTGACGACCACGCTGGATGTGGTCGCCGATGACGGTGTGCTTTCGCTTCGGGAAGCGGTGCTGCGAGCCAACGCGTCCAACGTAGGGCCCGAGACGATTACCTTCGCCGACGCTCTCGGCGAGGCCACGATTACCCTGGGGATTTCCGATCTGACGCTGACCGACTCGGAGCCGATTCTCATTGACGGTGGCGGAGATATCACCGTCAGTGGCGGTGGACAGTTCCGGGTATTCCAGATCTCTTCGGGGGCGGCTGTGGAACTGGTCGACTTGACAATCACCGGGGGGAACAGCGGCTCGGGCTTCGGTGGGGGAGTGCTTAACGGCGGGACACTGGCGCTGACCAAAACGACCATCAGCGGAAATCAGGGCTTTCGCGGCGGCGGCGTGTCCAACTCCGGCAACTTGGATGTGAAGGACAGCAGCATCAGCGGCAACGCTGCCAGCTCTCGTGGCGGCGGAATCTTCAACACCGGCTTCCTGCGCGTGGTCGGGTCGACCATCAGTGGCAACACGACTCCTGGCCCCGGCGGAGGCCTGTACCAAGGATTTGGGGGAAGTGGGTACTCGGTCTTGGTCA
>JANQJJ010000114.1 GCA_028281725.1 Pirellulaceae bacterium | reverse complement strand
AACATCCTGTTGGAGCATGGTGTCGATCGCGCCCTGGTGACCGACTTCGGGTTGGCGCGCACCGTCGACGACGCCAGTTTGACTCATACGGGAATTGTCGCAGGCACGCCGCACTATATGTCACCAGAACAAGCCGGCGGGCAGCCCGCAGATCTGAGAACGGATCTGTTTAGCCTGGGAGCCGTGCTGTACTTCATGGCTACCGGCAGGCCTCCGTTTCGAGCGGAGCGGGCCATGGGCGTTTTGAACCGAATCTGCCATGAACAGCACAAACCGGCTTGGCAAGTCAACCCGGACGTGCCGGATGAGCTGTCGGACATCATCGACCGGCTGCTGGAAAAAAAAGCCACGCGGCGTCCGGCGACGGCTGCTGACGCGCAAAGTGCGTTGACCCACTGTTTGGCAAGCATTCAGCATCGCAGCCCTACGCTCCGTCGGCAGCTCAGCCGCTGGTGGCGACGCAATCGATCCGCCGGACTGATCACCGCTTGGGTTTCCGCGGCTGCTGTGGGAATGCTGATGCTGATGCCGCTGCTTCCAGACAAAGACGCGTCAACCGAGCGGTCGAGAGATTCAGCACGGGCTGCGAGCACTCGGCAGGCACCAGCCGAACCGGCGTTCTCAGTTGAAACCTGGTGGCAAGCCACTTCAGACGAATCTCAGCGATGGAATCAGTCGCTGCAGCAGCTAGACCAGAGACTCGGTCAGCTACAAGCAAGTTGGTCTCACACCAACGATGATGCCGCACCTCGCTGGGAGGCACAAGTCAGCGCCGTGCATAGTCAATTAAATCAACTGCAAAGCGACGTATTTGCAACCCCTTCGAGTTCTCACTGAAAGGAACCCCCATGATTCGCCAAATGAGCATTCTAAGTATCACCGTCATGACGATGCTGGCCACCACCGCTGGGTCGCCCGCTCAAAGCTCGGCTCCTGCAGCGCGAGAACCAAGTGCAGGCATCTACCCCCAAAACCACGCCTCAGGAAGCCCCAATATCCGGTATGGTTACTCGCAGACGGCGTCGGGCCAGTCCAAACCGTTGGCTGAAGCAAGCCAGAAGTTGCGAGCCGCGCAGCAGGATCTAGCCAAGGCCGAGGGTGACGAAGCCAAAAAAGCGGCAGAAGAAAAACTGCGTGACGCGCTGGACGTCTACTTCGATAGGGACCTCGAGAAAAGGCGAGCCGAGTTGGAGGCGATCAGGCAACGCGTCGAGGAGATGGAAGCTCAACTCGAAAGACGCGTCAGCTCCAAGAAAAAAATCATCGACCTGCGGCTACAAGTGATCCTAAATGACGCGGCCGGTCTTGGCTGGTCTGACAACAGCGTGCGAGGCAATGGGACGCCCTATCGGTTGCAGTCGGTCGTCACTGGTAAGCCCACTCGCACGCTAAGTGGCGTGCCGGTCCTGCCCGAACTCCGTGGCCCAGTCAATGCGGGAGCCGGCATTCAGACGCCAGGAGGCCGGGCGTCTGTCGGGCGCTAAGGCAGCTCTCGAAAGCCCTCGCTCCAGCACATCAAGCAGCCCGACGCGTCAGCGAGGCAGGGACCTGCGAGATCATTGAGGTGTCGTCTGGCTGGCGCGTCGGGCCAGTAGAAACGAGCCCCCTCGCACTCGGTCCCTTGGCCTGGATTGCTTCAGCCCGCGAACGATTGCCGCGCCTGCCACGGTGAACCATCGGTACAATGACGACTGTCTTTGAGCAATCTCGACAGTCGGAGGTCTGATGAATAGCGAGTTTTCTGGTGACACGTTCGTTTCCCACTTGGAATGTGGCCTGAACGGCGATCGGTATGCAGCGGATCAAATCCACGGATTGTCCCAGGCGGGGCGCCCACTGCTGGTGCGTTACGATTTGGAATCACTTGCCGGCTCCGTATCGAAACGGATGATTGCGGAGCGACTTCCGGAGTTGTGGCGATACCGCGAGTTCCTGCCGGTTCGACATGCCGCCAACATCGTGCGACTCGGGGAGGTCATGACGCCTCTCATACCAGCTGCCCGATTGCCGGCCGGCAGTGGCCAGATATGGATCAAAGACGAAGGCCGGCTACCAACAGGCTCCTTCAAAGCTCGGGGCCTGTGTATGGCCATCTCCATGGCCAAAGAGCTGGGAATCCGGCGGATCGCCATGCCGACGAATGGCAACGCGGGAGCCGCCTTGGCAGCCTACGCAACTCGGGCTGGAATTGAGGCGTTTGTCTTCTGTCCCGAAGATACGCCGGAAATCAATGTTCGCGAGATTGCCGCCCAAGGCGCCAAAGTTTGGAGAGTTAACGGATTGATCCATGACTGCGGCCGCTTGGTGGGGCAAGGCAAGGAAGCCGCAGGTTGGTTCGACCTTTCCACTCTCAAGGAACCCTATCGGATCGAAGGCAAGAAAACGATGGGATTGGAACTGGCCGAGCAAATGAATTGGCGATTGCCCGATGTCATCATGTACCCGACCGGTGGTGGCACCGGCTTGATCGGGATGTGGAAGGCATTCCAAGAACTGCAGTCGATCGGCTGGATTGACGGCAAGCTGCCGAGAATGGTTGCGGTGCAAGCCGCCGGATGCGCTCCGATCGTACGAGCTTACGAGGAAGGTAGCCCTCACGCGGCCGTGTGGCAGGGCGCGCATACGGTTGCGGCGGGCATTCGCGTTCCAGCGGCCGTGGGTGACTTTCTGATCCTGCGCGCCGTGCGCGAAAGTCAGGGCTTTGCCGTGGCGGTATCCGACGAGGCCATCATGACAGCTCGAGATCAGGCAGCCGCGCTGGAGGGAGTACTCTTGTGTCCTGAGGGGGCGGCAACCCTGGCAGCCTATCAACAGGAACTCGCATCGGGACGCATCTCGCCTGGTGAATCGGTCGTTTTATTCAACTGCGCCACCGGGCTCAAGTATCCTCTACCCGAAGTGACTCGCTCGCTCAACTGCGACGAGCCCATCGATTACTCGCAACTGGTCTATGATGGTGACTAACGATTGCCTTGCCGACTGGTTTTCCGATATCCTGGTCGATCGGTTCCTGGCTGGCCACGACACGCGTTAGACCGGCATCCTCCGCGTCACACCTTCCTTTCCCACCTGCGGCTCTATGCATATTCACCTTCGATTCGGCATCCTCTGCTTGACCATGATTCTGGTTACGACCGCGCGTGCGGAGACGCTCAGGCAGGCTCAGTCGCTGGCCGAGCAGCTGGAGTCAACCGACCCGGCTTTCCTGGTGCAGCAAATCCTCCAGCGTGGAGACCCTCAGCGCGGGGCACTCGTGTTTTTCAAATCGGCTGCCGCCTGCTCCGGCTGCCATGCGAGTGGTGACCGAGCATCGCCACTGGGCCCCGATTTGGCGACGGTGGGGCAAGATGTGGACGGCAAAATGGTATCCGACGAGCACCTGGTCGAATCCTTGCTTTTTCCGTCGCGCCGCATCCGCCCGGGCTTTGAGACTGTGTCAATCCTGACCGTGGACAATACGATCATCAGCGGAATGCTCGTGGGCCAGCGCGATGGTCAGTTGGTACTGCGTGATGCGAAAAATCTGGACCAGGAGATTGTCATCGACGAACAGGACATCGAGCAACAGTCCACGGTCAAAAAGTCGATGATGCCGGACGGCCTGATTTCGTCTTTGCAAGGCCAACGTCAGTTCTTGGACTTGGCTCGCTATGTGCTCGAAGTTGCTCGCGGCGGTCCGGCTCGCGCCGCCCAATTGAAGCCGTCGGATGAGCAGCTGGCGGTCCGGGATGATTCCGCAGACTTGGATCATGCAGGCATCATCAAAGGACTCAAGTCCAGGGACTTTGAGGCAGGCAAGACGATCTACCACGGCTACTGTTTCAACTGTCACGGTAGTGACGGAAATCGGCCTTCACTCGCGACGGCGCGTGCCTTTGGAACTCAGAAGCTGAAGTTTGGAGCCGACCCGTACCGGATGTTCATGACGCTCACGCGGGGTAACGGCCTGATGGCTCCCATGTCTCATTTGACCCCAAAAGAACGCTATCAAGTGGTTCACTATATTCGTGAGCAGTTTATGAAGCCAAGCAATCCGGACTATCTTGCTGCCAGCAAGGATTACCTGGCTAGCCTTCCCAAGGGCTCCCGCGACGGCACGGAGGTTCCCGATGTTCAGCGCGATTTTGGACCGGCGCTTGCGTCGCAGCTCGGGCGGCAGTTCGGCAGCGTGCTCACGATCGACTTGGGTGGTGTGACGGTCTCGTATGATCTCCATACGATGAATCAAGCGAACGTTTGGAGCGGAGGATTCTTGGACCTCAGCACCACGCAACATGCGCGGGACCGTGGTGAGGGAACTGCCCAGCCGGAAGGGACGCAGCTAAAGGGCCTACGCGGATGGCAGTGGGGGCATGACGGCACGCTCGACTATCCGCGCGAAAACTTGCTTCCCCGTGGCCCCATGCCACGCGAGTGGATGGATTACGCCGGCCACTACCTACACGGCAAACAAGTCGTGCTGCGATACACCATCGACGGGCGCGAAATTCTCGAAATGCCGAGCCGGATGGAAGAGGACGACGCGATCCGGCATACGCTCCAAATCGGCCCTGGCGCGTCGCTGGTACTGTGCGCGGCCGTGGGCACGGACGCGCCAGATGTTCACAGTGCCGTCATGCCCCTGGGCGGCACCGCTTCGGGCGCCCGGCAGGGCAATGCGTCCGAAGTCATGGCCTTTAGCGGCGTCCAAGACCAGGGGCGGTTGGCTGAGTTTACCGCCTCGGCTGCGTCCGGAGACTGCGAAGGCGCCGTTTGGCGTATCGACGACCAGCATCGGCTCATCCTGCACATTCCGGAGGATTCTCGGACGCGCGTGATCGAGATAGCCTGCAAGACCGGAGTCGGGCAGGCGGAATTGGAGACGTTTGGCAAACGCTTCCAGCCGCCACCGAATGATCCGCCGAAGCCGGGAGAAATGATCGCTGGAGGGCCGCTCCTTTGGCCGGAAGTGCTAACGACCGTCGGCCTTCTCGGGCTACAGCAGTCTGCCTATGCACTGGACACGTTGACGATCCCCGATTCGAACCCTTGGAACACCTGGTTCCGAACTTCGGCGCTCGACTTCTTCCCTGACGGACGCATGGCCGTCGCCACGTACGGGGGTGACGTTTGGATCGTCTCCGGCATTGATGACCAGTTGCTAGACGTCAAGTGGAAGCGTTTCGCGGCCGGGCTGTACGAACCCTTTGGGCTCAAGATTGCCCAGGGTGATGTCTTCGTGACCTGCAAAGATCGCATCGTGCGTCTGCATGATCAGGACCACAATGGTGAAGCCGACTTCTACCAAAGTTTCAGTGCCGACACCGACGTGTCCGTCAATTTTCACGCGTTCAATTTTGACCTCCAGACGGACTCCCATGGAAACTTCTACTACTCCAAAAGCGGTCACGGTGCGGACTTCTCGTTGCCGGGCGCCGTCATCAAGGTATCTGCCGACGGCAGACAGCGTGAAGTTTATTGCACCGGTTTCCGTACGCCGAACGGTATGGGAATCATGCCGGGAGACCTGCTGACCGCCAGCGACAACCAAGGACAATGGACTCCTGCATCCAAAGTCAGCTTGCTGAAACCCGGAGGCTTCTATGGCTGGGTTCCCACCTACTCGATTCCTGGAATGTGGGCTCCGGACGGTGGTAAACTCGACCTGAAAAAAGTCGTCGCCCCGACCGACTTTGAACGCCCCTTGGTTTGGATGCCCCAGGAGTTTGACAACTCGTCTGGTGGGCAGCTTTGGGTAGACGACCCGCGTTGGGGCCCCCTATCCAACCGGCTGCTGCACACCAGTTTCGGCAAAGGCTGGATGTCCTACCTGATGATCCAGTGGGTCGATGATGTTGCCCAGGCCGCCATTATCAAACTGCCACTGGACTTTCAGACAGGCATCATGCGGGCGCGAGTCAACCCGGCCGACGGCCAAGTTTACGCGGTGGGGCTGCAGGGCTGGAATGGTGGCGGCCGGATTGGCCTGCGAGACAGCGGTATCCAGCGCGTGCGCTACACCGGCAAGCCGCTGATGATGGTCCGCGATTGTCAGGTCGAAAAGGATGGGCTTCGATTGATGTTCAACTTTTCCCTTGACCCCAAGTCGGCGACCGATCCGTCGTCTTATGTCGTCGAACATTGGAATTACCGCTGGCAAAGCAGCTATGGCTCCGAAATGTACTCGCCCACTACCGATGAGGTCGGAAAGGAGGCGATGAGAATCGTCTCCGTGGCGCTTAGCCAGGACGGAAAGAGCGTCAAACTGACCCTTCCTAGCATCCAAACGGTCGATCAGGTCCACCTCTTACTGCACGTCCAGAGCGACACCGGTCAAGCCTTTGCCGAGGAAATCTACTGGACAATCAATCGCGTCCCAGACCATTAGTGTGGTTGAGTTATGTACTTCCCAAGCCGCTCCGGTGGCGAAATCTGTCTGATTGGTTTTCAGTAGCGTACATCGTTAGGCAAAGTCGCTGCCGATCCGGCTGCCAAGAAGCCAAAATATGACAAAATTTCTCAAAACCCAGGACAATCAAGAAACAGATTCTTCCGCTCTCGCACTAAAACCTTAAGGCCGCGTTTCTCAGTTCGAAGCAATCGTCTGCGACTTGGCTCTCATCCCTCCCTTCGCGGGAACTCGGCGAGCGGAGGGGTGCTTCGGGCAAGAAACAGCCCCTCACCGGCCGCCGCCCTGCCCAGCTACTCGCTGCCTTGCGGCAACGTAAGGTCCCAGGTAGCTCCGAAAATCTCGACACAGCGTCTGAAGACGCGAATTCGCATTGGCATCAAGTTACTGGAGTTAAACTAAATGAGTTACCGTGGCCCGGGGAGACGTCTCAAAATCGAGCGTTTCGAAGACCGACGTCTACTAGCGAGTGACTTTCTGGCAGGCATTGAGATCGACGTCCTGGATGACGGCGGGCAACCGATCTCTACGGTGCCCGTGGGGGAGACGTTCGTGCTGCGCGTGACGGCCCATGATCTACGAGACGCTTCCCAAGCCAGCAATATTGGCGTCTTTGCCAGCTACGCAGATTTCACCTTCGACGACGATCTCGTATCCTTGGAAGGCGGGCTCGAGTTCACAGACGCGTTTCGAAACAATCGCCAGTTTTCGGTCGATGCCGATGGCAGTTGGGATGAAGTCGGAGCGTTCCTTGGCGGCACCAGCTTAGATGATCTACCCTCCCAAAGCGTTGTCTTCGAGGCCAAGATGCGGGCTGACGCCGCCGGCGAAGTCGTGTTCGCGGCCAATCCTGCCGACGAGTTACCTACCGGAGATTTTTTACTCGTCGGTGTCAACGCTGCCATTCCGCAGGAACAGATCCGTTACGGTTTCACGCGGCTCCAAATCGGTGACTCGGTCGCAGCACCACCTAGCCCCTGGAGAAATCCCGGCAATCCTGCTGATGTGGATGGAGACGGGCTGGTAACGGCGTCGGATGTCGATCTAATCGAGGCGCAGCTGCACTCGTCGTCGAGCATCGTGCTGGCAGATTCCGACTTAGCTCCCAATCAGGCTCCCTTCGTCGACGTCGATGGAAACGGATTGCTTGACGAGCACGACGCGCTCTTGACACGTGCCCAGATTCCAAGCGGTTCGTCCGATAACCCGCTCGACCACCTGTCGGACCAGGAGAAGATTGAACGGTTCCTGGGGACGGAACTCGAGCTGAGTGTCGAAATCGTGAATGTGCGAACGGGCAGCACCGAGGGCGAGCTCTTGGTCGGCGACATAGTGGAAGTACGGATTGGGCATACGACGGCTACCGCTGGATCCCATGCACGCTGGGCTGGCGTTTTGTTCCATCTGATTGGTGAGCTGACCTTTGACGACCAAAGTTTTAAGCGTGTCACGGACGCGGAATTGAGTCTGGAGGACATCTATCAGATCAACTACCACGGCATGCAACCCGTCGGCCGCCTGCAGGTGCTCAAACCAGGCGAAAGCACCCTCGATTACTCCCTCGATTTCTCGGGGTTGCATGTCCAAGCCAACATACATGAGCTCTCCTTCGACGCGTTGCGAGAGTTGCTGGCGCCCAAGTTCGATGGTCTGTCTCGGCGGGTGACTGCGGTGGCCAACGAGAACCGTCCGGAAGCAAACGGCGATTTTTATGATTTCCAAGATTTGTTCCAGGCAACAACGGCGATGGAGACAGCCGAGGCAATCCTCAGCTCCGGTGGTAGTCCCATCCCTCATGCCCATGGTATTCCGATAAGCGTTCAGGCCGCTGCCGGCGTACTGGCCAATGACCTGGCTAGTGGCAATGCGTCGCTGACAGCGGAACTGGTAGAACGTCCGCGCAATGGTACCGTCATCTTGCGTGAAGACGGCTCGTTTGACTACAGCCCACATTCCATCGCGGCAATCCAAGATCAATTCCAATACGTTGCCATCAGTCCCGACGGCGTCTCCGAAGTTCGTACCGTGGTCATCGACGGCGTACACCCGCCTATCCTGGATATCGAGGTCAGAGCCGTCGACGAAACCGGGCAAAGCCTGAGTTCGGTCAGTCTCGGCCAAGAGTTCTTCATTGAGATTGCTACGTTCTCCGCCGCGTCGCCCAATCCCTACGCCATCACCCCGTTAGCTTTCGACGTCTCGTTCGACCGGTCGCTTGCCGACCCTGTAGGCGAGCCGGATGTGACAGACGTCTTTGACCGTCGATTTCTCGACTTGGGCCAGGATGAAGACGGAAAGTACTCTGTTGAGAGGACGCTGGTTTCGCCCTCTGTCGATGTCGGCGACGGGAAGATTTCGGTCAGCGTGCCAGGTTTTATGCTCAGCGGTAGTACCGGACGTTCGATACGGATTCTGCGACAGAAGATGGTTGCCTCCTCGGTCGGCAATCTCGACTTGGACGCCACTTTGCAATCACTCCGATACTACCAAGCCAACAACTACAACACGCCAGTCGACGCAGACCCGCGGCTAGTGAACATGGAGGTAGACCAGGTCGCGATCCGTCCCGGTAGTGTCTCGCAGGATCCGATCAATCCTCTCGATGTCAATCATGATGGGAGCGTGACTCCGGTCGACGTACTGCTGATCGTGAATCGAATCAACCGCTCGAGTGATTTCAATTCGGGGTCGGCAGGTGATGACACGTTTATACCGTCCTTGGACACCAACCGAGACGGCTTGCATTCGCCCACGGACGCGTTGCTGGTCATCAACTATTTGAATCGACGGGCCGACGACGAGCAGGCGGAAGGGGAGGCTCACGAGACGGATCAGCACTTGGCATCGGCCGGTTGGCCTGCCGACGATCTTGAGCAGCGACGCAAGAAGCGACTGTTCCCGGAGTAGGTTTGACGAGATTGCGAGAGGCTGGATGGTCCAGCCGGCCCAGGCGAACCGGCTGGCAAGATAGAACTTGAGTGGCACAGGAAGAACGCCAAACCGGGAAGACGAAAAAAGAGAGCCATGTTGCGTAGTTGTCCCGCTAGCAACATGGCTCTTCTTTTTGGTGAGTTGGCTGCAAAAGAACTGCTGCTACTCAGTCCGATGGCACTCACCTTCGTCGTGGGTTGGGCTCGTGAGGGCCGGGGTGGATGCCCAGCGGCTAGCTTCCGGCCGATTCCGCTTCGACCGTCTGAGGATCCAGCCCGTCGACGAAGCTCATCAAGGCCTTGTTGCGGTAGGGCTGTTGCAGTTTGCGGACCGCCTTGCTTTCGATCTGACGAACGCGTTCGCGAGTCACCGAGAAGATGCGTCCCACTTCCTCAAGCGTGTAGGCGTAGCCGTCGGCCAGGCCGTAACGCAGGCGTAAGATCTCGCGTTCGCGGTAGTTGAGCGTTTGCATGGCTTCGTCGATATGAAACTTCAACGACTCTTGGTTGGCTTCGAACAATGGATCATCGTCGCGGTGATCTTCCAGGAACTCTCCAAAGTAACTGTCTTCGTGGTCACCGACCGGTTGATCGAGCGAAAGGGGTTGGCGAGCCATCTTGATGATGACACGCGCGTCCTCGATCGACAAACCAGCTCGCTCGGCCGTCTCTTCCACCGAAGGCTCACGACCGAGTTCTTGGACCAGCTGACGCGTGACCAGCCGGACTTTGGTCATCGTATCGATCATGTGCACGGGAACGCGGATGGTCCGGCTTTGGTCCGCGATCGCCCTGGTGATCGCCTGGCGAATCCACCACGTCGCATAGGTCGAGAACTTGAATCCCCTCTCGTATTCGAACTTGTCGACAGCCCGCATCAAGCCCGTGTTCCCTTCCTGGATTAGATCGAGGAAGCTCAGGCCACGATTGCGGTACTTTTTCGCGATCGACACGACCAGTCGCAAGTTGCCGGCGGACAGCTCTCGTTTGGCCGCGTCGTACTCCAGGCGGTGCTTGCTGACGCGCTCGACTCGGCGACGTAGCGTGCTAGAGCTTTCGTAAGTGATTCTCATCAGGTATCGCAACTCTTCCAACAGTTGCTCCTGCGAATGCCCATCCACGTAGCCGGATTCCCGAGCGACTTCAATTTGACTCTTCAGCGTACGCATCCGCGCGTAGATGCTATCGAGTTTCTCGAATAGAGGCTCAAGTCGATTGGTACGGAGGTTCATCTCTTCGACCAAACGGACGGCACGATTGCGTCGGCGGGTCAATTGCTTCCAAGCCTGGCGGCGAGTCTGCCTGTCGAGCTTGCGATTGATCGCGACGAAGTAGTCATGGTGATTGAGGATCAGCAGATGGCGTAGCGTGATGATATTCGGCACGATACGCTTCATGATCGCCTTCTTCTCGGCTGCGTTGGTAACGCTCACTTCGATCGTACGGTCCAGGCGTAGCTTGCTATCGCGTACTTGCTCCAGTAGTTTACAAGCACCTTGCAGCATGAAATCGGTCGCCAACATCCAGTGCCGGTACTTGCTGCGCGTCCCTTCAATCTTCTTTGCGGAAGCGAGTTCTTCTTGGCGGGTTAGCAGGGGAATCTGCCCCATCTGCATCAAGTACATGCGAACCGGATCGTCAGTGCTCTCGACTTCATCGTTCAGCTCCTCGAGATCCCCCTCTTCGATCAGCTCTCCGTCCAGCTCATCACTGTCCTCTTCGGTGTCGCTACTTGTCCTGGCGTCACGCGGGTAACCATGACTACTGCCCTCGACGCCACGGGCATCTAGACCGTCATAATCTGTGTCAAATCCGTCGTCCAAGTTGGCGCGGCCTCGGTAATTCTTCTTCATGGCAACCCTCTCTGTAGCAATGAGCCGGTGTTCGTTCCAGCAGGTCGCCGCCGTCGGTTTGCGGCGGCCCTGCTCGATGCGGGACGACGGATCAAGAAAGCACAGACGATGCCAGAGAACGGTTTTGACGCTTGGCGCATACCGTAAACCGTTTGCCCACAATCACTTACAGCGAACAGCCCGCTGGCGCACCAGGAAGGGAACGTTGCTCAGAATCAACACTTAGACGCAGCTGATAATCCCAATGTTTCGAAAAAGCAACAAAATTGCTGGCAGAAACATGGGGCGGTTTGCAGGCTGGGCTCTTGCGAGTCGATTCCCGGAGTGCCTGGGCTGGACAGATCGGGTCCGGGGCCGAGTTCGCTGTCGCTGGTCGGCCGATAGCAAGCGGCCGAGGTCGCCTGCCGTGGAGCAGCCCAATTGAGCAGCACAGCGGAGACCGACGACATTTGCAAAATCGCGCCGAAATGCTCCGGCTGACCGCGGTGCGGAGCGGTTTGGACCCTCGATTGAGGTCTTGCTGCGGGGGCACCTTCGAATTGCCTGGTTGGTAAACGCCGCAGGTCGCGGGCACAAATGCTTATTGACATAACCTGCATCTTGACTTAACGTCTTGTCTATCAGTCAACCCGTACGGCTCACTTCGCAGGTTCCCGGACGTGACACAGGTCTACCTTTTGAGTATCGATTTTTCGATTATCGACCGCCTTTGGGGCGGGGCGAGTTGAGGTCTTACTGAACAAGAGTTAACAGATCCCGAACCCCTGGAGCCCCGCCGCTCCAGGGGTTTTTTATTAACTACTTCCGTTCGCAATTTGTTCTAATCCGCACGCTCGGCAATGCCATGATTAGAGCTCGAAGCGGTCTAAGGAAACCACCCACAATGACTCGATCGATTGCCATTTATGACACGACTCTACGAGACGGAACTCAGGGAGAGGGGATTAGCTTCTCACTTCAAGATAAGCTCAACATCTGCGAGCGTCTGGCGGAGATTGGCGTGGACTACATTGAAGGTGGCTATCCTCTGTCGAATGAAAAGGACGTCGCATTCTTTAAAAAGGTCCGTGACCTCGAGTTGGGCGACACCAGAGTCAGCGCGTTTGGCATGACGCGCCGTCGCGGCCTGAGAGTGGAAGACGACCCCGGTATGCTCGCGATGGCCAGCGCCCAGACTCCGGCCTGCACCATCGTCGGCAAGAGTTGGGACTTTCACGTGACCGAGGTTCTCAGCGCCGGGCTGGATGAAAACTTGGAAATGATCGGCGACAGTATTGAGTATCTCGGTCGCCACTGCGAAATGCTCTATGACGCCGAGCACTTCTTTGACGGCTACAAAGCCAATCCCGAGTACGCGCTGCAAACGATCCTGGCCGCGGCCCAGGCAGGTGCCAAGTGGTTGGTCCTGTGCGATACCAACGGAGGATCGCTACCGTCGGAGACAAAGGAGATCATCGCCGCCGTTTCCAAGGCAACCAAAGACTATGCGATCCGGCTGGCCATCCATTGCCACAACGACGGTGATTTGGCTACTGCCAATTCGTTGGCCGCTGTCGAAGCGGGTTGCGACCAAGTCCAGGGCACGATCAATGGCATCGGCGAACGCTGCGGGAACGCAGATTTGATTGCCGTCATGGCCAATTTGGGACTCAAGCAGAAGGGGTATCAATTGCTCGGCGGTCGCAGCCTGGAACATCTGACCGAATTGTCGCGATATGTTTACGAAACGGCCAATCTCCAACTGCGGAACAATCAGCCGTTCGTGGGCCAGAGCGCTTTTGCGCATAAAGGAGGGATGCACGTTCACGCGGTCAACAAGGCCGCGCACACCTACGAACATATGGATCCAACCTGTGTCGGCAACGAACGGAGAATTTTAGTCAGCGAGCTTTCAGGTCGATCAAACATCATTGCCTTGACCACCAAGCACAACATCCAGTCGGATCGCAAACTGATGGATGAGATACTGGCCGAGGTCGTGCGGCAGGAAAATCGCGGCTACCAGTATGAGGCCGCTGAAGCTTCCTTTGATCTGCTGGTCAAGCGCTGCGCTGGTACGTTTACACCCCACCTGGAAACCATCAAGTACCGTGTTGTCGCCGGGGACCGGAATGCCCGCCAGGGTAGTCAGTTTGCCGAGGCCATCATCAAGTTGAGAGTCAACGGGAAAGAGATTTTTGAGGCGGCGGAAGGCCACGGGCCGGTCAATGCACTCGACGCGGCGCTCAGAAAATGCCTAGGATCAGTCTTCCCGGTCCTGGAGCAGATGTACCTGGTGGACTACAAGGTACGGGTGGTGAACTGCGAAGCGGGTACGGCAGCGAGAATTCGCGTGAACATCGAAAGCTCCGATCACGAGCATGTTTGGGGCACGATCGGCGTTAGCGAGAACATCATCGAAGCCAGCTGGCTCGCGCTGGTCGACGCTGTCGAGTACAAGCTGCTACTTGACGAAGGCACGCTGCAAGCAACTCCCGAGCAACGCATTGCGGCGCGCACATGAGCGCGTGCACGTGCCAGTGCTTTGTCAACACTAAAGATTTGGGTAAAGGGGTCAGGAGTCAATTGCCGCGAGCGGCCCTTCGGGTGCTGTGCACAAATGACTCCTGACCCCTTTACCCGATCCAAAGATTAAGCTTTGATAGACCACTAGGTTGCCCGTCGCCCAAGCGTCTGCGAGCCCTCGCCGTTTCAACTTCCCTTTCTGCCTCGAGGTCGCGCAGCGTTTAACTTGTCGTAAGGCAGTGGGTTCGTCACTCTCCCCGCGGGAGCCTGCTGCGCGGGAGGGGGTGAGTTCGCCGGAGGCAGTGCCGCGCGCGAACTGCGGCGCGAATTCACAACGCGGCCAACGAGGACCGCTGGGACAGGCGACTTACTTGCCATCCCATGCCGCCGCCACCGCTTGCTTCATCTTGGCGAGCCCTTCCTGAGCAACCTGCTCGGGAGGTCGCTCCCAGTAGGTTCGATTGAACAGTTCCAGGCTTAGACTGCCGGAGAAACCACCGGCCACCAGAGATCGCAGGATCTTACCCAGCGGCGCCACGCCGTCGCCGGGGTAGACACGCTCTTGGTCTGTGATGTCGGCGCGCTGGGGCGTGGCGGGATAGTCGTTCATATGAAGACAATGCATCTTCGCACCGGGCACCAAGCCAATGTTGCTGAAGTCACTTCCGCCTTTGTACATGTGATAGACGTCCAGCAACACGCAGGCGTCCGGATGATTGGCCGCGGCGGCAACGTACAGGACTTCGGCGAGAGTCGACAGATTTGCCGAGAAGCCCCAGAGCTCGATCTGCGGTACGACATCGCGCGCGCGGCCGATATCCAACAGGGCTCGGTATCTCTCGGCGGCCGCGTCGAGGTTCAGTCCCGGTTGCTTGGTAGCGCCGACGGGAGGCGCTGCAAGCCGCCTGCCGCCTACAAAGCGAAGTGTATCCATGTCCCGCTTCGACTGCTCGAGTCCTTCAGCCCGCTGCACGGCGTCGTCGACAATCCAGCGACCAAACGCGATGGCACTATCCACGCCGAGACCTAAATCGAGCAGCTCTTTCCGTAAATCGATTAGCGAGCCGCCCTCTTCGGTGAACTTCTGGATGTCACGCAACCAGAGCTCCACCGCATCGTATCCCGCCTCTGAGGCAATTTTCAGCTGCTGGCGAATGGGCACTTTGCTGCCGTTGATCGTGCTGGTGTTCAGACAATATCTCAGATTATGGGCAGCGGCTGGCTGCTCAGCCGTCAAGGTTTTGGGATTCACGGCTACCATTCCACCGGTCGCTAGGGCGGCAGAGGCTGCAAAAAATCGGCGGCGATCATTTCGGTTCTTCGTCATCGTTGGCGTCTAGCAGTCACGAGGCATGCGGATTCACTACAGGTTCGGTTCAGACGGTTGTTCCGCTTCACCGGGTCCCATGATAGTTCCGTTCTCGGTAACTTGCGACAACCGGCCCCCGAGCAGCCTCACCACAACTTGACGACATCCACGTTTGGGCGACTTGATTGGCGGCGACAATTGGTTAGGTTACACGTCATTAAAAAGGCGCTTGGCTCGAATCCTTACTTCGTTCACCCAGGAAATCCCCGTGATCTACTTGCCAATGAGAACCTTTCGCCTTCCCCCAGTTTCTACGATAGCCGTCACCCTGGCCCTGCTGGTCGCCGGCTCGATGACAACTCCCTCACCGGCTCAGGAAGCTAGTTCGTCGGCAGGTGAAACGAGTCCCGCTGCCGAAGCTTTAGTTGACGACGGGGCGCCCCAAGCGGAGGCAGGTGGAGAGGCTGCCGCACTGGATGCTGCCGACGCCGAGAGTGAGCCGCCGGGGATTGACGAGCGGATCAACGATGCGTTTGATCCTGTTGCTACCTGGTGGGAAGGGTTCGTTCTGACACCGGTTCCCATAGCCGGCAACAGCGTACCCTTTGTTCTCATTCTGCTGGTGGCCGGAGCCGCTCTGTTCACGTTGGCCTTTGGCTTTATCAACGTTCGGAAGATTCCGTTTGCCATCCGTGTGGTCAGCGGACATTATGATTCGATTGAGAAAGCGGGAACGGAGCCGATCACCAAGGTCGAAGTCAATGAGGTCGACGGTGACCTGGTCGACACGATTCGCGACGAACACGAACAGGGCGAAGTCTCCCACTTTCAAGCGCTCGCCACTGCGGTATCGGGTACCGTCGGGCTGGGGAACATCGCCGGTGTGGCGGTGGCCGTCGCCACCGGAGGACCAGGGGCCACGTTCTGGATGATCGTCTGCGGCTTGCTGGGCATGTCCACCAAGTTTGTCGAGTGTACGCTCGGCGTGAAGTATCGCGATATCGAACCCGATGGCACGGTCCACGGGGGTCCGATGTACTACCTGAGGAAAGGGCTGGCCGAGTACAACCTGGCTCCAGTCGGGCAAGTCCTGGGAATCGTCTTTGCCATCCTGTGTATCGGCGCTTCGTTTGGTGGTGGCAACGCATTTCAAGCCAATCAGGCTGCGTCGCAGATCGAAACGCTGCTCCAACTGGAAGGCGGTGCGACGGGCGCTATCATCGGCATCATCATGGCCATACTAGTCGGGGTCGTCATCATCGGAGGTATCAAACGAATTGCCACCGTCACCGAGAAGATCGTGCCACTGATGGCGCTGCTGTACGTTATCGCAGCCCTCGTGATCATCCTGACCAACATACAACACATCGGCACAGCGGTATCTGAAATCGTGCGTGGAGCATTTACGCCGGCTGCGGGATTGGGCGGCATGATGGGAGTCATCATCGTCGGATTTCAGCGTGCCGCGTTTTCCAATGAGGCTGGAGCGGGTTCAGCTGCAATCGCGCACTCAGCCGTCAGGACTCGTTATCCGGCGTCGGAAGGAGTCGTCGCGTTGCTGGAACCTTTCATTGATACGGTCGTCATCTGTACCATGACCGCTCTGGTGATCGTCTTCTTCAACATGAACGGTACCTTTGAATACGGCAATGTCGAATCGAGTAAAGTCCTCATTGAGGGCAAGGCCGTCGGTGGCGTTGATCTGACGTCCCAGGCGTTTGACAGCGTGCTGCCCGGTTTCCGCTATGTGCTGACGATCGCCATCATCCTCTTTGCGTTCTCGACGATGATCTCCTGGTCCTACTACGGCCTGCAGTCCTGGAAGTACTTGTTTGGTCGCACCCAAGCCGCCGATTTGTCTTACAAGATCTTGTTCTGCTTGTTCGTGGTCATTGGTGCGGCTGCGACGCTCGACGCGGTCATTAAGTTTTCCGACGCCATGATTCTGGCCCTGGTGTTTCCCAACATGCTCGGCCTGCTACTCCTGTTCCCTCGTGTCCGTGAAGAACTGAAGTCGTACCTGGACGCTATTTCCAGTCAGCGACCTTAGACTGGGCTTCCTCGGAGAGCGACTCAGGCTTTGCCAGTTCCGCTTTCTCAACAAGGTTTTTGGCTGTCGCGGTCGCGTTTGCCCGGTGGACCTGGGTTATACTTTGCAGAGCTGCAATTTTTGAAACGCTGGTCAACACTTTGAGCCGCTTCCTGGAACGATATGTCTACACCGACGGTACGACAGTGCTTTATCGCAGAACTGATTGGAACATTCATCCTGATCTTCTTTGGGTGTGGTGCGGTGCATACCGCCGTTCTATTCGGCGCTCAGTCGGGGCTTTGGCAAGTGGCCATCGTGTGGGGCGTGGCTATCATGTTGGCCATTTACGCAACCGGTTCAATCAGCGGTGCGCACATCAACCCGGCCATCACCGTCTCGATGTGGATCTGGAATGGGTTTGATCGTGGCCGAGTCCTACCGTATGTCGCGGCCCAGATGTCGGGTGCATTCTTGGCCGCAGCAGCCCTTTTCTTGATTTTTTCTCCCAAGTTGACTGCCTTGGAACAGGCCAAGGGGGTTGTGCGCGGCCAACCTGGAAGCGAGATCACCGCGACTTGCTACGGTGAGTTCTATCCCAACCCGGGTGGACTCGCTGGCGGCGAGGGGCCGTACTCGGCCGAAGAGCATGCGGAACTGAAAAAGACCGTCCCCCATGGTGTCGCGTTTGTGGCCGAAGTCATCGGCACCGCCATTCTCGCCATGATGGTCTTCTCTCTGACCAACGAGCGCAACGCCGGCGCTCCCCAGAACAATCAGGCGGCGATTTTTATTGGGCTGACGGTGGCCATACTGATTTCAGTCATTGCCCCCCTGACGCAGGCTTGCTTCAATCCGGCGCGCGACTTTGCTCCCCGGTTGTTTTCGGCACTTGCCGGCTGGGGATACGTCGCGCTTCCGCTGGGCAGTGACTGGGGATGGCTTACCGTCTACATCATCGCCCCAACGCTCGGCGCTGTGATTGGCGGTGGACTCTATACCCGGGTTCTGGGACCCATGTATTCTGAGGACCACAGTTAGCGCCGCACCCTGGGTTCCTGCCGCTGTGGTCCAGGCGAACCGACATTTTGGAGGCCGACGAGGCCTATTGGGCGCAGGGGAGTAGTCAAAACCGGACGTGTTCGGTTACAGTTCATGGTCTCTGCAGGGCCACCAGCGCGTCATTCGACCTAGGAGCTTTAGGCGGAAGCCGTGGTTGCAAAAAAGCGCTGCCCCAAAGAGCCCGGACACGGAGTGATCCGAGAGAAGTCCACAGATCCCATCAGACGGTTAAACTGTCGTAAAAGTATCCCACGAAGCAATGAGCGGGAAGGCGAGGGTTCGATGACCCGCTGCGAAGCGCCTGCAAGGCCAGAGTGCGGCTAGTTGGCGCTGGACAAACACTTCCCGACCGACCCTAAGGAGTTGAAAGATCATGTCTTCTGTTTCCCGGCGGCGCCCTCCGCTCCAGGCTGGCACGCTAGCTCTTGCACTGGCGATCACCATGCTGAGTTCCGGTGTTCGGAGTTCGAGTGCCCAATCCCGTGACGACCTCGATTCGACCGCCTTGTCCGTTGCCCCAGAAGACGCGGCATTTTTCGCCACGTCGATCAACCTCCGACAAGCCTGGGAAGATTTCATCCACGGAACGTTTGTCGCCAGAGTGCGCGCGGTAGCCTACGTCCAGAAGCTCGAGGCGGAGTTCAATAACCAGTGGGCGGAGCCCCAGGGCCAGCTCGCCCAGGTCAAGGAAACACTGGATAACCCGAATGTTCAGAATCTAGTCGAGCTGGCGTTGGACATGTCCAGTAACGAAGTGTTCATATACGGCTCCGACGAATGGTGTGAGTTGATTGATGGGCTGATGGATTTTCAGAATGACATGGCTTCGAAGATGAGCGAAGGCCCGGAGGTGCTGGGCGCTTATTTCAATAACTTGGGCAAGGCAGACGTCGACCGGATTCGCATTCCAACGACAGTAATCGGCTTCCGGCTATCCGATGACGAAAACGCGAAGCTGCAATTGGACGCGCTCGAAGGAATCTTGAGGCTCGGGATCGGCCAAACGGAATCCTTGGCGCCCCTGATGCAGAAAATCAAACGGTCCGACCTCAGCGATGGACAAACTCTGTCTGTTACCTTGGACACGTCACTCATTCCGCTCGAAATGCTCAACGATGAACAGCGCATGGCCGCGGACAAGGCGATCGAGCTGCTCGAAGGACGCAGCATCTCGCTGGCTATCGGTGTCCGGTTCAAGACGTTGCTGATTGCCTTCGGCGAAGGGGATTCGGTGATTGACTCCATTGGTGAGAACTCTCGGTCTCTGCTCGACCATGAGAAACTCGCCGTTCTCAAAGAGGCGAAGCCCGAGAATCTGAGGTCGGTCAGTTTTGTTTCTCAGCGCTGGCGGGAAAGCTCCTGGAACGCCAACTTCGAGAAGTATTTCCAGCGTCTGGCGGCTCAATTCTCCATGGCTCTGGAGAGCGAAGCAGACGAAATTCCGGACTTGCAGCAATGGCGTGACGAGATCGATGCCGATGCGAAATGGTTGGATAGCCAAGTTAGCCAGCTTGCCCCGGAGTTCGGCCCGTCACTGAGCTGGAGTACGGCCACCAAGCAGGGCGCGGAAGGATATACGTATGACTGGAGCGAAAACGTGGCGCTCGCCAACGCGACGCCCATGGCTGTACTAGAGCATTCCGGCACTAGTCCCCTGCTGGTCTTGGGATTCAAACAGCGGGACTTGCCTGGCGTCGAGAGGCTACTGGAAACCGTGCTCGAGCGAGTGCCAAAACATCTGAAGCGATTTATCACACTGGCCGAGGACGATGAGGAGGACCGCGCGAAGGCGCTGATGGTGCTGGAGAAAGCCTGGCCGTTGGTTGAAGACGCGTATGCGATTGTGCGGGACAAAATCGGCCCGGCCCTGGGGGACAACGAGAGCCTGCTCACGGTGGCGGCCCAGTGGACCACGACAGAGCTTGGCCCGGGTGCTCCCCTTCCCTCTCAGCCCCTCCCGCTGCCAGAGCTCGCTGGCGCATGCCGGCTGAAGAATCAAGATCTTTTCCTCTCGGGCTGCGTCGAGTTGTACGATCTGTTTGACGACGTCGTCAACCTGGTACAAGAAATCGAACCCGGCTCCATACCCGCTGGATACTCAGTGCCACGGCCTGAAAAAGAGGACCTCCCAGGGGGAACACGTTACTACTACCGCGAGTTCTCCGATGCGATTCCCGTCGATGGCTTCGAACCCCAAGTGATTGTTGCCGACGACGTGATCATCTACGGCTACAGTGATCGCCAAATTCGGGACATGCTGCAAGCCAAACCGCTGGCAACGCGCCCCGCATGGCTGACCGACGAAACTCCCACGGCCGGTGTCACCTACGTTGACTTGGCAGGCATGGTCGCGGCAGCCCATCCGTGGCTCGAGTTTGGACTGACACTGACCGGGCAAGAACTGAGCGAACCGCTTATGCCGGGGCCGGGGCCAGTTCCCACCGGTGACGATGTTCTGCAGATTTGGGACTGCTTCGCATCGGCCGGCAAAACGGCAGCTACCATTGCGATCAACCAGGAGAACGCCACGGTGACTCGCTGGGTTTGGGTTAGCGAATAGCAGACCGCCGACGAGTGCTCGAGTGAACAACTCGCGCAGCCCAAGGATCGTGCGGGAAACAGGTTCGGATACCTGCTTCCCGCTGATTACGCTAAGCTGCCTTGCCTTCTAGCTGAGGACAGATCAGTGCGCAGAGCCTTTCAAATTCCTCGGGATTGGCGAAGCTGATCACAATCTTGCCGCGGCCTCGCGCGTTTTGACGAATCTCGGTCTTGGTCCCCAAGGCGAGCCGCAGTTGCTGTTCGAGGGCTGCTACCTGAGGTGAGCTGCGCTTGTGCGAGCCGCCTTTGGCGGGCGTTACCGAACCGGCAATCACTCCGTCTTCGATGGCCAACTGCTCGGACACACGTCGTTCGGTTTCGCGAACCGTCCAGGTTTCTTCCTTGATCTGCCGAGCGAAATCGAGCTGCTGAGTTTCATCGCCCAAGGGCAATAGGGCGCGTGCGTGCCCAGCGGTGAGCTTCTCGCTTTGAATCCACTCTTGAATCGTCTCGGGCAACTCCAGCAAACGCATCAAGTTGGCAATCGTACTCCGATCAATCTTCAGGCGTTTAGCCAGATCTTCCTGCGTACACTTGTGTTGATCGATATAGCGACGAAACGAAAGGGCCTTCTCTATCGGGTCCAGGTCCTTTCGCTGCAGGTTCTCGACGATCGCCAATTCCGCCACTAAGCGATCATCCGCCTCCCGCACTTCGGCCCGAATCGTCTTGAGCCCGGCGTGGATGGTTGCTCGCAGACGGCGCTCGCCACTGATGAGCTGAAAGCGTTTGCCGACCCGGCGGACCAGAATCGGCTGCAGCTGCTGATGCTCGCGAATACTCTCTGCCAGCGCTCCAATCTCTTCTTCATTAAACTTGCGACGAGGCTGGAACGGATTGTTATCGACGTCGTAGACGCTCAGCTCCAGCGTGTTCCCCGCAGCTCCCGCCGTCTGCTGGCCGGTCGAGGTGTCGGGGGTCTTCAGCGGCACCGAGCCGGTAACTTGGGCCACATTCTTGCGTACGCTTGGATTCGTCGCAGAGGGCTGCTTGGCCGGCTTCGCTCCGGCCGGCTTCGCTCCGGGCGCTTTCGGACTGGCTGCTTGGGAACCGGAGGCCCCAGCCAACGCCGGCTTGGCTGTCTTCGTAGTTTTGGCGGTCTTAGCCGCACCGGCCGGTTTGTCAGGTCTGGCAGAGGCTCGCCCCTGGCCTGTATCGGCCTCGACAGCGGTGCTGTCAACAATTTGGTCTTCTTCCAGCGGCGAACCGAGCAGCGCCGCTAAGCCTCTTCCCAGACGTCGATCTTTAGTCACGTTCGAGTACCTCCATGCACAGTTCTAAGTAGGCTCGGCAGCCACGCGATCTGGGGGCGTAATCCATTACGCTCGTTCCGTGACTTGGCGCCTCGGATACGGACACATCACGTGGAATGACGGTATCGAACACGATATCGCCGAAAAACTCTCGGACTTCGGAGTCCACCTCGTGGGTCAGCTCCAGGCTGGGATCATACATGGTCAGTAGGATTCCGCCAAAGGTCAATCTTCCATCACCACGCTGCATCACATCTCGAATGACGTGAATCATCTGAGTCAGCCCCTCCATCGCGTAAAACTCGCATTGAATGGGCATCAGGACTTCGGTGCTAGCACTGAGGGCCGCTTGCGTCAGCTGCCCAAGAGAGGGTGGACAATCAATGAGCACATAGTCAAATGTGGCCATGCCGGCGTCCAGATGCTGCTTCAAAACGGTCGCATCGCTCTCGGAGCCTCTTTCCAATCGGTCGACATCAACAAAGCTCGGGCTACCGGGTAGTAGGTCGAGGTGCTCCCAGGCGGTGGTCACCAAACTCTCCCGCAAAGGAGTTTCCAGCAACAAGGGATGGCTCTCGGCCGCCTGCTGGCCAAGCCCGCTGGTCGCGTTGCACTGCGGATCGAGATCGACCAGCAAAGTGCGCTCGCCGGCCCTCGCCAACCCGACCGACAGGTTGACCGCCGTGGTGGTTTTACCAACGCCTCCCTTTTGATTTGCTATGCAGATAATTCGTGCCATGCCGGATTGTGCCGAATTTTTCACACCAGGTGAATGGCAAAATATCGTGCCGCGGACATGCAATAGCAGCATTGGCATGCTAATATCAACGCTCCTTCCAGGTTCCCACCTAGTCAGATTCAGCGAGGACACTCCACGATGCTCTCAATCTTCAACCGATACTTAACCAGTCGTATCGCAGTTGCCGTACTCACAACCGCCTTTGCTAGCACAGCCTGGGCCGACGTGTCCGTACCGAATATTTTCGGCGACCACATGGTTCTGCAGCAAAAACAGAAAAACCGTGTCTGGGGCAAGGCGGCGCCGGCTGAGAAAGTCACCGTCACGATCGGCGACCAAAGTCACACGGCCACCGCCGATGGGGACGGCTTATGGCAAGTCATGCTGGACCCGATGAATGCCGGTGGACCGCATGTCTTGGCGATCACTGGCAACAACGAAATCAAGATCTCCGACGTGTTGGTCGGAGAAGTATGGATCTGCTCTGGGCAGTCGAACATGGAGTGGCGGGTCAAAAGCACCAATGACGCCGATATGGTGCGCGTCGCGGCCAATTACCCCAAGATTCGCTCCATCAACTACCCCAATACCGGCAGCCAAACACCCATTTGGACTCACGAAAACTCTCCCTGGATGACTTGCACTCCTGAGACGGTAGGCGAGTTCTCCGCGGTGGGCTATTTCTTTGGGCGTCAGCTTCATCAGACACTCGACGGTGTGCCCATTGGTCTCATCAACAATGCTTGGGGCGGTTCGGCGGTCGATGCCTGGATCCGTCGTGACTTGCTCGAGCGCGAAGACATCTATCACGGGACGCTGGAGCGATGGCAAGGCATGGAAGACGCGTTCGATGCACTTTCCAAGAAAAGCGAACTGAGCGATGCGGAAAAAAAGCGGCTGACCGCGCTACGAAGACAAATGGGAGGCAACCATCGTCCTGCCAACATCTACAATGGAGTTCTCAAGTCGCATTTGGGTTATGGCATCAAGGGCTCGATTTGGTATCAAGGAGAATCCAATGCGAGTCGAGCCTACCAGTACCGGGAACTCTTTCCCCTGATGATCGACAGCTGGCGCAAAGAGTGGGGCCAGGGCGACTTCCCATTCTATTGGGTGCAACTCGCTGATTTTCGCGCCCAGGTGGACAGTCCCGCAGAAAGTGATTGGGCCGAGCTACGTGAAGCGCAAACCATGACCATGTCGCGACTACCCAACACGGGAGAGGCGGTCATCATCGACATCGGCGAAGGCAAAGACATTCACCCTCGCAACAAAGTCGACGTGGGTCGGCGTCTGGCCCGCTGGGCACTCGCCAAAGACTATGGCGTGGATATTGCCTATCACAGTCCCCAATACGCCTCAATGAAGAAACAAGGCAGCAAGATTGTGCTCACGTTCGAGCATGTCGATGGTGGCTGGCGCCCCTTCGACGTCAAGGAACCCATTGGTTTTGCCATTGCTGGCGCTGACCGGCAGTTTGTCTGGGCTGACGCTAAAATCGTTGACGGCAATCGGATTGAGGTCTCCAGCGACAGCGTGCCTGACCCGGCCGCTGTTCGCTATGCTTGGGCAGACAACCCGGTCTGCAACATGTACGACGCAGTTGGGCTTCCACTGACTCCATTCAGAACCGATGACTGGCCCGGCAAGACGGTCGACATTCGGTAGAACGAGAGCACTCTTGCTTCAGGTGTAGCCAGTTTGCAGCGGGTTCACGTTGGAAACCGTTGATAGGTCTGGCTATGTGGGTGTGCGGGCTTGCACTAGATCACGCCACCGTGGACTCGATACGGAGTCATATGATCGGGTTGGTCTACCATCCAGAATCGTTCCCACTCCTGGAGCAGTAGCCGAAGATTTTCGGATGTATAAACCAGTTGCTCTGCGCGTCGCTCTGGGATCGCGGAGTAGATTGGAATGGCACAACCGCTGGCGGTCATACATCCCAATAGCAAAGCAGCACAAATCCAGCGTCGCATCCTTCGTTCCTCCGTGAACAATCTGGCTGGTAACCTTGAGGTGAGCTGCGCGCTCACCGACTCGTTTTCCTATGGCTTGCCTCAGCACAAACCGCCGGCCCGGGCTTGATGGACCAAGAACAGTCTACTGAGTTTCCTCACTCCGCTCGTCGTCAGAGAGCAACTCACTCCTGGCTCTCGCGGCAGCGGCATCTTCCAACTCCTGAACCCGAGCTTCCATCTCCTTGCCTGGTTTGAAAGTTACCACGAACTTTTCCGGCACATCGACCTGGAGCCCGGTCCTCGGGTTACGGGCCTTCCGCGCTTTCCGAGCCTTGACTTGAAAAACACCGAAGTTTCGCAACTCCACCCTCCCCTCCTCGAGGAGGGTTTCTACGATCACATCAAAGGCGTGCTGAACAATCTCCTTGATGTGGAGCTGTGTTCGCCCGGTCCTATCGGAAATCGCTTTTACCAGTTCTTTCTTTGTCACTTGGACAGGTTCCTCCGCCGACCAGCAAATGCCGTAAGTCATTTGCATGCAACAAGTTAATCGGCGAAGTCTAATGCCCGCATGAACGTGCGTCAAGGTCTGCCACCGGGTCGAACTTGGCCTCATAACGGCCGCGTCTCCCAGGGACAAACCTAGCTTGACCCACACATGGAATCGTCCTCACAGCCGGCAAACTTTACTAAATCCCACCAATCGCTTCCCCCTGCCCATCCGGCACTCGATTGGAATCGGCTCCAACCCAGGTGCCAGTCCACTCAGGCCCCGTTCCAAGGTGCAAGTACCCGAAAAGCTAATTCGCCATAGAAAGTGGCGCTGCCCAATTAGTCCGTTTCCGCCCAGGCAACTACAATTTGCCTGCCTACCCGAGCTCCTGTCCCATGCCGCCTGCCTCATGAACAACGTGAATATGCCACTGGATGACGAATCCCGGGAACGATCCGGAGGCGCCAACCCGGTCGCTCACGAGGCCTGGGTCGACGTCGGTGGTACGTTTACCGACTGTTACTTGCGCAGCGCTTCGGGCGAGCTGCGACGGTGTAAGATCTTGAGTTCCGGTCGGGTGCCCATTTCCGCCAGCGAAGTGCATTCAGGCTGCCGATTCATGGCGCCCGAGCTGCAACAAGACTTCGAAAGTTTCTGGTGCGATGCTTCTCTATTGGTTTTGGACGAAGCTGGCAACGAGCGGGCGCGCAGCCGGGTCGTTGGCTTCTCTCAAGGAATCTTGGAGATCCGGCCGGCGGGTTGGGCCGCGGATCTCGACTCGTCAGCCCGGCTGGAACTTGACGCCGGACTCGAGGCGCCCGCACTGGCCATACATCGTCTTCTGGGCGTCCCCATTTCCGACGCGTTGCCGCCGCTCCATGTACGTCTGGGGACAACGAAAGGCACGAACGCGTTGCTGACGCGCACAGGCAGCGCCGCCGCATTTGCGATCACCGCTCCCTTCGAAGACCTGCTGGAGATTGGAGACCAGACGCGTCCGGATCTTTTCGCACTTGGCATCGAAAAACCATCACCACTGGCCCAGTACACGATCGGCGTAGACGAGCGGCTCAACGCGGAGGGGGGCGTGCTCAGGCCGCTCGACTGCGATCGCGCCAGGAAGCAGTTGCTGCTGGCCCGCGATGCTGGTTGCCAGTCACTGGCGATTTGCCTGATGCACAGTTATCTGAATCCTAAGCATGAACAACAGCTTGGGGAGTTGGCCCGTGAAGTCGGTTTCGAGCAGGTTAGCTGCTCGAGCGAGCTGGCCCCATTGATTGAGATTGTGGCGCGCGGCCAAACCACGCTCGTCGACGCCTACTTGGGACTGATTGTCCGCAGCTATCTGGCTAAGTTGGTAGATCAGCTGGGTGGCCCGGCCAACGTGCAAATGCACGTCATGACCAGTGCTGGGGGCCTCGTTGCCTGGCAAGCCTACGCTGGTAAGGACAGTATCCTTTCCGGGCCCGCCGGTGGCGTGGCGGCGCTACGTGGGATCGCGCGTTCGACCAAGACTCCTCAGCTGATCGGGCTCGACATGGGCGGGACGAGTACCGATGTCTGCCGCGTTGCCTCCGGCGCCGGTCTGCAATATGAATCCACCAAGGCCGGTGTCAGGATTCTCACGCCGACTTTACCGATCGAAACGGTCGCCTCCGGTGGCGGTTCGATCTGTTGGTTTGACGGCGTTTCTCTGCGAGTCGGCCCGCAAAGTGCCGGCGCGTCGCCCGGCCCGGCTTGCTACGGCCGTGGCGGCCCT
>JANQJJ010000090.1 GCA_028281725.1 Pirellulaceae bacterium | reverse complement strand
GTCCACCGCCCGCGTAGGCTGGCTGAAGCGCCTGGGGGTGAAGCTCGGGACAGCTGAGCGTGGCCGCATAGCGGCTACCGATTCTTAGCGAGTGCTGACCGAAAAATTGACTTTTCCACCGCCTCGCGATAGAACGTTCGTTCCTTAAAATTGGGTGCGTAGCTACCTGCGAAAGCCGAGGATCATGGCAGTGAGCGAGTGGAGAGGAAAGAAGACTTGGTTGGGGTGGGCTGCCCTAGCGCTTAGACTGCTCCTGCCGTCGACAGCGGACTGCGCGAAACCCAACATCGTGCTCGTCATGGCAGATGATCAGGGCTGGGGAGAAGTCGGGTATTACGGGCATGCCGTACTGAAGACCCCGAACTTGGATGCGATGGCGGCAGCTGGTTTGCGATTCGATCGCTTTTACGCGGCGGCGCCGGTCTGCTCACCAACACGAGCGAGTGTGCTCACGGGGCGTTCGAATCATCGCACCGGCGTAGAGTCGCACGGCTTTGCACTTCGCCTGCAAGAGAAGACACTCCCCGAAGCACTGCGGGCTGCAGGGTATCGTACCGGCCACTTTGGTAAGTGGCATTTGAACGGCATGCGGGGGCCCGGTGTTCCCATCCAACTCCACGATTCGCATCACCCCGGTAACTTCGGATTCGACCAGTGGCTGTCGGTCACCAACTATTTCGATCGAAATCCGATACTCAGTCGCCAGGGGCAATTCACGGAGTTTGAGGGAGATTCCTCTGAGATTGTCGTAGAGCAAGCTTTGGAGTTCATAAGCCGTCAGGCGTCCGCGGGGGTACCCTCCTTTTCGGTCATATGGTTCGGCACTCCCCACAGCCCGTTCGTCGCCTCCGAAGAGGATCGGCAAGCCTTCTCGCAGCTCGACGAAGCGTCGCAAAATCACTATGGCGAACTCGTGGCGATGGACCGCAGCATCGGGACTCTCCGCCGCCGGTTACGCGAATTGAAGATTCACCAGAACACGCTAATTTGGTTTTGCAGCGACAACGGCGGCCTACCGAAGATTACCCCCGCGACGGTCGGCGGCCTGCGCGGCTTCAAAGGGAGTCTCTATGAAGGCGGTCTGCGCGTGCCCGCGATCATCCAGTGGCCGCAGGCGATCGACCAGCCTCGCGCCACAAGTTTCCCGGCTTCGACGATGGATATCTTCCCAACGATTGCCGAGATCGTGGGGCTGCCGGAATCCGCGATGCTAGAGCCACAAGACGGTCTCAGTTTAAAATCTCTCTTCTCCCACGATCTCTCGCGACGAACCAAGCCAATCGCGTTTAGCTGCTTTGGCGATTCGGCCATTATTGACAATGATTTCAAGCTATTGCATGTTGGTAAAAAACAGAAGAAGTACGAATTGTATGACTTGGCGTCCGACCCGAGCGAGACAAAGAACTTGCTGACCGAGCGAGCCGACGTTGCCGACAAACTGGAAAAGCAGCTGACGGCGTGGCGAGAAGAACTATCCGAAAGTATCGCGGGCAAAGACTATCCGGAGGGGACGGTGCTGCCGGGGGAGCCGGAGCCACGACAATGGACAGCCGTCGAGTCCTATCGGCCCTACTTTGATGCTTGGCGCGATCGCCCGGAATATCGGTCGCGACTCAAGGGTAAGTAGTCTTGACTTGAGGGCAAATAACTGGGCGACGCTTTTCACGTCATTGGGACACACTCCGCCGTGCCGGATACGCTCCACCCGAAAACATTTCCAAGGACACGCCATGCCACTAGCATCCTACCCAGCGATCTTGATCGCTCTGAGTTTCGTCGGCACGCAGTGCTTGGCGCAGGCGACCGGCCAGCTCGTTTCGTTTGACTTGACCGACGAGTTGCAACGCCAGGTTGTTGTGGATCGAGAACCCGGACAGTATTTGGGGCATCCAACCACTGTGCTGTTAGAAGATGGCAAGACGATGTTTTGCGTTTATCCCAAGGGGCATGGTCGCGGCGCGATTGTGATGAAAAAGAGCATCGATGGCGGTTTGACTTGGTCCGAACGACTGCCGACTCCAGAGAACTGGAGTACGTCGCAGGAGACACCGACGATTTATCGAGTCATCTCGCAGAAGGGCAAGCGTGGTCTGTTGATGTTCTCTGGCCTCTTTCCAATCCGAGTGGCACGCAGTTGGGATGATGGGGCTAGCTGGACTGGTTTGACGCCTATTGGGGATTTTGGCGGTATTGTCGCCATGTCATCGCTAGTGCCATTGTCGACCGGCGACGGACATTACATGGCTCTGTTTCATGATGACGGTCGGTTCTTTCGCGCCGGCGGGACGCGAACGGGAGTGATGACGTTGTACAAGGCGTTTACCGGCGACGCGGGCCAAACCTGGTATGCCCCCGAGAAGATCTATGCGGATGACCAAGTGCATCTGTGTGAACCCGGAGCCATCCGCTCTCCCGATGGCAAACAGATAGCGGTCTTGCTGCGCGAGAATCGTCGAGCGCGGAATTCCCACATTATCTTTTCCGATGACGAGGGCCGGACCTGGACTGATCCGCGTGAGCTGCCCGACTCGCTCAATGGGGATCGGCACACCGGCCGGTACAGCCCGGACGGCCGTCTGTTCATCTCGTTTCGAGATGTCCCGCCGAAGGCCAAGCAGTCTCCCACGTCGGGCGACTGGGTAGCCTGGGTGGGTACTTATGAAGATTTGGTCGATGGTGGACAAGGTCAATACCGCGTCCGTTTGAAGGACAATCACCGGGCGGCAGATTGTGCCTATCCGGGGGTGGAGGTGTTGCCCGATGGCACGTTCGTGGCCACCACCTATGGTCATTGGACGGCAGGCGAGCAGCCTTATATCCTGAGTGTACGGCTTAAGCTAGCAGAGCTGGATGGACTGCCGCGGCCTCGCTAGCCCCCGGACGCTCGTGCATGGTTGAAACCGCGGGGAGAGGGGAGGCAGCACGGGGCGTAGCAACCTGGATGTCCCTGATGGGATCGCGAAATTGCTACAGCTGTTATCACTGGAAATTGACTGGCTGAAAGCGACGATTAGCGCAGTTATTCGGTGAGAAATCTAACGCGAATTTTTTGACCTGTGAGCAACTCTGGCCTATAGTTCCTCGGGCCGACTTCGTGCATGGATGGTAGCACGTCGTCACAGCCGGTGTCTTGCCACCAGCGGGTGTGGGCAATTGCCGGTTCTGACGTGCTGCGAGGTTCTCGCCCGCTGGCGACACATTGCCATCGACGCGCCAGACGAATGCACTCGTCTGACGGCTACTATGGCAAGCTCGCTTTTCCATGTTGCCACGAAGTCAACCCCTCGGAAGAGAGCTAATGATCTCCATGGTCCGTGCCCACTGTATTTGCATCTGCGCTTTTTTCTTGTCGGCATCCCTATCGAGCGTCGCGCGTGCTCAACCAGCCCACTCGGCCACGTCGGCTGAGGCCGCCCCCACCACCATGCTTCAAGCGGGAATCGCGTTGGAGAAGCAGCGGAATTGGGTCGCCGCGATTCAGCATTACGAAGTCGCTGCACGTAGCTACCCCACAGACGCCGAGCTGAAGAGGCGTCTGTTGATTTCGCGGCTGCATTATGATGTGGTACGCCGCAGTTCGGATGCCTCGATTGCGGATATGGTCAGCCGCGTGTCGGAAGAGGAGGCGCTGGATCTCTACGCCGACGTGCTCGCTCGGCTGGAGATGAGCTACGTCGAACCGCTGTCGATGACCGAGATTATCCGCGGCGGCTCCGCCTATCTGGAGGTTGCCTTGACGGAACCGAGTTTCGTCCAGACGCATCTGCCGGGACAGTCGCCTGAGAATATTGAACGGTTCCGCACCTCGATTCACCGCATCACGTTGGCGCATAAAGTAAACAGCCGGTTCGAAGCGCGTTCCATCGTAGCCAATGCCGCTCGAGTCACTCACCAGAGTCTTGGGATTACTCCGGCCGCAACGGTTATGCAATTTGTCTTTGGCGCCGTCGGGCTGCTAGATCCCTACTCGTCCTTCCTATCCTCATCCGAGCTGAGCGAAGTCGAATCGCAGATCGAAGGCAACTTCGTTGGACTTGGAATCGCACTGCAGCCCCATGAAGTGCCGCTGCGCGTGCTCAGCGTGATCCCCGGGGGGCCTGCATTGGAAGCCGGTCTTCAAGCGGGCGACCTGATCTTGCAGATCGGTTCGGTGCGTTGCGAAGACGTAGGTGCTGAACGAGCCGCGGATTTGTTGCGTGGTCCCGAACGCAGCCACGTCCGCCTGCTGGTTCAGCGAGAAGATGGCACAACGCTCGATCGAGTGGTCGCCCGCCGCCGCGTGGAGGTTCCGAGCGTCGAGAACGTGCGGCTACTTGAGCCCGCGACCGGTGTGAGCTACCTGAAGATCAGTAGCTTCCAGAAAACCACCGCTCCGGAACTGGACGAGGCATTGTGGAGTCTGCACCAGCAGGGCATGCAGAGCCTGATTATCGACTTGAGGGGGAATCCGGGCGGCTGGCTGGACGCCGCGGTGGCCGTTGCGGATCGCTTTATCGCCGACGGAGCCATTGTCAGCACGCGAGGCAAGAACGGCATCGAGAATCAGAATTACTCCGCGACGCGGAGCGGTACATGGCAAGTGCCTTTGGTCTTGTTGATCGACGACGAGAGCGCCAGCGCCAGTGAGATCCTTGCCGGAGCGATCAGGGACAATGGCCGAGGCGTTCTGGTTGGCCAAACGACCTACGGCAAAGGGAGCGTTCAGGGGCTGTTTCACACCAAATCGTTAGCCAGCGGAATTCGCCTAACGGTTTCGAAGTTCTACTCGCCCAGCGGTCGGGCCATTAGCCAACAGGGAGTTCAGCCAAACGTTCCCGTTTGGGAGGACGACTCACGCACCGCAGCCAAGCCCGTAGACGGGGTAGATCCAGCGGTCGCAGGCAATGAGACCGACAAGGCGCTCGACGTCGCTCTGGACCTCGCCCGCTCTCGACGTCTAACGGCCCAGATCTCGAGAAACTAGTGGTCTGTCAGAGCTTAATCTTTGGGTCGGGTAAAGGGGTCAGGAGTCAATTGCCGCCAGCGGCCCTTCGGGTGCTGTGCACAATTGACTCCTGACCCCCTTACCCAAATCCAACGGTT
>JANQJJ010000050.1 GCA_028281725.1 Pirellulaceae bacterium | reverse complement strand
GCACAATTGACTCCTGACCCCTTTACCCAAATCTTTAGTGTTGACAAAGCACTAGAGACATTTTTTTTCTGAGCAGTTAGATTTCTTTGCTTGGTGCTTGAAAACTTGCGTGGTGCTTGGAAAAACATGGACGGCGCAGGTCAAGTGCCAGTCCGACCGCCTCTAGGCACGGTCCCCGCCAATGAGTTTCGTCGCAAAATCCTTGTGCGGCCTGGCGCTGGCCGGCGTTTCGTGCCGCTCTTGCGGGCGGTTTGAGCCGTGCCGCTCCCATGGGTGAGTGCAGTGCCTAGTCCTTCGGGGTGGATTGTGGCAGGCAATTTGTGGAATTGCAAGTATTTGGCCCTCGCAAACCGGCGGAGTGCCGGCCGCAGACCGTCAGAATGGGAAGACTGTACGGTTCGCTTAAACCGTTACGACGGCAAGGGTTTTGGGAAAACCGTTGATCGGGTGCGAAAGATGGCTTCCCCAGAACTGCAGGGTCTAGAAACGCTGGTGCTAAATCGTTCTCAGGCCGCCCCTGCCTTGCTTGGAGGTGTGCAGCTGTTAAGTCGTTTAGCTACAACCTTTTAGCCTGAGCGACTTAGCTTCCCCCCGGGCACTGGTATCTAGGCAAGATGGTCGGCTCCAACTGGAGTCTGGCGGAAAACTCCTGTGGCAGCGCCCTGCAGGGGCAGCCGTTTACCTAGCCGGGGTCAAGATGGCGTGAGCCCCGCCGGCGCGCGGCCCGCCTGGGACGCCAACTCATCGACCGACCGGATCGACCATACCGAGCTTGCCGGTCAGCGATGACAGATCATCGACGCCTGAAGAGTTCTTCCTAGGAGCGACACGGAGGTTTGCAAAGTAACAGTTACCCCCGCAAACACCAATGCTGCCGTTGCGGATGTCGAAGATTGATGCCAATTCGATACAAGGTTCGTGGTTGCCGTCGAGAAACACGCTGAGCATCTTTCCATGGAAATCTAACCTGACATGAATCCAATCTCCCAAGTCCGAACGGTCGCGGGGCGCGTCGCGCTGTGCCTTGCGAACATTGAGTATGATGGTCGTCCCCTCTTTCTGAGTCACTACGACTTGCTCCAACTTGATCGCGTCGGCGTTTTCACGTCCCGGTAGAAAATTAACGAAGACCTTGTTGCGATCTTTGCCAGGGCTTCCGTGAAACATGATGCCGGGCGGCGACCGAAGAGCCATGGCCATATCCAGCTCGATGGTTCCTTCTTGAAATTTGACGTCCGGCAGTGAGACGTACGTGCTGTTGTTTCCGAGCACGTGTAAGGCCTCGATCCCCAAGTATTTCTTAACACTCAGTTGAGTTGCGTTGTGAGATTCCCAAACGCTGCCTTCGAATTGGATCGTCTGGAACTCTGCAGCTTGCACATGTTCTACTGCCAGGCAGCCAGGTACAAAGGACGCCATGATGGTTGTGGCAAACGCGGCGATAGCAGCTTTCATAATTGATCTCATTGCAATGGATGAAGTATCTGTTAACCGAATCGCGAGTCGTTCGCACGACCAGTATGCGCACTTCGCGGGCATGCTCCGGACGAACGTCCCATACTCTGGTACGGTCGTCCATCGCCATTGTCTGATCATCTCTATTCCGTCGGCGACTGTACTGAGGCAAGCCGCGGAGTGTCATGAAGTCCGAAACGTTGTTGGGGCTATATCCGGGGCACAGCGTTCGTCCTTGATGGGGCACTGCCGGGATGTTGCGAGAGACACGACCACACGGCAAAACCTCCATCGTCGTCCTGTATTCTAACAACCGCCGGCCCAATTGGGACGCCACCGGGCAAAGGTCCGCATCGTCTGGCTGAAATTTCTCAGCACCTGTCTCCAGCACCAAGCACTGGTAGCGAGCCGCCGCGACCTGCATCGAAGACGACCGGTCCGGCTGCCGACTAGTCCATAGGCGCCTGCTGAAAGGTTCGCTTCCGGTACTACTTCGCTCGTTGACCAAACTAATTGGCTGTGAACGGAGAACTTTATTCTTTCTTTAATCCTAAGGGGCGTCCAGCAGTTGATCCAATTGCTGGCTAAGCATGATGATTTGCATTTGATTCATGAAGAACTCGGCTTCTTCGCGGGGGGCGTTGTCGTCGGGCCACTTGAGCTGGTTCGCCGCCGCCAGTTGATTCATCATCTTTATGAAATCGGCGCGATTTTTTGCTCCAGCGGGCAGCACGTCGCTGCGGTAGGCAATCTTGCCCGATGGGTCGACTATGACGATGGTTGGATAGCCGCTCACCCCGTATGCCTTGCAGGTGAGTCCATCTTGGATACCCGTCCCCTGGTCGACCGCCGATGGGCTGGTCCAGCCTTTGAGCTTCTTCAGCTTGTTGATCTGCTGGACGTCGCCATCGGCCGTATGAATCCCCACAAAGACAACGTCGCGGTCTGCGTATTGCTCCGCAACAGCTTGCATCGCTGGAATCGATCCGACACAAGGACTGCACCATACGCCCCAGAAATCCAGTACGACCGTTTTACCGCGCAGGTTCGCCAACGTTCGTGGTTGATTATCCGACCACTGAGCAACTTGCCACTCGGGAGCCATTTTGCCGACGGCAAGTGGTGTTGGACGTTGGTGTTCAGCTGCGGTTGCGGCTGGGATCGGCTCCAGCCGGATTGTCGACATGTCATCAGGGGCCTCCGGCAGCACGATGATTCTGGTCGACTTGAATTGCTCGCCGAGTGTGGCGTGGATGCCAACCAGACCGTTGGGCAGATTCTTGAGCGTGGCGCGACCTTGCGCATCGGCTCGAGCCGCTTGAGCGCGCAGTGCGTAGCCGCCCATCGGTTCAATTTCGGCGCCCGCCGCCGGATTTCCGTGCTGATCGAGAATCAGCACCGTCGCGGAG